>CANOSP010000004.1 GCA_947569705.1 uncultured Erysipelotrichaceae bacterium
ACTACTTCCGCTTCTTCCTGATATTTACGGTTTACACAAAATTTGAGACACTCTCTCTAAACTCAACACATTTTTAACACACGATGAATTGAACACGCCATTTAAAGCGGTTCTTTTTTTCTCGTCATTTATATGAGTATATAATGTATTGTCGTATTAAAGCTGCTATGTCGCATTAACTCTTGCGTTACTTTAATATCAACCTTGTTAGTAACTAACATAGTAGCAAAGGTATGCCTTAACATATGATAGTGGAAGTAAATACCTAGTTTCCTTGTTATTATTCTGACATCTGTACCAAATACATTCGGATTAAGATAGTAACCATCAATATCACAGATAGCTTTTTCATATGGATTAGTTTCAAACCATTTCATCAAGACATCTTTTAATGGATCGGCAAGTGGTATGTAGGCGTTGGAACTTTTAGATTTCATTTCATGGGTTACGTAAAATTCTTTTTTTGTCAGACCTTGATAATTTAGCTTCTTATTTACGTATATCATATTATTAAGAAAATCAATATCTGCCTTATCTAGCGCTAAAACCTCGCTAACTCTTAATCCTGTATACAAACCAATTTGTAGGGCAACAGCATAACATTTATGCTTGTAATCCCCTTTTGCTTCTAATTCTGAAATTATTCTTGAGAAGTCCTCTAGTGATATAACCTTTTCTTTATTATTCGCCATTTCGATACCCTTTACGGTAACAAGACTTACGGGATTGCTACTTATATAACCGACAGTAATAGCGTAGTTTAATACTCTATTGATCGCCTTTTTTATATTTTTATTCTTAGCTATACCGCCGTCAGCAATAGAATTAAAGTATTTTTGTAATAATGGATAATCGAGCGCCGCAATCTGATAGTGTCCTATTGCTTTTTGCAGATACATGTTAATAGTATTGCGGATCGTATTATATTGATATTTATCACAGCCTATTTGCAAAAACTCATTATATACTTCATCAAAAGTCTTTTTGCTTTCCTTTCGTAATTTACCGCTGCTTTGGATTTCGGCTTTCATTAATATTTCGTGTTCCTCAGCCTCCTTCTTGGTTGTAAAGCCACGTTTAGAGTAGTGCTGTGTGATTCCGTTTTCTTTGTATGTGATGAAAACCTCGTACACATGCCCGCTCTTAGCTTTCTTACTGGCTCTTTTTCTAATACTCATATACTTTTCCTCCTTTATAGTTTGTTTGTATTACACGCTGTATATATGCTATAATAGGAGTGCAAACAAAAAACGTACTCGCAATATGCTTAAAGTTTGCACCTTGCACCTCTATTAGCCGTAGGGGTGCTTTTAATTTGTTAAAAATTATCTAATGTTATGGTTTCGTTCATATTTTTTGATTTCAGCCTCTAAATCATTTATTTTTTCTTCGAGAAGCCTAATATTAATGCTTGAATTTTCTTTAACAGTAAGAGCAAATTTTTTATATGCTTTAGCCATTGCTTCATTGCCGAACTCTTTTCCTGCATCAAAAATTTTGCTTGGTATTTTTTTTGAAAAATAGTCATGCTCATCTAACTGTTTTTTTAATATGTCTAATTCCTTTTTGTTATAGTTATACTTTTCCTCGCTATTATCTTTGATTTTTTTTAATTTTGACATTACACTATCCAGCATTATTTTTTCATAACTATCACTTGAAATAAATGAATACTTACAATCATCAAGTTTTGCTTCCCATGGTGGAAGAAATTCATCGGCAGAAACAACATAGTGAGATTTTTCATTAGGGAAGTAATAAAGATATTCTTTACATGATGTTAGAAACTCTCCAGCATAGTCCGATTCCAAAATGTCATTTAATGCAAGGATTCTGTCATTACCTAAATGAAACTCAGTTAATCTATTTACAACAGATGGAGAAAGCCTTGTCTTAAGGCTTATATCTCTCAATTCTACGTCTAAAGATGATATATCACTTAAACCAAGTAAATAATCAAGTGAAGTATTCAATCCCTTTGCAATAGGTATGATAGTTTCAATACGGGGATTTTTTCTTTCACCCGTAATGATTGCATTTAAAGTAGATGTCTTCATTCCTATTTCATTACATAAATCAGTCTGTGTTTTGCCTTGTTTTAATAATGTATCTGCTATTCTTTCCCCTAATGTTAATTTACAATCACTCATACATAGCACTCCTTTATTGTGGAAATCTCAAATAATAAATCCGCATTAAATACACAAAACATGAATTTTCTAAGATTATCAAAATTTCATGCTATCATATTTAATGTGGAAAACACAACCAACATATCCACAATGAAATTATAGCTTATTTTTCCAACAGAAGCAACAACAAAATTAAAGGAGTGATGAAAAAATGAAAAATAAGGATTTAAGAGATTACGCAAAGAGCAAGGCAGTAAAGTTATGGGAAATCGCAGATAAGCTGGGCATATGCGAAATGACCATGACTAGAAAATTACGGTATGAGCTACCGACAGATGAAAAAGAACGTATTAAAGGTATCATCGACGAAATCGTGAAAGAAAGAGAGGGTGAGTAATAATGAGTGATTTAAAGATGCTCACGCTTGAGGAAGTGGCAGAAATTACAGGTGTGCATCGAAATACAGTTACAATGTGGCGTGAAATAGGCATTATCCAAGCCACTAAAACAGGTAGAGGCTATATGTTCTCACAAGAGGAAATCAGGCGATTTCAGCGTGATTACAAAGGCTATGACATCAGCTGTAAAGTAAAGGCTATTGAAAGCTATAACATTGTTAATGCGAACTGTTAAGCATATTGCGAGTGCGTTTTTATTATGGCTTAACAGTATTACGATACGACCGTATTACTTGATAAAAAGCTATGCGGTCGTACTTGATTATGAAAAGGAGGCAAATAATGGCTGATAGTAAAAAATACTATTATATGCGATTGAAAGAGGATTACTTTGATTCAAACGAGATTGCAGCTCTCGAATCAATGGAAAATGGTTTTTTATACAGTAATATTCTTTTAAAGCTTTATCTACGTAGTTTAAAAGATGATGGACGCTTAATGTTTAATAACTGTATACCATATGATGCTAAAATCATCGCATCAATAACAAGACATGAAATAAGCACAGTTGAACAGGCTTTAAATGTCTTGCAAAAGCTTGGATTAATTGAAATTCTTGATAGTGGCGCAATTTATATGCTGAACATACAGCAATACATAGGTCAATCAAGCAGTGAAGCAGATAGAGTTAAAGCATATAGAAAAAGACTTGATAAGGAAAAAAACAGCAAGTCATCTAATGACAAAAATTTGCATAAAAAGAACGAAAAATATAGTGTACAAATGTACACAAAACCTTGTACAAATGTACACCAAGATAACGTACAAATGTACGGGTGTACAAATGTACACCAGAGAATAGAGAATAGAGATAAAGAATATATAAAAACATATGCGCATCAAGATGCGCGAGTGTCTAAGAATGATTCTAAAAATAATGAACTAAAAGATAGCAATTTAAAAAATGAATTTGAAAAGTTATGGGAATCATATCCAAACAAGAAAAGTAAAAGCAAAGCTATGAAGTCATATATCAAAGCTAGAAAAAGAATCAAGAATCCAGTAACTTATGAACAAGTAGAAAAAGGCATAGAAGCATATACACAGTATATCCAAGAAAAAGGACTTGATATGCAATACGTTAAGCATGGTTCTACTTGGTTTAATAACGAGTGTTGGAACGATGATTATACCATAGACCCAAACAAGCAAAATAGCCTAAACAAAAATAACGGTTGGTTTTAAACGGAGGTATGCACAATGACAGAGAACGAAACGCAAGTATTACTAACAACTATCGAAGGATCATATAAAAACTTTCTCATGGGTAGAAACAAGCAGATAGTATTTAAAGCGTGGTATGAAGTTATGCGTAGTCAAGATTACAGCAAAGTACACAGCAAATTAACAGACTGGATCATGAGCAACAATACACCTCCTGCAATTAGTGATCTTGTATGCGTAGATTGGAGAAAAAGATATGAACAAGCAGGCTGATATACAAGCAGAATGTATCGGTACATTGTCTTTGTATCCTGAATTATTCCAACATAGCGTATTAAAATCTGAATACTTCACAAAAGGTTATGCAGAAATATACGCAGCTATGAATCAATGCTACAGAAAATCCAAAACGCTTTTAACGGCTGATTTAACGAGGTGTAAAGACTTCAACCTCGATTTGTATATGAACTGCACTGAAACAGGCTTCAGCAAAGACACAAACCGCTTCAAACGAATACAGCAAGTAGTGATTGACAGATACAAGGAGCGACGTATTAAGCAGCTATCCGATGATCTACGAGCAAATGCAATTACATTAAACGAATACGATAGTGAATATCGTAAAATCATAGACTTGCACACTGAGGAAACAAGCAGAATCACAGCGGATGATCTGATAGAAGCTTGCAAAGACGATAAGAAAAACATATTTTTTCATAGATTCAGACATCTAGGGGGATTGATGAAGCTGAAAGAGAATGATTTTGTAGTCGTTGCAGGAGTTACTGGTGGCGGTAAATCAGGACTTGCTTTAAACCTGTTAGAGGATTTATCAACTGATTATAAATGTTTGTACTTTAATCTTGAAATGGTACAACAAGAATTACTGCAAAGGCTTATAGCGCTCAAAAGCAGCTTACTGCAAGATGAAATTGCAAAGATGGATAAATTATCACTCGTTATCCAAAACAAAGCCACAGAGGCTATTAATGAGTTCTCACAACGTGAAATACACATCATCAGTAAAAGCCAAACACTGGATACAATCAGAGCAAATATAGCGATGAACGACACAAAAAAGCATATGATTGTGATTATCGACCATATCGGATTGATTGGTACAAAAGCAAGAAATTCCTACGAGCGTATGACGGAAATAGCGAAAGAACTGCGTAAGTATAGCTTAGATTTCAACTGTACGATCATAGGGATATGTCAGCTTAACAGAGATGCAACTAAATCAAATGACGGTCCCAAGCTATCAATGCTGCGTGATAGCGGAGAGATTGAACAATCAGCCAGTAAGGTAGTATTTGTTTGGAATGATGATAACGGCTATAGCTTGGTACTACTTAAAAACCGCAGCGGCAGAACAGGTGTAATCAATGTACATTACAACAAAGGCACACAAAGAATGGAGGAATACTCATGACAAAATGGCGAATATATGAAATGCTTAAAAGAACGTGCAGCATAAATTATGCAGTCCTGTATCAAGCAAGAAAAAGGGACTTAATAGAAGCTATCATTGAGTACATACGAAGCAATGGCAAATAATCAGAATCTAAAACCATTCACAAAAGAGAATGCTGCTGAAATGGGTAGAAAAGGCGGCATAGCTTCAGGAAAAACAAGGTTAAAACAAATGTGGCTGAAAGCATATCTTTATGTGATGTATAAAAGACTTGAAAGCGGCGAAATAAAGCTAGAAAAGAACATAAGTGTAAGGGATGCTAAAAGATATATGAAATCGGGAAATAATGAGTACTCCGATCGTTGTACTAAGAAAAGTACTACGATAAAATAAAATGGTATAACGCATATTCTGCAATGATAGTAGGGTATAAGTGAATTGTGATAAGATAAATAAACCGCAATATACAAAACAACGAATAAAAAGGACTGCCTAAGTATCGCTTAGCCAGTCAACCGGAACACCTTTTCCGTTGGGATAATTATATCACATACGGAGGAATCAGGAAATGAACAAATCAAAAGTTTCTATTATTCAGGCAGTGGCAATGAGCAAGGCGAAGCTAACACTGGATAAAGATTATTTATCAGCAGCATTAAAAGCATTAAAATGGGAAAGTACCCAAACAGATACCTATAGAGCTTTATATCTAGCGTTTGCAGATGATGTTAAAAGGTTTATAGACAATATACCTAGCGCAGTAGTAGACAAGTACACTTTATTCAACGTATTTCATCAACACTTTGCCTATCGTCTGCCATTAGCTGATTCAATCAATAACGGTAAGAAAGATGCTCATAGTGCATATATACAGCATATACGTTATACGTTGAAAAGCAACGAGAAAGAACAGATTACACAAGCAAAGGAAATCATAAGAGAATGCGAAAACGCAATCAGAGAAATACGATGGAAAATGAGCGGCGTGAAAGGTGTCGATACGACAGCGCTTAAGTTAGAAAATCGTAAGTATAGCGATGAAAGGCTGCTGAAATTCATTGAGCAGATACAAGATCAAGAAGATAACATAGCTGTTTACAAGCTGTACATTGTTTTACTGGAGAAACGAGCAAAAGAAAAGCAAGCCTTTATTAATTCGTTAAAGTCTAATGAACGAAGCTTATTGATTGAATACATAGATAACAAAACCTATCAGCATGAGGAAATCGATAAAATTATTAAAAGCAATTTGCAGAGGTTGGAAGCTGCTTCAAAAAGTATCGAAGCGTGAGCGAAGCCCGAGAAAATGATATAAATGCTTCAGTTTAAGGCAGGAGATATTACCAACCTCATAGCCGTTAGCATAAAAATAATACCGTCGCAAATCACGACGGAATGTATCGAAGCGTGAGCGAGGCAAGAGAAAATAAAAAATTACTGCTAAGCCTTCCAACGTAAAAGTGGAAACAGAAGTGTAAAAAAGGCAACAAAGTGCGGAAACAAAGCAAAAATCACTGGAAACAGTGGAAACAGAGACGGAAACAATTATTTTAAGAATTGTTGCCACAAAATAGCCTTTAAATAAAGGCGCAAATGAATGGCGGAAACAATGGAAACAATTTTTTGAACCACTTAATGAATATTTTAATTAGGTAGTATAGAGCATGCCTGTACACGCCTAAACGCGTGTATATGCGTATACGCGTAGGAGAGTGTTGCCATTGTTGCCAAGACAGGAGATACGAAAGGAGCGAATAAAAATGGGATTAACAAGATATGAACAAGAAGTATTAATAAATTTTAACGCAGAAGAACAAACGGCAAGCATATATACAGCCAATCCGATATGGCTTCGTAAAATGGATAAGCTTGCTACAGCACACCCTGAAAACTTTAAACAGATAGCCGAAGAAAAGCTAGAGGGAAAGATTATCAGCAAAACGTATGAATTTCCTAAGGACTTAATAACAATAAGATCAGCAAAGGTTAAACGCAACCTTACAGATGAACAAAGAAAAGCAATAGCGGATAGAATGAAGCACATAACCTCATGAAACAATGTTAAAATCGATTTTACGCTTAGTATCCTAATGTACAATTGGAAAAACGCAAGTGAAACATCTTTCCGAGTATAAATATACCCCTTAACAGTTTTATTCGTCAGAACGGCTGTAATTCATTGATATAAACGAAAAAGACAAACGAAAAAAGTATGCACACAAAATGCACACAAAAAAAGCAAGATAAACCATCGGCTATAACAGAGCTATCTATTGAAGAAATAGAGACGTTGAAAAATGAGGAATTAACCGATAAACAACGTCTTTTTTTTGTTTGTATTACTCAAAGACATTCAATGCGACAAGAGCATATCAAAAAGCATATAAAAAGCAGCTATACAACAGCTTTAACAAATGGCTCTGCACACTCGGAAATGCTAGAGTAAAAAATGAAATCATTGATAGAAAAGCAATACGTGCATGTGGATAAAGAAAGAGAACCTAACTCAATTTAGTTTAGGTTCTTTTAATTCCTTTTCATTACTGAAACACATGAATGCAAAAGGTCAATTTGTCCGTTTGCTTAGCTTCAGATTTCTTTACAGCAAATCCTTAAATTTAGGAATCGCAAGCAATTTCCTGTAACTCTCTGTATTTTAAAACGAATCGTGACTTTCACGAAATGCTGTAACCGTCCTAAATTTCAGGACGGTTGCAACCAAGGACAAATTGACTGCGGTCGGTGTACGTTAAAATCAATTCTAAGGGGGCAAACAGGCTGAATCACGGTGGTTTGCTATTGAATGGTAAGAGAAGCTGCTTTTGACTATTCTGCGTTCTATGCGCTGTTATTGGTGGTTATATGATATGCAGTTGAAAAGGGGAAGATTCTTATCTCCAGTAAACGGTCGAGATTTACAGATAATATTAATACATTGGGTGGGCGATAGTTCCACCATCTCATCGAGCATAAGCCCTACACTTGACATTTTCATGCGTGATAGCCATCTTTCTATCCTCAATGTATAGCTATTATACGATATTTTTATTTAATATTAACCCTTTACTAGACTTTCCCGATAATCTTCTATTTCTTTTTGTAATTTAGTTACATTCTCTTTTAATTGGTTTCTTTCTTTTAATAAATCCTCATATTCTCTATAAAATGATGCGAAATGTTTTTGAATTGTCATGTGTTCTATGTTTTTAAAAGCATCGCTATGTATATCAAAACGAGCATCATG
The DNA here is from genome assembly GCA_947569705.1 of uncultured Erysipelotrichaceae bacterium. Lineage (GTDB taxonomy): Bacteria > Bacillota_I > Bacilli_A > Erysipelotrichales > Erysipelotrichaceae > C-19. Next base: position 8,413 of record CANOSP010000004.1, read on the forward strand.
GCTATATAAAATTCTATTTATGCTTACAGAGCGCAAATCGTTTAACTTGATTACAGAATCATGGTTTATAAATTTAAATTCATCACTTTTTAATAAATAGAAATCGCTTATTGATTGATTATTACTTACAGGATGATAAGCATCAGCATGGATGTCAGGCTTATATGAAAATATTGGCAACACATATAATAATTGTTTTCTTACTCCAATGACAACCCCTCTATGTTCGTATGACATTTCAGGAACAAAGTTTTTACCAAAATCAAATTGATATATTTCACCTTTTTTTACACGTCTCCGTTGCTTGATTCCCATTTTAGATAGAGCCCATTTTATTTCAGATTTCGATATTCTCGATATTTCATCACTTCCATTAAGTTTCTGTATAACATCGTTTGTTTTATTTATAGCATCAAGATATTTTTTATACATTCCCATCTCTCCCTTAATGAAAAAGGATGCAGACGTCTCCGCACCCTTCTAGGCTCTCGCCTAGGTGACCTCGTCGGTCAAAGAAACTCCTTCAATAGTGGCTTTGTCAGCCAAATATAACAATATAAATCTATACCAATTTATATATGTTTATAGATATATTACTCTATTATTTCTTGAATGTCAAATACTATTTAACACAAAACAGCACGTAATAAGCACATAGTGATATGTAACAGCATGAAACAAGTATAAACCTTATTGATATATTAGGCTGTCATCAAAAAGAGGAAAGCCTTAAATAGTTGCAATATTGAGGGTTTATTGGGTAGATAGAAGCACCCCCATTACAAAAAGACACCTCATTAAAAGTGTCCTTTGTGATGTAATGCTTGGCTGGTCTATCAACTCCAGCATTTCTTTTCAGCTCATAGGCGCGTAGCGATAGGTTTTCTACTTCAAGCATTCATAGTTGGCGAACGGACAAATTGACCTTTTGCCATGTCAATATGATATAACATAGTTACCTATTTGTAAAAGCTGTATTTGAATTAGAATCTTATGGTTTTGGTTTATTCTCACCATTCTTTTTTTTGAGAGTTAAATAAGCCGTAATTGCTGCTATGGTCGTTGAACCTAAGAAAGTAACTATTTGCGTTGTCGCATTTAGACAGTCTTTAAATTCAAGCTTATACGGTTCTAATTTGAATTTTTCCCAAGCTATCAAACTGTAATAATATGTAACGTCTAAAGCTATAAATATTAATAAAGCTATTCCAAAACCACAAAAGATAATAAAGATTATATCATCTGATTTTTTACTCTGTAATTTTCCATTTTGTTTCAACACAAGAACTACTGCAGAAAAACACACTATTAATAATGCAATAACACTTATATAGAGGTTAAATGAGATCATTGTATCATTCCTTTTCCTGCTTTAAATCCGACTTATCAAATTCAATCAACGGCCTACCTGTTTCATTATCATTGAATGCAAGCGTTGTATTAGTAAGATCAGCTAACGCTATCAAATCGGCAGCATTCCATGATGAACGTGCTATTTTATTTGAAATATTAGCTTGGCTTCTTTTAGTGTGATTTGCATAACTGGTTACCGTTTCACCCTTTAATTGTAATAATGCTTTAATCTTGTTATTCATAGGTATTTTCCTCCTTCTTTATCATTATATCACTAAATCGTTATTTTAACAAATGATAAAATTATAAAAAAAACACTAAAACATTATTAAAAAGTGTTGACATATAACGAAAACGTGATACAATATACCTGTAAGATAGATAAGGCAATCACAGGAGGTAAGAGCCATGAACTTAACAAGCAGCTATTACGAAGCAGAAAAGAGATACTTAACACCGGCAGAGATGAACAGCAAGACAGAACAGCATTTACAGGCTGTTAAGGAATTAAAAGACATGATCTACAGCTTAGAGAATGAATTAGATGAACTGTATGAAGCTGGCATCACTGACGATGAAAAGGAATGGGAGCTAGAGGAACTAAAAGAACGCCTATCATCAATGGCTTAATTACCGCCTTATGATTGCCTACTATTTTAAATGTAAAGGAGCAAAGACAATGAGTAATGAGGAAATGACAGCAAAGCTGAATGAAATCAGCAAAGCAAAGAAGCAGTATACCAAACTGAAAGCGAAGATTGAACAGCTTCAGAGTGAGCTTAAACAAGAAATGACCGTAAGAGGCACAGAGACAGAAACCATTGGTGATTACAAAGTACAGTGTATCTCTTATGCTTACAGCCAGTTTGATGCTAAGAGCTTCAAAGAAGAACACCCACGTTTATATAACCGTTATGCAGTGCCTACCACACGCAGACGGCTTACAATTCAATAAAAAGGACATACGTAAGGGATAGTAAAAGCCTTATGTATGTCACGTGTTGTGGCTTCCTGATGCGCCAACATCATAAGAGGAAGTCACAGCGGTATAATATCATAATTGCATTAAAGGTACAATGAAAAATGACAAATCAAGGAGAGATGAAATAAATGGATAATAATATGATTGCTGGGATGAAACTGGTGCAGTACCCTAATTTAGTGATAGCGCATAAATGCGGTTGGAATATTGACGCTTTAGCATGTGGCGCAGAGGTATCAAAAGAAGTCATGATCGATGTGTTAAACAGCGATGATGACCTTACATTTAGTGAAAAGGTTCGCCTTGCTAATTACATCGAAATAGATTATCGTGTGCTATTCGCTCCGAGGATAAGCTTTATTGACACGAGAAAGCCGAAATGGAAATTGTTTATTCAAGGCATGGATCAAAAGTATACCGATATATTAAATGCCTTGGGAGAGTGTGAAAAGCCGTGGAGATTGCGATATTACGAGGATATAAAAAGCGTTATGAGTAAAACGCAGCTTATATGGTATGTGCAGCTACTTTATTCCAAGCGTGAGCTTACAATGGTTCATCATGATATATGCTATAAGCCAAAGGTTAGATCAAAACCGATCCAGTGTAAGGTTAGCACAGTGGGTAATATAGATCGTTGGAATGAAAGCAAGACGACACAATACCGAAGTCTATACAAGACGCTTCAATAAGCAACCGAAAGATTATGAGGAAGTCAAGGCATGGATCAACAACATAGTAAAGGGAAGTGATGCCAAGGATTGCGGTAATACCGTATTGCCGTACTTGGGAGAGGTTCAATAATGGCAAGGATAGAGATACATAGGGATGCCGTTAAAAGTTTCATCTACTATGATCTTGAAGATAACAGTATAAATCTTTGCATCGGCAAACATGACGACATGATCGATGTATTTAGATTTGCTTATGCTGAAATGAAGAAAAGGAATTGCTTCAGGGGATTAAGTGAATGACATTGATTGTTATATGGTCTCTGTGTACATTGATATATCAATGGAAGCAAATAGGTATTGATACATTAAATTACTATGATGATCCTGATTACTTTAACCAATTAGATAATATAAAAGAAATGTAACGAGGCACTTAAAAGGTGCTTTTTCATTATAAAAGGACCTCTAAACTCAACACATAAATAACACATTTTTAACACATAACACACGATATACGTAATGATATGTAACAGCATGTAATGTATGTATCGGTTCAAAAGTCCTTTATATAAAGGCATATAACAGCGTGTAACAAAGTGTAATAATATGAATCTCATAGCCTGAGGGGTCACCATTTTGATTTATAAAGGCTTTCTGAAATGGGCGGAAAGCCTTTATTTATGGGATTTGAGTTATCAGCGTTTAACCTGATATAAAGAATGATTTTTCTTTAAGTTTTGCCTTTTTCGTCTCGCTTATTGGATAAAGCGTTTTTATTTTAAATTCTTTAGATGATGATATTCTTACTGCAATTAAAGTGTTATCATCAAGCTATTTTACAAACTCTAAAGAGTTATTTTTATCGTTAAGTGATATGAAATTAGGATTGTTAATTATTTCATTTATATTCAATATTGATTTTTTATATGCTTCTATACTTGAAAATTCATACTTATGTTTTTCAAAATGCTGATAACGATCTTCATATAAAACGATTGACTTTTCTTTATAAATTTGTGGTAAATTGTATTTTTGTATATATGAACTAAAATGATTTTAATAACTCTCTTTTTTGTTCTATTGTTAGCTTTGACATATAAAAATGCACCTCCATTATTTGTGTCCAAATTTTGGGGTGCACTTCAAAATGGGAGTAAGATGATTAAGCTTATTAGGTGGGCGATAGTTCCACCATCTCATCGAGCATAAGCCCTACACTTGACATTTTCATGCGCGATAGCCATCTTTCTATCCTCAATAAGCATAACCATGTTTCTATGTCCACTATTATTATATGCTAGATTATGAAAGAAATCAAAATTTTTGAAACTTTTATAACAACACACAGAGATACACAATGATACGAAACAGCATAAAACCAGCATGGTTTTCATTATTTTATGACACCCTTTAAGAGGTGTAACAGCATAGAATCTGCATAACAAAAGGACACCTATTAAGTGTCCCTTGTACTATTATGCTTGGCTGGTAATCAAATCCAGCATTTCTTTTCAGCTCATATGGCACGTAGCGATAGATTCCCTACTTCAGGCATTCACAACTAGCAAACGGATATAAAAACCATTTGCCATAATAATTGATATAACATAGCAATCTAAAAGAAAAGGAAATACAATTCTATAATTTTGACCCTTAGCGGTGCTAATCTTATTTTTGCCTATACACTTCTTTTCGATGTCCTACGGATACAATTTCAATAGTCAGTATTTGCTCGTACACAGTGCATATAATTCTATAGTTTCCAACACGATAGCGTACATAACTCGATAAATTACCTTTTAATTCCTTGTATTGCGGAATCGTATAAGGATTATCACAGTCCAGTAGATTGTGTTCAATCCATTTTATCAGAATTATCCTTGTAGGCTTATCAAGCTTGTGCAACTGTTTCAGTGCTTGCTTAGAATATTGTAGTTTATACATAGTTTGCCTCAGTCTATTCCAAGCATGTCTTTAACTTCTTCATGTGAATAAGAAACGGGATCTTTCATGTGTTCTGCATATGCTTCATCAGCGAGTTTAATATCGTACATATCCTCTAGTTTCTCATTAATAATTTTGCGAACATATTCGGATACACTGATACCCTCAAACTTTGCAATTTCTTTCAATTCTTTTTCAGCTTGTGTGTTTAATCTGATCGATAACATTAATATCACCTCTATTATTATTGTATGACAAATGACATACATATGCAACAATATTTTTAAAACATTATTATTATTCGTCTTTTTAGTGGTTTGAATCTTTGCGATCTGAGAGTAAAAGGATGTCGGTAAAACCGATACCATTTAATAATCGCTTACTGGTCTTTGCTCTCTTTCAAATCTGATTTATCAAACTCAATCAACGGCTTACCTGTTTCGTTATCATTGAATGCAAGCGTTGTATTGGTAAGATCAGCTAACGCTATTAAATCGGCAGCATTCCATGATGAATGCGCTATTTTATTTGAAATATTTTATGTTACGTTTTCGTTATGACAGAACAGCATTTACAGGCTGTAGAGGAATTAAAAGACATGATCTACAGCCGGGAGTTTTAGTGTGTCCGCATTTTTTATCCTTCACAAAAGGGAGAACAAAGGGAATATGCAAATAAATGTACGAAAATACCCCGAAATCACTTTAAAAAAATGCGATTGTGGATTATAATATTAAAGTAATGTTTTTACGCAAGGAGGAAAACAAAACTTATGGCAAAGAATTTCATGTCTATGGACGGTAATACCGCTGCAGCACATTGTGCGTATGCGCTTACCGAACTGTCAGCGATTTACCCGATTACTCCATCCTCTCCGATGGCAGAGGTTGTAGACCAGTGGGCAACGCAGGGCAGAAAAAATGTATTTGATACGGTTGTAAAAGTAGCTGAGCTGCAGTCAGAGGGCGGTGCTGCCGGTGCAGTACACGGTGCTTTGCAGGCAGGTACTTTGGCAACAACCTTTACAGCTTCACAAGGCTTATTATTGATGATTCCGAATATCTATAAGATGGTCGGTGAATGTCTGCCGGGTGTTATTCACGTTGCGGCTCGTGCGCTTGCGGCTCGTGCATTGAACATTTTCGGCGATCATGAAGATATTTACGCATGCCGCCAAACAGGTGTATGTATGCTGTCTTCTCATTCCGTACAGGAAGCAATGGACTTAGCCGGTGTTGCACACTTGGCTGCTATCGAAGGTCATGTACCGTTCATGCACTTCTTTGACGGATTCCGTACTTCTCATGAAATCCAAAAAGTTGAAATGATGGATTATGAAGTATTAAAAGGACTTGTGAATCAGGAAGCACTTGCATCTTATCGCAAGCAGTCTTTAAATCCGCATACCAATCCGGTAACTCGTGGCGGTGCTGAAAATGACGATATTTTCTTCCAAGGTATGGAAGCACGCAACCAACATTATGATAAGGTTCCTGAAATCGTAGCACGCTACATGAAGGAAATCTCTAAAGTAACCGGACGTGAATATGCACCATTTACATATTACGGTGCTGAGGATGCAGAAAGAATCATCGTAGCGATGGGTTCTGTAACCGAATGTGCTAAGGAAACAATCGATGCCTTAGTCGCTAAGGGTGAAAAAGTCGGTATGATCAAGGTTCACTTGTATCGTCCGTTCTCAGTAAAATACCTGTTAGATGTATTACCTGCGACAGTTAAGAAAATTGCTGTATTGGATCGTACAAAAGAAACAGGCTCTATCGGCGAACCGCTTTACTTAGATATTCTTGCCGCATTAAAAGATAAGAATATTGAAATTATCGGCGGACGCTACGGTTTAGGTTCTAAGGATACTCAGCCGAACCATGTAAAAGCAGTATTCGATCACTTAAAGGGTGATAAGCTGATTCATGGCTTCACAATCGGTATTGAAGATGATGTTACAAACTTGAGCTTGACACCGGATGAAGACTTTACAGTTGAATCAGACTGCACAAGCTGCTTATTCTGGGGACTTGGTTCTGACGGTACCGTTTCTGCGAATAAATCAACGATCAAGATTATCGGTGATAATACTGATCAGTATGCACAAGCATATTTCGCATATGACTCTAAAAAAGCCGGCGGTGTAACACGTTCTCACCTACGCTTCGGAAGCACACCGATTCATTCTACTTACTATATTAACAATGCGGACTTTATTTCCTGCTCACTTGATGCGTATATGTTCAAATACGATATGGTAAGAAACCTGAAAAAAGGCGGTACCTTCTTATTGAATACAACTTTCTCTAAAGAAGAAATTGTTGAGCATATGCCGAATCGTATGAAGGTTCAGTTAGCGAAAAAGGAAGCAAAATTCTATATTATCAATGCGACTAAGATTGCACAGGAAATCGGTATGGGAAGACGTACCAACACAATTCTGCAATCAGCATTCTTCGCATTGAATGAACAAATTATGCCTTATGATACAGCCGTAGATTTAATGAAGGCAGCAGCTAAGAAATCTTACTCTAAGAAGGGTGATGCGGTTGTTCAATTAAACTACAAAGCAATTGATGCAGGTAAAGACGGTATCGAACAGGTAGCTGTAGATCCGAGCTGGGCTGAGTTGACTTATAATGCCGGACGTAAATTAACCGGAGATGAATATTTCGATAATCATGTTGCGGTAATCAACGGCTTAGAAGGCTATGATATGCCGGTCAGCGCATTCACTAACGATTTCTTGTTAGACGGAAGCATCCGCAATAACGTATCTTTCAACGAAAAACGTACCATTGCGGTTCAAGTACCTACTTGGCATCCGGAAAACTGTATCCAGTGCGGTATCTGTTCCTTTGTATGTCCGCATGCGACAATTCGTCCGTTCTTATTGACTGATGAAGAAATCGCTGCCGCTCCGATGGAATTCAAAACAATTCCGGCAATGGGCAAAGGCGTAGAGAATATGAAATATCGTATTCAGGTTACTCCGGCAAACTGCGTCGGCTGCGGTCTGTGCGTGGTTGAGTGTCCAGGTAAAGCAGGCAATAAAGCACTTGAAATGGTTGATATCAATGAAAAATTGGATCAGGAACCGTTGGCTGATTACCTGTTCAAAAACACTGAATATAAAGATGAGTTCTTCCCTAAAGATACGGTTAAGGGTTCACAGTTCTTAATGCCGTACTTTGAAATTTCCGGTGCTTGTCCGGGATGCGGTGAAACTCCGTATTATAAATTAGTTTCTCAGCTGTTCGGTCGCGATATGTTAGTAGCGAACGCAACCGGCTGCTCGATGATTTACTGCTCTTCTACTCCGTCAACTCCGTTCGTAAATGATAAGAACGGTGAAGGTGTTGCATGGGCAAACTCCTTGTTTGAGGATAATGCGGAATTCGGTTACGGTATGGCACTTGCCAACAACTATAAAGAAGCACGTATTCTGAAAATCATGGAAGACAATAAGGACAGCGTTGCGCCTGAATTGAAAGCAGCGTTTGAGAAATACTTAGAGGTTCACGGAGATCGTGACGCAGAGCGCGAGGTTGCACCGACCATCAAAGAATTAGCCGCAAAAGAAGCTAATGCAGATGTGAAATCCTTAGCTGATGAGGATCTGATTTCTAAATCAATCTGGATCGTCGGCGGTGACGGCTGGGCATATGATATTGGTTACGGCGGATTGGATCATGTACTTGCCAATAACTTAAATGTAAACGTATTAGTATTAGATACTGAGGTTTACTCTAATACCGGCGGTCAGTCTTCAAAATCTTCTCAGGCAGCTTCTATTGCGAAATTCGCAGCCGGCGGTAAAACAACGGCGAAGAAGGATTTGGGACAGATTGCGATGGCATACGGTCATGTATATGTAGCGCAGATTTCCATGGGTGCTAATAAGGCGCAAACCTTGAAGGCATTGAAGGAAGCAGAAAGCTATGACGGACCATCTTTGATTATCGCTTACTCTCCATGTGCAGAACACGGTATCAAGGGTGGACTTGCGAACCATCAAAGAACACAGGCAAAAGCTGTTGAATGCGGTTATTTAGATCTGTATCGCTTTGATCCACGCAAAGAACAGCCGTTGACAATCGACTCTAAAGAGCCTGATTTCGATAAGATGTTAGACTTCATGATGTGTGAAACACGTTATGCACAGCTGCCGAAGCTGAAGGGTGAAACTGCATACGAAATGTTTGAAAAGACAAAGAAGGATGCAATCAAGCGTCACAAACGCTTATTGGCACTGGCAAAAGAAGAGAATTAATTATAATGAAAGAATCATTTCCTGACGGATCTGATTCTTTTTTTGTGAAAATCAGTTTTTACCTTAATATATTTTTTCTTATTTATTCAGTTCACCACTTTCCATTTTATCGATTATGTTTTTTGAGCATTCTTTATAACAGAATGCTTTAATAAGGCTCTGTTTAATCGCATTTTAATAATTGGTAAAACATCGGCTCAGATTGGTTTACAATGATGGATCGTAAGTACCTATTATAAGGAATTTCTTCAATTATGGTAGTATCTGGAACTAAAAATTCATAGACTAATATATGAAAATAATGTATAATAATAAAAAATGATAAAATAAAGAAAAGGAGAATGTAAATGCGTTGTAAATCATGTGGTGCGCCGGTGGAGAACGGTGTTTGTACGTATTGCGGACAAAGAGTAGGGGAAGATCCGGTTGAACAAGCGATTGCGCAGAATACACAGGCGCAAACCAATACAAGTTATGCAAATCCTTATCAGTCAAGTCAATATAATAAAGGTGTCGCATTAGTACTTTGTATTTTTCTCGGCTTTTTCGGAGCGCATTACTTTTATACGAAGAAGACCGGAATGGGACTTATATATCTTTTTACCCTGGGATTGTTTTATTTCGGGTGGATAATCGATATTTTCCGTATTGCATGCGGTAAATTTATTGACGGCAACGGAGATGTGTTGCGATAGAGGAGGATAGAATATGTCAAGCTTATTTCGTCGTCCCGGTGAATTTCTTGATCTGATTGAATATGATGATCCCAGCGGGAAAATACTTGTCGCACAATATGATCGCGGCAATCATGAAATTAAACAAGGCTCAAAATTAATCGTAAGAGAAGGACAGGCAGCGATTTTCTTAACCGGTGGTGAAGTAGCCGATATTTTTGATGAAGCAGGAACGTATAAATTAGATACGGGCAACCTGCCGATTTTATCAAAGATCTTGGCATTGCCTTACGGCTTCAGTTCACCGATCAGAAGTGATGTGTTCTTTATCAGTATGCAGCAATTTATCGGAAATACTTGGGGTACCAAAAATCCGATTATTCTGCGTGATACTGATTTCGGTATGGTAAGGGCAAGAGCATTCGGAACCTATGCGTTTCAAGTGTGTGATTTATCAGCATTTATGAGTGAGTTTATCGGTGCCAGAAAAATGATTTTGACTTACGATATTATCACTTATTTATCTTCCATCATTGTGGAAGCAATCGTTGCAGGTATTTCGGCACAGGGCGGATCGGTACTTGATCTTTCCGGCTGCTATGCATCAATCGGTGAAATTGGAAGAAAGAATGCCAATGAACGTATGGCACAGATGGGTGTTCATATTACACAGCTTCAAATTGAAAATATATCCTTACCGGAAGAAGTTGAAAAGATGATTGATGAACAATCTGGTATTCATATGGCATCATCGAATATGCAGAATTTCATGCAGTATCAGTCAGCGCGCGCAATGCGTGATGTCGCTCAACAGGACAGCAGTCTCGGTGCAGGAATCGGCAGCTTAGGTGTCGGTATGGTAGCGGCACAACAGCTTTCACAGCAGTTTGCCAACAGCGCACAGATGCAGCCGCAGGCACAGGCAGTTCGTATTTTATGTCAAAGCTGCGGTGCGCAAAATGAAGTGAATGACCGCTTTTGTTCTAACTGCGGTGCAGCGTTACAGCCGCCGAAGCCGAAGTGTCCTAATTGCGGAGAACAATTGGAAGGGGACGATAAATTCTGTCCCGAATGCGGTACAAAAGTAAGATAAGAATGATGAAACAAGGGTTTATATACTCTTGTTTTTTTATAAAATGCACTGTTTCTCAGATCAGTCTATACTGAAAACAGTGTTTATTTTTATATTTCTGAATGATACACGTAAGACATGAAAAGATCATTGATGTCATAAAATAGATTGAGGTGGTCACAGAATGATACGTGGTAAGGTTAAAAAAAGAATTATGATCATATTTATTTGTTGCAGCTGTATTTTTACCTTGATTCTCGGTAAATTAGGCTATGAACAAATATTTCATCATACCGATATAATGGCAAAGGCTTTGAACTTATGGGAGCGTGATTTCACTGTAGCCGGTCTGCGCGGAAGTATTTTGGATAAAAACGGTAACATTTTAGCACATGATATACCGTCTACCTCAATTATGGTTGTTCCGGCACAGATCAAAGATGCGAAAGCGACTGCGGAAAAGCTTGCCGAGGTATTAGAAGCGGATAAAGACAAAATCTATGAGACAATCACTAAGCATGTCAGTACGCAAAAAATTCAGCCGGAAGGACGTTTGATTTCTGATGATAAAGCAATAAAGCTGGAGTCAATGGATCTGCCGGGTGTTTATTTGGTGCAAGACTCTCTGCGCAATTATCCAAACAACAATTATTTGGCACAGGTGCTTGGCTTTACCGGTATTGACAATCAAGGACTGGCAGGTTTAGAGCTACAATACGATGATATTTTGAGTGCCAAGAGCGGTGCTTTGAATATTCCCTTTGATGCGAAGGGTCATAATGTGGAATTATATAATGAATCATATGAAGCACCGGGTCATGGCATGGATGTTAAACTGACGATTGATTCAAATATTCAAGATATTGTAGAGCGCGAACTGAATAATATGATGAAGCGCTATCATCCCGACAACGCCTTGGCAATTGCCATGGATCCTAAAACCGGTGCTGTTTTAGCTATGGTTTCCAAACCTGATTTTGATCCGAATCATTATGAGGATTACAGCAGTGATATATATAATCGCAATCTGCCGATATGGAAAAGCTATGAACCGGGTTCTACGTTTAAATCGGTGACGTTTTCCTCAGCGCTTGATTTAAACTTGTTTGATATGTTTAAAGATACGTATATGGATAAGGGCTACGAGATGGTCGGCGGAGCGCGAATTAAATCGTGGCGTGCCGGGGGGCATGGTCTCCAGACTTTTTTACAAGTGTTGGAAAATTCCTCTAATCCCGGTTTTGTGGAAATCGGGCGCCGATTAGGTTTGGATAATTTATATTCTTATGTGACTAAATTCGGCTTCGGTTCTAAAACCGGCATCGATTTGCCGGGAGAATCAACCGGCATCATGTTTAAAAAGGAAGCGATGGGCGAGGTAGAACAGGCAACCGTAGCGTTCGGACAAGGTCTTTCCGTTACTCCGATCCAGCTTGTGACTGCATTCAGTGCGATTGTGAACGGCGGAACGCTGTACGAGCCTTACATTACAAAGGCGATTGAAGATCCGCTGACTCATGATACGATTTTAGAATATCAACCGACCGTGAAGCGTCAGGTGATCTCAAAGGAAACAAGTGATAAAATGCGCTATGCATTAGAGAGTGTTGTCGCTAACGGCGGCGGTAAGCCTGCTTATATAGAAGGCTATCGTATTGGTGGGAAAACGGGAACAGCGCAAAAAGCTCAAAACGGTGTTTACATGGCTAATGAATATATTCTGTCAATGATTTGTGCTGCGCCGATGGATGATCCGCAGATTGTATTATATATCGCTGCCGATGCGCCGCATAATGATATACTGTACGGCGGAACCGTTGTCGGACCGATTATTAAGAATTGTCTGCAGGATATTTTGCCGTATTTGGAAGTGAAGAAAACCGATGAGCAATTACCGAAGAAAAAGGTATGGGGTGATGTGAATCGTATTAAAGTAGCTGATTTTATCGGAAAGGATAAAAAGGAAGCTGCACAGGAAGGCTTGTTATTTGAGTTTATCGGTGAAGGAGATGTTATCATCGATCAACTTCCGCAAGCCGGTGCAGTCTTAGATGAAGGTGGAAAGGTGTGGATTACCCTTGGCAAGGATCTCATTGGTGAAACTGTTCCGACAGCTTCAAATTGAAACAAGCGATCGCCGAATTGTGTCAGGAGTCAGTGATGACAGTCGTTTGGTACAAAAGGACTGGATCTTTTTGGCACGAAGAGGTACTGTGAAAAACGGTGCCGATTTTGTGCAGGAAGTACTGTCAAAAGGCGCAGTAGTCTTATGGGAACAAGAAAACGCACCGAATTGTTATCATTGTGAGGATATAAATAAGGCTCAGGAAATTTTATTACGCAGTTTTTATGAGGATCCGAGCCGACATTTGCAGGTGATCGGCGTAACCGGAACCAATGCCAAAACAAGCGTGAGTAATCTGCTTGCACAGATGCTGGAAAGTCTTGATCGCAAGGTGATGGTCATCGGTACCGGTGCGATTCGCTTTCTTGATCAAGAAATAGCGATTGATAATACAACTCCCTCCGCCTGTATGCTTGCTTACTATTTTCATCAGGCGATCCTTCATGACATTTCAACGATCATCATGGAAGTTTCGTCACATGCGATCGATCAGAATCGAATCGGTTTTATTCGGTTTGATGCGGTTATTTATACGAATATCGCCAGTGATCATTTAGATTATCATATCACAAGAACGCACTATCAATATACAAAACTGAAGCTGCGCAACTATTTAAAGCGCAACGGTATTTTAATTGTAAATCACGATGATGAATCGCTTCATCCGCTGTATTCTCTTGATGATCACAAGGTTGTGACAGTCGGTGTGAAACAGGCGCATTTACAAATCAGTGAGATGGAATTAAAACCGTACGGAAGCAGCTTTTGCTTAGAAAACATTCATTATGAAATGAGTTTATTAGGTATTCATAATGTATATAATGTTGGACAATGCTTGGTGATTTTACATGAATTGAATATCGAAGCGGAAACAAGACAGCGAATTGTGAAGTCTTTACATGCGGTTGCCGGCAGAATGGAATTTCATACGATTGCTCATACGTATGCGATTATTGATTATGCTCACACAGCCAGTTCGTTATCGGCACTGTTAGAAACAGTGAGTCAGATCAAGGAGCGCAGAATGATCGTCATTTGCGGCTGCGGCGGTAATCGCGATCGCTTAAAGCGCAAGGAAATGGCGCAAATTGCATTGCGGTATGGAGATATTGCGATTTTCACCACGGATAATCCGCGTCAGGAAGCACCGTATCAAATTCTGTATGATATGACACAAGGTCTGATCGGATCTTATGAAATATTTGAAAATCGCTACTGTGCGATAAAATATGCAGTGAAAATTGCGCAGGAGCGTGATATAATAGTAATCGCAGGAAAAGGGAACGAACGCTTTCAAGTGTTTTTTGATAAGAAATATCCTTTTTCAGACCAAGCTGCTTTGCGAAAGGCTTTGGAGGAAATTCACTATGAATCTTAATTATTTGATCGCATTTATTGCCGGTCTTTTAGCTACATTGGCAACGATGCCGCTGCTTATTCCGTTTTTACATAAGATTAAATTCGGACAGGTAGAGCGTGAGGAAGGCTTAGCATCCCATAAGGCAAAGGGCGGTACTCCGACTATGGGCGGTATTATTTTTGTCCTTGTTCCCGTCTTGGTTACGTTAATATTGCGGCCGCATTCTGTCTTTAATACGGAAATGATGATAGTGATATTGGCATATTTAGGCTATGCACTGATCGGTTTTATCGATGATTTTATCATTGTGGTAAGAAAGAACAATGAGGGACTGCGCCCTGCATATAAATTTGCTTTACAGTCGCTGCTCGCAGTAATTTTTTATTTTATTTACCAAAGTATTGCGGAAACGACGCTGCATATACCGGTACTGCATGTGACTTGGGAAATGGGCATTCTGTATTTTATTCTGATTTTTATTATGTTTACGGCAGAATCCAATGCGGTGAATTTTACCGATGGTTTAGACGGTTTATGTGCCGGAACATGTTTGATTGCGATTTTCCCTTATATTATTTTTGCGCTTGTACAGGAAAAAAGTGATCTTGCCTTATTTCTATTGGCAATCAGCGGTTCATTGTTGGGCTATCTGCGCTTTAATCTGCATCCGGCAAGAATATTTATGGGAGATACCGGAAGCTTAGCACTCGGCGGTCTGTTGGCGGCAACGGCGATGATTTTAAAGCAGGAGCTGTTATTGGTAATTATCGGAGGTGTGTTTTTAGCTGAAATGTTATCGGTTGTGATTCAGGTATCTTATTATAAACGAACGAAAAAACGCATCTTTAAAATGGCACCGCTTCATCATCATTTTGAAATGAGCGGCTATAAAGAGACACAGGTTGTGATCTTGTTTTGGAGCATCGGGTTGATCTGCGCCGTAATCGGTTTAATCCTTGCGTTTATTTAATTGTTTCGGTTGTTTCTGATTCAATTTCGTTATACAATAAGAAAAAAAGGAGAATAGTATGGATTTTATTGAAATATGTAAAGCTGTCATATTAGGGATTATTCAGGGAATTACCGAATGGCTTCCGATCAGCAGCACCGGGCATTTGATTTTATTTGACCGTATTTGGCCGATGACCTCTTCCCCTGAATTTTTTGAGGTATTTAAGGTCGTGATTCAGTTCGGATCGATTCTTGCCGTACTTATGTTGTATTTTCATAAGCTGAATCCGTTTTCATCAAACAAGACGATCAGTGAGAAGCGTGAAACATTGGAATTATGGAAAAAAGTCATTATCGGATGTCTGCCGATTGTTATTGTCGGTTTACCGCTGGATATGATTCTGGAAGATTATCTGTCCGGTGAATTTGTGATCGCAGCGACCTTGATTATTTACGGTATTGCCTTTATCGCAATTGAAAGCCGTGATCATAAACCTGCTATGCGCAGTTTGGAATCCCTGACCTATCGTACCGCATTTCTCATCGGATGTTTTCAGGTTTTGGCGGCGATTCCCGGAACCTCTCGCAGCGGCGCAACGATTTTAGGAGCGGTATTGCTTGGCTGTTCCCGTTATGTAGCGAGTGAATTCTCATTCTTTTTGGCAGTGCCGGTCATGGCAGGGGCAAGCTCGTTAAAGCTGTTAAAGTATTTTTTAAAGGTCGGCATGTTTACCGCTGAGGAATGGATATTATTGTTTATCGGTACATTTATTTCATTTATCGTATCGGTATTTGCCATCAGAATGTTATTGTCTTATATCAGAAAGCACGATTTCAAGGTATTCGGTGTATATCGAATTATTCTCGGAATCATTGTGCTTGTATATTTCGGTTTGCTTGTATAATCACATTGTTATTAAACGGAATTGTATTGAAAAATGCAATTCTTTTTTTCTATACAAATCTATTGCTTGTTGACACACAATATTATACAATATATAATATTGTGTGAGAGGAAGGATATCATGGTATTTCAATTAGGCGCATCTTTACTGGATGCATTGGTATTGGCAGTTTTGCATAAGGAAGCTGCTTACGGCTATAAATTGACCCAAGAAGTAAAATCAATGATGCAAGTTTCTGAATCTACATTATATCCAGTCTTAAGAAGACTAACACGCGAGGGTTGTTTAGAGACATATGATGAAGAGCATATGGGTAGAAATCGACGCTATTATCGTCTGACTGAAAAAGGCAAAGATCAGTATGCCTTTTATGTCAAAGAATGGCAAGTCTTTCGAGATCAAATTGACGGTATGCTGATAAAGGGAGGGAATGAACATGAATCGTGAGGAATATATTGTAGAATTGAAACAGCGATTGGCAGGTATGAGTGAAGCAGAAATTGACGATGCGATCGCATATTGCGAAGAATATTTCAATGAAGCAGCGGATGATGCGGCTGCGATTGCGGAGTTGGGTTCTCCGTATCGGTTTGCGGCTCAATTAAAAGCGGAATCGGTTATGAAAGAAGTACAAAGCGAGAAAACACAGAAGCATCCCAATGTTATGAAATCACTGTTGTGGATGTTTATGGGAATCTGCGCATTGCCGATTGCTTTACCGTTGGCACTGACAGCGGCAATTCTGCTCGGTGTAGTGATATTGCTTCTTTTTGTCTTCGCCATGCTTATCGTCGTTTTATTAGGCGTATGTATTTATGCGGCGGCTGCTTCGTTTGTCACCGGGATTATGAATATTACAGTACCGGCAGATATGATCCTGCATCTTGGCTTTTCTATTCTTTGTATCGGTATTGCCGGATTTAGTTTTTTAGCGGCATATGCGTTTATTAAGAGGTTCTTGCCGTTTTTCATTAAGCGATTATCGGACTTTTACTATCGTTACGGAAGGAGAACAGAACGATGAAATCATACAGAATTATTGTCCTCATTGCTACAGCGTGTATCGGAATCGGAATTGTTTTATGCGTATTCGGTTATGCTTTGGGCGGAAGGATGCATGAGTCATTCGGCATTCATTACGGAAAAGACGGTGCTTTCGGGGTAGGTTATTATGATTCAGAGGACCAAGAACCGCACGTATCTGAATTATCAGCGTATAAGCATTTGGAAATGGATATACAGCTCGGTGATATTACGATCAAACGCGGAGATCGTTTCATGCTGTATACGGAGCAGTTAGATGCGGATGACTATGAACTGATTCAAGACGGAGATACTTTAACGATTAATTCAAAGAGCAAGCATCATATATTTTCATTTTATTTTCGCTTACCCGATTATCATTATATTTTGACTGTTCCTAAAGATGTTAAACTGGAATCTTTAACACTGAACTCTCATATGGGCGATGTTACTGTAGATCAAATCGCTTTAAATCACTGTGATATTCATCAATCTTTAGGGGATGTGGTGATCAGTGATGTCAATTATGCCGAAATGAATATTGATCAAAAAATGGGTGATGTGGAATATGAAGGATTGGGACAGGGGGATATGCGAATCGATAATTCCATGGGCGATATTATTGTAAGTCTGAAAGATAAGGAAAAGTTTTATGCATATGAGCTTCATACTTCTATGGGTTCAATCGAGACAGAGCGAGAAACAGCCGACGGCGCATCGCAGAGCGTGGAATCGCATCCCAAAGATGCTCGTTATCAGCTAAAAGCCGATTGCAGTATGGGTGATATAGAATTGGAGTTTGAAGATGATTCGGATTGATCAGCTGATTCGAGAGGGGATTGCGGAATGGAAGAAAACAAATGCATATGAAGGCTTACATCACTGGGTACAGGCGGATGATATACGTCAGGATTATGAGGCTCAGCTTGATGCACTGTTTCTGAAGGTTGCGTCATTTATGAAGCAATTTCCCAAGCAGGAAGCTAAACGACGGATTTGGAAACAAAAGGCTGTTTCTGAAATCAATCGAATTATGCAAAACGGTGACAGCTACTTCTTCAGCGGTTTAACCGAAGCAGAAAGAAAGCTTTTTCAAGAGATCACGATTGCTTTCCTGCGTGATGTCAGAAGCTTTGATCGTGAACTGTCTTTGCAGGATACGATGCAGGCATTGCGCAATATATGGATCTTGGCAATTTTGCAGTGTCTTTTCCAAAAAAATATCGGTTATCATCAAGCGATGTTTGCCTACAGTATGCTGTATCCGTATTCCGATAATTATTTAGATGACAGTCTTGTTTCATCGAGTGAAAAACAGCGGTTTAACGAATGGTTCACTGAGCGATTAAAGGGATCTGCGTCAGCGCCGCATAATGATCATGAAGCGAAAATATCTAAATTGATTGCGATGATTGAGCAACAGTTTCCGCGTACACAATATCCCGATGTATATGAAGCATTACTGTTAATTCAGGCGGCACAGATTTGCTCGCTGCACCAACAGGACGGTAAGCAGTCCTTGAGTGATGAAGAACTGCTTGCGATTTCCTATGAAAAGGGCGGTACCTCGGTAATCGCAGACGGCATATTGATCGACGGCACATTAACTCACGATCAACAGCGCTTCTGTATGCAGTTCGGCTTTCTGTTACAGCTCGGCGATGATATTCAGGATGCCCGAGGCGATCACATGAACAATCATCAGACATTGTTATCCAATCATCTCGATCAATGCGGTGACGCATTGATTAAGCAGCTGCTTCAATACATTGAAACTACCGTATTATCTACACCGGTATGTACAAGAAAAGAACTGTTGAACTTTGTGCAAAAGGATTGCTTCTATTTGATTTTTTATGCACTGTTTCAAAGAAATGCAATCCCTGTATCAGAATCGCTGGCGCATAACATTGCGCAATGTCTGCCGTTATCATCAGCTTTTTTGAATCAAATAATGAATCAGTACGGAAATCTGTACAGTGAAGCAGCGTTATGGGAATATATTGACGCATTGCTGTAAATGTTATTCTGTAAATGGGGAAAGTGAAAGGAAGCTGTGTATGAAAACAAAAAAAGGTTTCGGCTTTTTTATGATTTGGCTTATCATTTATTTAATAATGATTAATGCATCAACGGTATTATCGCAGGCAGTCGGTATAAATAATCTTTTTACTGCCGTTTTCGAATGCTTATTTGTTATAGTAATGTTGTTGTATTTGAAAAAACATCAATTGCTTACGTATTACGGATTGAAGCCGTTAAATAAAATGAATTATC
Source organism: uncultured Erysipelotrichaceae bacterium (assembly GCA_947569705.1). GTDB lineage: Bacteria > Bacillota_I > Bacilli_A > Erysipelotrichales > Erysipelotrichaceae > C-19. Next base: position 28,032 of record CANOSP010000004.1, read on the forward strand.
AAAAACTGTTGTATTTGATACCATTGATCATATACGGTTCCTCAAACTTATGGTACGGAATTCATTTAGATGGTACTTTGGACCAGCTGTTATTGATTACCGTCAGTATGCTTTGTGTCGGTTTTGCCGAAGAGATGATCTTTCGCTCCTTCTTAATTAAGTCATTGCGTCATAAGCGTGATATAACCGCGGTGAGCGTATCGGCTGTCTTATTCGGCGGGCTGCATCTGTTAAATGTATTAGGCGGAGCCGATCTGTTTTTAACGCTGTTACAGGTTTTGAATACAACAGCGTTCGGCTTTATGTGCGCAGCTTTTTATTGTAAGACAAACCATATACTGCCATGTATTCTTTGTCATGGATTATACAATACATTTGATATTTTTATGCCGACAGAAAGCTTGGATGTCATGTTTCTCGGTGAAGCGATTGTAATCATCATTGCTTTTGCTTACGGAATCTATTTAATAAAAACGGATAATTCAATGATAAAAACACCTTGTATTCCGATCATTGATTAAATGCGGATTACATGTGAAGTTTTGATCTGAATCTGTGTGTATCTTGAGTGAATATTGTGAATCTTCCATGAAAAGCTTGACTCCGACTTTGGTTCATGTTAGTATATACACGTAATAAAAAGCAACAAATAACTATGATTTCACTGGTCTGGAATTATATTTAGATGTTCAATGTATTATAAGTCCAAAGAACAGTGATTTTTTTATACATTGAAGGCTTCTTATTAAACATTTATAGGAGGTATTCAAAATGAGTACAGGTAAAGTAAAATGGTTTAATGCCGACAAAGGTTACGGATTTATTACCGGAGAAGACGGAAAAGATATTTTCGTTCACTACAGTGCAATTCAATGCGATGGTTTCCGTACATTAGAAGAAGGTCAGAGCGTTGATTATGAAGTAGTAGAAGGCGAGCGCGGCGAACAAGCAGCGAACGTTTCTGTAAACGCATAATTAAAACCGAATTTAAAACAGAGGTTTCGTTGATGAGACCTCTGTTTTTCTATGCTGTTACAGTATCAGATTCTTTTTGATAGATGATTTTTAATGAAATAACGATTAAGAGTGCCGCAATGATTTTATTTAAACTTATGGCTTCATTCAGGAAGAGAATTCCGACAAGTAATGATGTGATCGGCTCTAACAGGCAATACAGGGCAGCGGTGCTGCCGGAAAGCAAGCGAATGCCGATTTGTAACAGAATGACAGCGAAAATTGCCGAGCAAAGCGCCAAAAGCAGTATTAAGCCATAGGCAGGCAGCGGCAGCGAAAACTGAAGCTGCGGCTGAAACAGATGAAAGCACATTGTCTGTATTGCGGTAAATAATGCGAGATAAAAGGATAATTTAAACGGTTTTATATCAGTCAGATGCTTTTGTTCGGAATAGATGATATAAAAAGCATAGGTCAGAGCTGAGGCAATTGCTAAACCATAACCGCGAAAGCCAATCGCATTGCCGTCTGATAAAAACAGCAACATCGCCGCACATGCCGACAGAAGTGCATATATTTTACGTTTCGTAAGCGGTTCATTGAAAAACAAACGTGCCGATACAGCTACAAACAACGGGTATAAGAAATGCAGTCCGGTCGCACTTCCGGTATCGATATAAGCATAGGATTGAAACAACAGAATCGTTGTTAAGCCGCTTCCTAATATCGCAGTAACCGCCAAGTCTTTCAGCTGTTGTGCCGTAATGCGCAATGAAACACGTTGAAAAGCACATAAGAGCGCTGATAAAACAAGCGCAAAGACAGAGCGATAAAATACCGTTGTCATTGTATTTATTCCATAGGAGTAAATCATTGTGGTCAACAGCGGTGTTGCTCCGAATAAGATCGCTGATGCACAGGTTGCGATAATTCCTTTTTTCACTTTCATCATCCTTTTCCATGTAGCTATTATACGGGATTTTAAATAAAAATCCATCTTTTTTTATATGAATGATTCGTTTTTACAGCAGTGTTTAATGGAAATCGCTTTTATCTGTTGAAATTTACAAGACAGTGCATATTTTTTATGCAATTATCAAAAACTATGTGAAATAATAAAAAGTATTGACTGTCATAAACTTTTGACTATAATAGTATATTGATTGTTAAGTGACTTAACAGTTAATTAAATTAAGGATTAGGAGAAATGTATGAATGATATAGAGAAGGCGAAGCGATTAAGTCATCTGTTTTATATTATGAAAAAGCGTCATCTTTCTGCGCATGAGAGTCAAAAACAACAGTTTTTTCGTATGCGTGATATGATGACATTGGGTGTGATCTTAGATGAAACGGAAAAAAGTGAAACAGGAATGATCAAAATGAGTGATGTTTCGCATATATTTCATATTACACCGGCGGCTGTTTCGCAAATGGTTCGTGATTATGAGCGAAAAGGATGGCTCAATCGGGTGGTTCTGGAACATGATCGACGCAGTGTGTATTTACGGTTTACCCCCGAAGCTTTAGAGTTGTTAAAACAGAACGAGGAAGAGCTGTTAGCGGGAATTGTGCAGTTTATTCATTACTTGGGAGAAGAGGATAGTGATGCGTTGCTCAGAATTTTAGATAAAGCAAAGGCATACGGTCCGATTATGAAATAAGTGAGTGAAAGGAGATGAAACGATGATTTCATTGATGATTAAATATTTAAAGCCGTTTACGTTGTCGGTAATAGCAATTATTGCGCTGTTATTTGTACAGGCACAAACGGAGTTGTCACTTCCTGATTATATGTCGGATATTGTTAATACCGGTATTCAAACAGGCGGGATTGATGAAAGTGTTCCTAAGGTGATCAGAAAGAGTGAGTATGAAAAGATTCTGTTATTTTTAAATTCCGAAGAAAAAAAAGTGATGAAAAACAGCTATCATATAGTGGATAACAAAATCGCGACCGAGGAACAGAAAGCAGCGTATCCGTTGTTAAAAAGTGAAGTGTTGTATTTGTTAAATGATCAGGAAACGCTTGATATGAATCGATTGAGCATCTGCTTTCGAGAACCGGCTATGTTGGTGATGAGCTTGAATCAAATCTCACAAGGGGACGGCAACAGTGCATTTGCCAAAGGTGAAGAAGCGGAAGAATGGGAAGAAATGATACAGAATCTGCCTGCGGGCATGACTGTATTTGATGTATTGAAAGCAACATCGAGTGAAGAACAGCTGCTCGATATGCGTAAGGATATGCGTGAGAAGCTTTCTGCGATGGGAGATTCAACGATGCAGGGAGCGGTGGCAGCGTATATTAAAAGTGAATATGAAGCAATCGGAATTGACACGGATGCGATTCAAAACGATTATATTATGGCAGCCGGACTTAAAATGCTCGGAATGTCGTTATTAAGTGCTGTCTGTGCTGTATTTGTCGGCTTTTTCGCCAGTAAGATCGCAGCCGGTGTCGGCAAGCGTATGCGCGGTGATGTTTTCAAAAAGGTGGAAAGCTTCACCAATACCGAATTCAATCGGTTCTCCACCGCTTCATTGATTACTCGTAATATCAATGATATTCAACAAGTACAAATGGTGATTGTCATGTTTCTGCGCATCGTGATCTATGCGCCGATTATCGGTGTCGGAGCGCTGTTGAAGGTGATCAGCTCCGGGGCATCTATGACGTGGATTATTGCTCTTGTATTGGCCGTAATTCTCGGATTGATTTTCACGATTTTGTTTGTCGCAATGCCGAAATTTAAACTGATTCAAAAGCTGATCGATCGCTTAAACCTTGTCATGCGTGAATTCTTAGACGGCATGAGTGTAATCCGTGCCTTTAATACACAGGATTATGAGGAAGCGAAGTTTGACAAGGCAAACAAAGATATTACCAAAACGAACTTGTTTGTTAATCGTACGATGGCAGCGATGATGCCGTTGATGATGTTAATTATGAATACGGTCGCACTGTTGATCATATGGGTCGGCGGACATCAGATTGATACCGGAACGATGCAGATCGGTGATATTATGGCGTTTATCCAATATACGATGCAGATCATCATGGCGTTCCTGATGATTTCAATGGTAGCGATAATGGTACCGCGTGCCGCAGTTGCCGGTGTACGTGTCAAAGAGGTATTGGATTGTGAGGTCAGTATTCAGGATCCTAAACAGCCGAAAGCATTTGATGATGCACAAAACGGCTTGATTGTGTTTGATCATGTCAGTTTCCGTTATCCGGGAGCCGAGGAAGATGTTCTGCATGATATTAGCTTTACGGCTGAGCCGGGCAAAACAACGGCGTTTATCGGCAGTACCGGCAGCGGAAAATCGACGCTGATCAATCTGGTACCGCGATTCTATGATGTCAGCGAAGGTGCTGTTTATGTCGGCGGAGTCAATATCAAAGAGGTAACGCAGGCATCCTTGCGCGATAAGATCGGTTACGTACCGCAAAAGGGAATTTTATTCTCCGGAACGATCGAATCCAATCTAAGATATGCCAAAGCCGATGCGACGCAGGCTGACTTGGATATGGCATGTGAAATTGCACAGGCAAAAGAGTTTGTAGAGGCAAAACCAAATCGCTATGAAGAAGAGATTGCACAGGGCGGAACGAACGTATCCGGCGGTCAAAAGCAGCGTTTATCAATTGCCCGTGCTTTGGTAAAGCAGCCTGATATTTATATATTCGATGACAGCTTCAGCGCACTGGATTTCAAAACCGACGCTAAGCTAAGAAAAGCCTTAAATGAATTAACTGCGAAAACTAAGGCAACCGTACTTGTTGTTGCACAGCGTATTTCTTCGATTATGCATGCGGATTCTATTATTGTACTCGATAACGGACGCATTGTCGGCAACGGAACCCATGAGGAATTGTTGAAAAATTGTTCCGTTTATCAAGAAATTGCTTATTCTCAATTATCAAAGGAGGAACTGCACCATGAGTAAACAAAATACACCTCCGAAACGCATGCCGCACGGTCCGATGGGACCGATGATGGGTGGCAATGCGAAAGCCAAAAACTTTAAGGGCACTATGCGTCAGCTGATTCAATATATGCGCCCTTATTATGTGCAAATCATCATTGCGATGGTCTTTGCGGTAGCCGGTACCGTCTTTATGATTGTCGGACCGAAAATATCCGGTAAAGCGACTACGGCACTTGCCGAAGGCTTTATGAATAAGATCAGTGGAGCCGGCGGAATAGATTTTGATTATATTCTTCAAATCATCTTGTTTATGTTGGTTCTGTATCTCGCCAGCAGTATCTTCTCCTTTATTCAACAATATATTATGTCTTCGGTCACTCAACGCACTGCTTATGATCTGCGTCAAAAAATTGCCGCCAAGATCAATCGGATGCCGTTTCGCTATTTTGATACGAATTCCCACGGCGATGTGTTGTCTCGTGTGACTAATGATGTCGATACCTTGGCGCAATCATTATCACAGAGCTTAAATACGGTAATTACAAGTGTTGTGAATATTATCGGTTTTACGATTATGATGTTGTCAATCAGTTGGCAAATGACGCTGGTTGCCTTTGTCAGTGTACCGCTGTCCTTATTTCTCGTGCTGTCGATTGTGAAGCATACGCAGAAATATTTCAGCCGCCAACAGCGCTATCTCGGTGATGTGAACGGTCATATTGAAGAGATGTACGGCGGTCATATCGTAATGAAGGCATTCAACGGTGAAGCACGCAGTATCGAAGAATTCGAACATCATAATCAAAAGCTTTACGGAGTTGGCTGGAAATCACAGTTTTTCTCCGGATTGATGCAGCCGGTCATTGTCTTTGTCGGCAATATCGGATATGTCGGTGTTTGTATCGTCGGCGGTTACTTAGCTGCGGCAGGAAGTATTGAAATCGGTGATATTCAGGCATTTATTCAATATGTGCGTAACTTTAATCAGCCGATTACCCAAATGGCTCAAGTTATGAATATGTTGCAGTCTACTGCGGCTGCGGCTGAGCGAGTCTTTGAATTCTTAGGCGAAAGTGAAGAAATTGCAGAGTGTGAAAATCCGGTGGAAATCTATGACGCAGACGGAAACTGTAATATTCAAGGGCAGGTTACCTTTGAAAATGTACACTTCGGTTATACGGAAGATAAAATTATTATCAACGATTTTTCCATGTATATAAAACCGGGTAAAAAGATTGCAATCGTCGGTCCTACCGGTGCCGGAAAAACAACCATTGTTAAGCTGTTAATGCGCTTTTATGAATTAAACAGCGGAGCGATTTATATCGACGGAATTAAAACGACGGATATGCGCAGAAGTGATTTAAGATCATTGTTCGGTATGGTTTTACAGGATGCATGGCTGTTTAACGGTACAATTATGGATAATCTGCGTTACGGTAAGCTGGATGCCACAGATGAAGAAGTTATGAAAGCAGCGGATGCCGCTTATGTCGATCACTTTATTCGTACCTTGGATCACGGCTATCAAACCGAAATCAACGAGGATTCCAATAATGTATCACAAGGACAAAAGCAGCTGTTGACAATAGCACGTGCGTTTTTGGCCGATCCGAAAATTCTTATTCTTGATGAAGCGACATCTTCTGTCGATACAAGAACAGAAGTGTTGATTCAAAAAGGGATGGAAAAACTGATGGAAAATCGAACAAGCTTTGTGATTGCGCATCGTCTTTCCACCATTCGTGATGCCGATCTGATTCTGGTAATGAAAGACGGCGATATTGTAGAAGCCGGCAATCATGTGGATTTAATGAAAGACAACGGATTCTATACTCAGCTTTATAATTCACAGTTTGAAAATGCATAATGACGTATAAAAAAGCGATGCCGACGGCATCACTTTTTTTAAAGCTCGATGATTTTTGTAGCAACAGCTTCTTGAAAGTATTGATCATGTTCAACAAGTACCATCGTACCGTCAAAGCTTTGCAATAATTCTTCCAGCTGCATTCTTGTATAAATATCAATGTAATTTAACGGTTCATCCCATAAATACAAATGTGCGCTTTCACAGAGACTTTTGGCAATTAACACCTTCTTTTTCTGACCGTCAGAATAGCTGCTCATATCTCGCTCAAACTGCAGGCGTGAAAAATCCAGTTTTCTCAGTATGGCTTTCATCAAACTTTCATCAATATGATTCGTTTGAATAAATTGTGATAAGCTGCCGCTGAGAAAGGAACAATCCTGCGGCACATAAGAGATTTTCAGCTGAGGATTGATCAAAGCTTCTCCGCTGTACGAGATCGCTTCTTTGTTTAACAGTTTTAACAATGTGCTTTTACCGCTGCCGTTTTTACCGTTCAAAATGATATGATCACCTTGTTCAATCGTAAAGCTTAACGCGCTTGTGATCGGCTTTTGATCATATTGAAGTATCACTTCACGAAAGACTGCGAGTGTTTGCGTATGATGTTTCAGCGGCTGCAGCTTTAACGGCTGTGTTTCTTCCTGATTTTTCAAAAGAGCTGCTTTTTGATCAATGGAACGCTGTTGTCGGGCAACAGCCGCTTTAGAGCGTTTCATCATTTTAGCGGATTTATGTCCGATAAAACCGCGATCGACAGGTCCGTTTTGAAATTTAGACGCTTCGATTCGATCGGACCATACCGCAGTTCTTTGCGCCGATTGCTTCAGCTGCTTGATTTCCTTTTTTAATTGTGTGCTTTTGGCGATTTCATATTCCTGTTGCTTCTGAAAATTATTCATCCATGATGAAAAATTACCGCTTTGTACCGTAATATTACTGCGATTCAGCGATATGACATGATCAATGCATAAATCTAAAAAATGACGATCGTGAGAAACTAACAGAAAGCCTTTTTTATGACGCAGATAAGCGGCAAGCACCGCTCTGCCTTCTGCATCTAAGTGATTGGTCGGCTCATCAATCAATAAAAAGCGCTGTTCATGAAGGAATAGGGCAGCCAACTGAATTTTGGTTTTTTCACCGCCCGAGAGTGTTTCAAAGCTGCGTTCCAGTATTGTTGTCGGTAATTGTAATGCGGATAATTCGCGCTTGAACTCCCATTCCTCACAAAGCGGACACAGCGATTGTAAAAGTGCCAGTGTAGTCACCGTTTCATCCGCAATTACATAAGGAAAATAGGCGCACGCTGAACTCTTATAAATGTTGCCGCTGTATGAATACTCATCTATTAATATTTTTAACAGCGTAGTTTTTCCTTTACCGTTTCTGCCGATCAGTCCGATTTTCCAATCGGTATCAAGAATCAAGTTAAGATCATCAAATACATCTTCAAAGCTGCTCGGATATGCAAAGCTTAAGTGTTCTATTTTTATCATCGACATATAAAAATGCCTCCTTTTTGTTATCGTAAGAAGAAGCACTTCGCATTATGAAAGCTGCTTAAAAATTGCAGTGTTAAAAATTGTATATAAAAAAGCTACAAGAAAGAACTCTGCAGCTTTTGTTTATTAAGATTCATAGGGAAAAGACGTGCTGCCTTCTTACATGATGAAATACCTTCAGGTATTAGAAATTCTGTTTTATCTGTAAGAAACAGTCTTCATCCTCTCACTCCTTTTCCATGCGACAGTATTATCTCACGGTTGAAGAAGGAATGCAAGTATAATTGAATTCGAAAGCTTTTTATTCGTTTAAAAGTTAGAGGATCTATTCTGTTAGTAATCAAAAACGTTGATAAATAAAAGTTACTTTTATTTAAGTTATTATAATAAAAAGTATAAAATTTTTGTTAAAAAGTACAAACAAGATCTACTATACATGTGATATACTTTAAATATAAGAAAGCGCATACATATAATGCGTATTAGTTTATAAAACTGTACTTTTGTGAATTAACAGCTGAAATAGAAAAAATGCCGATTTATATTCAATAAAACGACATTTTAAATGGTTGATGCATCATTCACAAAAGTACACATTTGTAGACATAAGTGAGGTGTTGCCGAAAAAGGAAGAAATCCGGATTTTATGAGAATATATGATAGGAGGACAAAGATGAAAGCGATACAAAAATTTACTAAACTGTTGTTAGCTGCATGCTGCTTTGTTTCAGTGATTACGATGAATCAAGTCATAGAAATTAAAGCAGCTGATGAAGGCGAAATCATTGATGATAATGATGCACGCTTTGTGTATTCCAGCGGTAACAGTAATAACGGCGGTTGGGACTATTGGCCTACGACAGGCGGAAGTTCTGCTGATGTAACAGAGCATTGGAGTAATTCGGCAGGCGCTACCATTGATATAACATTTAATGGTACAAAACTGGAATTATACGGGAAAAAGGCTGCTGATCATGCAATGTTCAGTGTTGCGATTGATGGAGGAACGGCGACAGAGCATGATGCTTATGCGAGCACAACGCAAACTAATGTGAAGTTGTATGAGAGTGCCGAATTGAGCCCGGGAGATCATACTGCGAAGGTAACTGTATTAGGGAAACGAAATTCTGCTTCTACAGGCAGTGGTACTACCTATGGTGTACAATTCGTTTATGCAAAGGTTTTCGGAAACTCTGATACCGGCTTTACTGTGATTGAGGATGTGATGGCAACCGAAACCGATGAGTTATTTAAGATCAAATATACCGGAACATGGGGTGGCGGAGAATCTTATTATCCTGATTATTTTCATGACGGATACGAGCATTATACAAGCAACGGCTATTTTGAAATGCGATTCGTCGGAACTAAATTTCAGCTTATCGGTTCTAAGAACAGCGGACACGGTGTGTATAAAATCAGTGTAGACGGTGCAGAGGTAGGTACCGCAGATGCGACAACTACAGGCAGTGCCCAGCATCAGCAAATGCTGTTTGAATCCTCTGAATTAGATAATAAAGAGCATACATTAAAGGTTGAACTGAAATCAGGCTCTGCACTTCAGATAGATTATTTAAAGGTTTATCATGAAGACATGCCGATTACAAGAATATTTGCGGATACAGATGATATTGATTTAGGAATTAATCAAACAGCTGAATTCCCGGCAATTTCTTATGAGCCTTGGTTTAATGAAGAACCTGAAATCGTTTACTCCAGTGCTGATGCTTCAGTGGCTACTATCGATGCTGACGGAAATATTACCGCAATCAGTAAAACGAAGTCACAAACGCAGGTTACTGCGACGGTAAAAGATACTGCTATTTCTGTTTCTGTTACGGTCAATGTTGATCCTGCTATTAAAGACTTAAATGTTTCCGTAGGCAACGAAAAGCTGTTGGAAACGCAACGTGATTTTGATGATCTTTTAGCAGCTGAAATCGTTAGAAATTGGAGCGGTGTTGCTTGGAAGGGCGACATCTTAAATTCAAAGCTTAATATTTTAGCAAAAGCCAATGTGCATAATATCAATATTACAGCTTCTGATTTTACCGATAATAACGGCAATAAAATTGCTGCTGATAATATAGATATTAAATGGCTGAAAAATGTCAAAGCGAATGATGGAAGAGCCTTGGCAGGAACCGTATTAGATTTCCCTGATGTGATTCATAAGGGCGGTGCGCATGATGCCGCAAAGAATACCGCAAATTTCGCATGGGTAAGTATGAATGTTCCTCAAGCAACAGTGCCGGGCAACTATACGGGAAAAATTACCGTTACCGCAGATGAACTTGCGAATCCGATTGAATTAACATATGAAATCGAAGTTTTGAATCTTGTTCAGCCGGAAAACGAAAAGACGGAATTACAGATTTGGCAACATCCGTTTGCGGTTGCGAATTATTATTTAGGCTTAGGCTCTACTCCGAGTGGCGGTATTTCAAATGATTCTAATGATGCTTTCTATTTCACTGAACAGCACTTTAATCTGTTACGTGAGTCCGTAAAGGAATATGCGGATAACGGCGGTCATGATATTGTTGCGAACATCGTGGAGGAAGCTTGGGGTCACCAGTCTTATTATAATGATCCGTCTATGATTAAATGGACAAAGAAAAGTGACGGTACATGGGAATTCAATTATGACTGGTATGATAAATGGATTAATTTCATGATCGATTCCGGTGTTATTGATCCGGTAAACGGTATCGGTAAAATTAAATGCTTCAGTATTGTTCCTTGGGGTAATCAAATCAAGTATTATAATGAGGCTACTTCTGCTTATAAAACTGAAGTATTAAAAGCAGGTACGACAGCCGGTGATGCGGCGTGGTCTGCATTCTTAACAGATTTCATGAAACACTCTAAAGAAAAAGGCTGGTTTGATATCACCTATATTTCAATGGATGAACGTGAATTAGATGATTTAACGGCTGCAGTCAACACCATTGAATCTGTAACGGATTCTGAGGGCAACAGCTTTAAAATTTCATCAGCATTAAACTATGCTGCTCCGGATCAGTATTCATTAACCGATCGTGTCAATGATATTTCAATCAACCTAGGTAATGTAACGAGTCAGACGCAGATGAATCAGCTGTCAGATCACAGAAGAGAGTTAGGCTTAACTACTACCTTCTATTCCTGTACAGGTGACTATCCTACAAACTTTATGATTAGTGACCCGGGTGATAACTATTGGACTATTTGGTATACAATGACCTTAGGAACCGATGGCTTTATGCGCTGGGCATGGGATAATTATGTATATGATATGCATGGTGACGCCAGCTATCGTTATTGGGAGCCGGGTGACGGATGGTATGTGTATCCGGTAGAACGTGATCAAATAGATGCTGATTATAACGCTTCCTTCTACAGCACTCCGAGATATGAAATGTTGAAGCAAGGTATGCGTGATGTTGCGAAGGCGAAGTATTTGATGGAACAAAGCGATGAGTATAAAACGGAAATAACGACATTGACAAAATCAATGAAGCTTCCTGTAAAATCAACTTATCACGGCAGTGCAACCTACGCCGATGAGGTTCAACGAATGCTCGTACATTCGGAAACGGACAGAATGTATGATAAGGTAACTGAAATTGCCAGAGAATATGCCGCAACACAGGTTGTAGTTGATAAGAGCCTTTTGGAAGCAGAGATTGAAAAGGCAGAGAAATTGACGGAAAAAGACTATACAGCAGACAGCTGGGCAGATTTGGAAAGTGCTTTAACTGCTGCACAAACGGTAAACGATGATGCGGACGCAACACAGGATGAGGTTGACAAGGCATGTGCCGCTTTAAAGGCAGCGTATAAAGCTTTGGTGACCGTTCCTGAGGTGGATAAAAGTGACTTACTGACTGCTATTAATAAAGCAGAGATTTTAACTGAGGACCATTATACAGCTGCAAGCTGGAAAGTGTTGGAAGCTGCATTGAAAGCAGCGCAGCAAGTAGAAGCGGATGCAGATGCTACCCAAGATGAAGTAGATGATGCATGTGCTGCATTGAATAAAGCAGTAGATGACTTAATTAAGGTTGATCCGACATTCCCTGACGAAGTGTATAAAGGTGATTTGACTGCTGCTATCCATAAAGCAGAGTCTTTAACAAAGGATCATTATACGGCAGACAGTTGGAAGATGTTAGAAACTGCATTGGACAAAGCACAGCGAGTGGAAGCAGATGCAGACGCTACTCAAGATGAAGTAGATGATGCATGCGCTGCATTGAATAAAGCAGTAGATGATTTAATTAAAGTTGATCCGACAATTCCTGATGAAGTGTATAAAGGTGATTTGACTGCTGTTATTCACAGAGCTCAGTCTTTAACAGAGGATCATTATACAGCTGAAAGCTGGAAAAATTTGGAAGCTGTATTAAAAACGGCAAAACAAGTAGAAGCAGATGCAGACGCTAATCAGGATGAAGTAGATATTGCATACAAAGCATTAAATGCAGCTATAAAAGCTTTAGTCAAAGTTGATCCGTCAATTCCTGATGAAGTGTATAAAGGTGATCTGACTGCTGCTATTCACAGAGCACAGTCTTTAACAGCAGGTCATTATACGGCAGAAAGCTGGAAAGTGTTGGAAGATGCGTTAAAAACGGCAATACAAGTAGAAGCAGATGCTGAGGCTAATCAGGATGAAGTAGATGCAGCATGCACTGCGCTGAATTCTGCTGTAAAAGATTTGGTCAAAGTAGATCCGACCATCCCCGATGAAGTATTCAAAGGTAATTTAGCGACTGAAATCAAAAAAGCTGAAGCTTTAACAAAAGATGATTATAAAACTGACAGTTGGGCTGTTTTGGAAGCTGCTTTAACTAAAGCCAGAGCGATAAATCAAGATCCGAATGCAACACAGGAAGAAATAGATGATGCTTGTGCAGCCTTAGCGGCAGCTATCAAAGCGTTGGTGAAAATAGATTCTTCAACTCCGCTGCCTACACCTAAGCCGCCGAAACCAAGTAATCCGATTAAACCGAATGAACCTATTAAGCCGAATCTTCCGGGCTATGTGAATCAAATTCATAATAATACTAATCAAGTAACGGTTTTAGGAAGATTCCCTGAAGATGTACAATTAATCGTAGAAACTTTAGCAGATACAGCTAAGGCGGAAATTATCAATAAAATTACAAACAAGAATGATTTGGCAAATTATAATATCGAAAAAATATATGATATTTATATGCTGCAAAAAGGGATGCAATATATACCGGACGGAACTTTCACCGTTAAAATCAAACTTGATGATGAGTTGTTGGCTAAACGCTATTTAGGAATTGTGTATATCGCTGATGACGGAACAGTTACTATGGTTCCTTCTAAGGTAGAAGACGGATTTATCACTTTTACGACAAATCACAATTCTTATTATGCCATCGTATCAAGTGACAGTCCGATTGTAAATACTGCAACTACGAATCCGATTATCGGTATTAACGCCTTCTCGGTTATAATGCTGGGTATGTTGCTGGCTTTCATGGTAAAGAAATCAGACAGCTTACTGAAAAAAGAATCGGAATAAAAACAATATATAAAGTTTATCATAGACAGGGAGCCTTAAACTCTCTGTCTTTTTTTCAGAACAAAGTATTGACAATGAAGTTAGCGTATGCTAACATTTATACATAAGTTAGCGTTCGCTAACTTTCTGGAGAGGAGCGTAGTTATGACACTTACAATGGCAGTTAAAGGAAGGGAGCTTATTGTATCCAAGATTATCGGTCATGATGAAATACGCTTGCGTTTAGCTAGTATGGGATTTGTGTCCGGGGCGAAATGTGCGCTTGTAAATGAAATTAACGGGAATTTGATCGCTATGATCAAGGATACACGTATCGCTTTGGATAAATCTTTAGGAAACCGTATTATTGTAAGACAGGAGGAATCAGGATGAAGCTGAATGAATTGAAGCAAGGGCAAAGTGCCAAGATCTTGAATATTTCAGGTGCTGCTGCCACAAAAAGAAGATTGATGGAGTTAGGTCTAACAAAAAATGCCGTTATCATAATAAAAAAGACTGCTCCCTTAGGGGATCCGCTTGAACTTCATGTGCGCGGTTATGAATTGACGATTCGTAAAAAAGACGCAGCAGGTATTGATGTAGTAAAAGTATAATTTTTTTTAACAATAAAGTTAGCTCTAGCTAACAAAGGAGGATGAACATGAAAATTGCATTAGCGGGTAATCCGAACTGCGGAAAAACAACAATTTTTAATGCCTTAACCGGCAGTAATCAATATGTAGGTAATTGGCCGGGAGTAACGGTAGAGAAAAAAACAGGCAGATTAAAGACAAACAGTGAAGTTCAAATAATTGATTTACCGGGAATTTATTCACTTTCACCATATTCTTTAGAAGAGCGTGTTGCGCGTGAATATTTAATCAATGAACGACCTGATATAATTATTAATTTATTAGATGCGACGAATTTAGAGCGAAGTCTTTACTTAACAACACAGCTGCGAGAAATCGGTATACCGATGGTGATCGCACTGAATATGAGCGATTTATTGAAAAAGGATCAAGTAGATACCGATCAGCTTTCTAAGTTGATGGAGTGTCCGATTGTGCATGTATCGGCATTAAAAAACGAAGGATTAGAGCAGTTAATTTCCCATGCATATCAGCTTGCTCAACAACCTCGTCCCGCTTATACAAATATATATCATGGTAATATTGCGCTTGCGCTAGAACAGATAAAAGCAGTGATCAGTGAGCATTATGAGCCTTTTGAGCAGAATTGGTATGCGATAAAATATTTGGAAAATGAAGAAGAGTTAAAGAATCAACAGCTATTAAATCAAATTCAGTATGAAAGCATCAGTGAAATCAGAAAACGCTTGGAAACAGATGCCGATGATGACTGTGAAAGTATTATGACTGTCGCTCGCTATGATTATATCACTGAGGTTCTCTCACAGACTTATCGTAAATTAAACAACGGCATCAGCATTTCGGATCGTATAGATCGCATTGTGACTCATCGTTTATTGGCTTTGCCGATCTTTGCCGCAATTATGACCTTTATCTACTATATGGCAGTAACAGGCATTGGAGGCATAGCGACTGATTGGGTGAATGATGTTCTGTTCGCTGAAATTATTCCGCCGGTAATAGAGAATGTTTTATTATCAATTCATTGTGCGGATTGGTTGATGTCCCTGATTCTTGACGGTATAGTTGCCGGGGTCGGCGCGGTATTAGGCTTTGTCCCGCAAATGCTTGTGTTATTTCTTTTCTTGGCACTTTTAGAGGAAATCGGTTATATGGCACGCATTGCTTTTATATTGGATCGGATATTTCGTAAATTCGGATTATCGGGGAAATCATTTATTCCGATGTTGATCGGAACCGGCTGCAGTGTTCCGGGGATTATGGCAAGTCGAACAATTGAAAATGAATCCGATCGAAGAATGACGGTCATTACGACCTCTTTTATACCGTGCAGCGCAAAGCTTCCGATTATCGCTTTAATTGCCGGCGCATTATTTCAAGGAGCGTGGTGGGTGAGTCCTTCTGCTTATTTTGTCGGTATTGCGGCGGTGATTCTTTCGGGTATCACACTGAAGAAAACAAGTTTATTTGCTGAGGAAGCGACACCGTTTTTGATGGAACTTCCGGCATATCATATGCCTAAGGTAAATAATGTTCTTCTCAGTACACGGGAGCGCGGCTTTAGCTTTATTAAAAAGGCAGGGACGGTTATCTTATTATCTACGATGATCATTTGGTTTTTATCAAGCTTCGGTATGGTGAGCGGTCATATCGAAATGTTAAGCAGCGATCAATTAGATCAAAGCTTTTTGGCAGCACTCGGATCTGCGTTATCCTTTCTGTTTATTCCGCTGGGATGGGGAAATTGGGAAAGTGCGGTTGCGGCAATTTCCGGACTCGTTGCTAAAGAAAATGTAGTATCGACATTTGGGATTTTATACGGATACGGAGAGATTGCCGAGGACGGTGCTGAAATATGGGGAAGCTTAGCAGCGAGTTTCACGATGGCATCGGCATATTCATTTATGATTTTCAATTTACTTTGTGCGCCGTGCTTTGCGGCAATCGGAGCCATAAAGCGTGAAATGAATCATCGCAAGTGGACGATCTTCGCAATCGGTTATCAATGTGCTTTGGCATATGCGGTTTCCTTTATTGTATATCAGCTTTGGATTTGGTTAGACAGCGGCATTTTTACGTTGATGACAGCTTTTGCGGGATTGACGCTGTTTGGGATGTTATATATGCTGCTGCGCGTAAAACGCAATGATGCAGCGGGAAAGCGGGTGAGTCAGTGTCAAGTATCATAATTGTTGTTTTATTGCTTCTGCTTATTAAAAAGTGCATTCAATCCATCCGCAACAATTCCGGCTGTAACGGCAGCTGCGGAAGCTGCAGCGCTTGTAATAAGGGAACTGCACTTTATGAGCATTATCAAAAGCATCATAAAGATTCCTATTGCTAGTTTAGCTTTATTAGTATTAAGATTGTATATAAACTGCAGCATTTCTTTAACCACAATAAAAGTGACTCGCTATAAGTCACTTTTATTTTTTTATCTATTTTTACACAACTTGTTCTTTGTATCATTAATTGCTTGAATCGCTGTTTTTAATTCATCTGTTGAGCTTTGTTTTTGAAGCAGGAAATAGCCGTTCATAAAGGCGTTTTCATATTGCTTTCATGATTCTTCACTGTATATGCGTTCCTGTAATTCACTGACCTGTGCAATACATTGTTTCAGCTGTTCATAGGCGCTGAAGTATTCGTGTTCCTTCATCAGCTCTTGAAATAAATCAATCAAACGCCATGATTGATTGTGTTTGGTAACGACACATTTATAGGGGACGTTGATTCCTTGTTGTTTCAGAAGATCAATGACAATGCCGATTTGTTCATCATTCATTTCATGAAAAATCATGACTGTGATATTCGGCAGTGTACATGAATCGGCAGACTTTTGATTTTGGTTAATGATCTCATCAATTGTCAAACAGCCTTGATTTTGTTGAATCCAAGTAACATCGATATTTACGGAAGACAACACTGCGGATATTTTTTGATAGCTTTCATAGCTTACGCTGTAATAAAGAATTTTCATATGCGCACCTATAATTTATCAATGGCATTTTGTGCAAGTGTACCACACAGCCAATATCCCAGAATACTTGCGACAATACAAAGAATGAGAAAAAAGGCAGTGGCCAACAGAATGTATTCATTAGGCATAAGCAGAGCCACCAAAATCATACCGGTGCATAATCCCAACATAATCATTGTCGCAAAGAAAGAACTGAAATTCTGTTTGATTGCTGACGCTTCTTGTTCCCAAACAAGCTTAGGCTTATGCATATCTACAATAATGCATATTTCATTTGATAATACGGTACTGATGCACATACAAATGAATAGGAGTACATAATAATACCAGTCAAACGATAAGATGCTCATTATTGCGAATATGATCAAAAGATCACTGACGATACCCATAATAATTCCTAACAGCATTTTTGCGTGAATCTGTTCACGATATGAAACCGGTAGATATTTCATAACGATATAGTTGTTACCTTCACGTGAGACAGCGGTAGCGGATACCATGTTCACACATCCGATAAACAATCCCGCTCCAAGCCCGAACATGATTACATAATAGATGAAATTTGAATCGTATTGAATGGTATCGATCATTGAAAATAATAATTTTTGATCTTGCGAAAAGATCGACATAAACAACAGCATGCAAGGAAAGATAACGGTGGAACCGATACAGTTCGTCGCAAAAGCCGGTGTTCGAAACAACATTCGCCATTCTTTTTTCAGATAAGCAATTGTTTTATTCGTCTGTTTCATTTCCTTTTGTGACAGCTCACTCAGCTTTTTATGGTTTGCGGAAGCTTCACTGTTGCCGATTGCGCCTTTGAAGTACCACATTCTGCCAAGCCCCGTTAAAATGATAAAGGACAGTATACAGATTCCGACAGCGATTATAAAATCAACTATACTTCCCTGTACAATCGCACGAGCAAAATAAGGAATCACGGGAAAGAAATTCATAAACAAGGTTAAAAGTGAATTGTCTCCGCTGAACAACAGACTAAGCATTTCACTTTCATCTCCCGCTTGTATGGAATTCATATAAACAGAGATTGAAATTCCGATTACAACTAATAAGATCCCCGAGATAAAATGAAAATGATCTTTGTTTTTGAAAAAAGGCATAAAGCGCATAATTAATATGGTTAAGCCGGCTGAGATCGCAAGCGGAAATATAGGGATTAACAGTGCCGTTAACAGCGCAAACAGACAAAGCGATACCGAGAAGCCGCACACGCTTAAATAAGCAGCGGTGGCAGGTATTAAAATCGCAAATGTCGTAAGATATTCATACATCAAGCATACGGTGAATTTCGATGCGATAATATGATCTCCTTTAAGCGGTAAAGCAAGCAGAAAATCAATATCATTGCTGAAATAAAAGATGCTCGGAATAATAAACAATGAAAACAGAAAAGTTGTAATACAAACAATAAAGAGAATCACGCCCATTAATGATGCACTTTGATCGATTTGATTGTACATCGGTAAAGTGGTGATAATCAAGATATAAATGGATGCCAGTGTCGGTAAAACGGCAATCAGTAAAATGAAATACAACAGGAAACGATAGGCTTTGCGAAGCTTTCCGTCCTGTAAGGCGAAGCCGCTTTTCATCAATGTTTTTGTCAATGAGAGATATTTATGCATACTGTATTACCTCTAAGAACAGTGCTTCCAATGATTCACAATGCGGATGTTCATCCATCAGCTCTTTTAACGTACCGAAAAAGAGAATATTGCCGTTATTGATAATTGCGACTTTATCACAAAGCTTTTCGGCAACCTCTAATACATGGGTAGAGAAGAATACACAGTTGCCGCGATTTGCATGTTCGCGCATTCGCTCCTTTAAACGAAAGGCTGATTGCGGATCCAAACCGGTTAACGGCTCATCCAAGATCCAAACCTTAGGATCACAGATCAATACGCCCATAATCACGATCTTTTGGCGCATACCGTGTGAATAGGACAATATTTTATCATTCAATGCGTTTTCCATGGCAAATAATTCAGCTAATTCTTTGATTCGCTGCGGACGAAGCGATTGTTCCACTTCATACATATCGGCCATAAAGTTTAAATATTCGATTCCTTTTAAGCGTAAAAAAATATCAGCTTGATCGGGAACAAAACCGATTTCTTGTTTTGCCTTAAGCGGTTCTTTAGCAATCGGAATATGATTGATCAAAATTTCCCCCTCATCAGGATTCAATATACCGGTAATCATCTTGATTGTAGTTGTTTTACCGGCTCCGTTAGGTCCGATAAATCCGATGATTTCTCCGTCATTGATCGTAAGTGATAAATCATCCACTGCTTTTTTAGTTCCTCCAAAGGTTTTTGTTACATGCTTAATTTCTATCATAAGTATTCTCCTTTCGCATTTTTCGATATATATAATAAGCGTATAGATTCGGTAAGATGATAATGAAAAAGATCATGGCCAGCATCAAAAGATGACTGAAAGAAGGCATGACGCTGAACAAACAGACGGCGATACCGCAGACAAACCAAAGTCTGCCGCTGAATCGCTGCGTTTTTTGCCATACGATGTCACTGTGCAACGTCCAAGGATTGCGTATACCGATTGTATAGTTTGAGCGAATTTTCGGCAGAATATTGCCGATGATCATAATCATGATGCCGACAAAACACGGCGCAATCACTTCTATATTCAGTGTTTTCGGATAAAGCGTTTCAATACAAGTCAGTATCGTGCAGATGAATAAAATCGCTGCGATAATAAAGCGCACTGCTTGGATACCGGATGCAGATTTTTGTATATTATTCTTTCGCGGATCCAGATGAGAGATCCATATGATTAAACCATCGATAAGCGGAATCAGAAAGGGTAGTATCAAAATAATTTCTTTAGGCGCATACCCGTCGGCATTGCCGTTGAGGTCCCAATGGATGATGATTTCATCATTTGCCTGTATAAATGTATAAACGGCGGCAGCCAACGCAATAAGAGTGACTGCGAATATCTTATAACTGAATTTATTTTTCATTGCTGTCCTCCTTCCTTGTGTTCAGAGCGGAAAACCATCCGATAATTTCATCTAGGACTGATGTATTTAATTCATAATAAATATATTTTCCTTGTTTGTCATCAATAATCAATCCTGCTTTTTTCAGAATAGACAAATGGTGAGAAACAGTTGCGTTGGTAATATCGAAGTGATCGACAATCTGTTGAGCATGGAGCGGTCCGCTCTGTAACAGTGTGATAATTGCTCGTCGTGTCGGATCACTCAACGCTCGAAAGGTCTCCTGTATATGCACGATTTCCTCCTTGTCTGTTTTTATCATTTAGATAATGATCTAAATATATTATAGTCAAAACCTGCGGATTGTCAAAACATTTTGATAAATATCTAAATGTTTTTGTATTTCAGATATATAAGGATTATGATAAAGCGATGGTTAAGTCATGATGCATTGTTCCTGTAATTTGATGCTTTGTGTCTGAAAAGCAATATTGAACAGATCGAAACCATGAAAATGATTTTATTGACGGAATTATGCTATAATAGGGTAAGCTATATTAGAAAGCAGGTGGAATTATGAACGATACATGGTCTTTGGACGCCTTATATACAGGCTATGACGATCCTAATTTTCAACAGGATAAAACGCAGTTAGAGCAGTTGATTAACGATTTGAATGAATCGGTGAAGCAGTTGAACCATGAGGATGAGGTACGCAGTATAACCGATATTTTGCAAAAACAGGAACAGCTGGCACTGTGCAGTTGGAAACTTGGAAGTTATTTATCTTTGAGGCAGTCGGTGGATACAAGTGATGCGCAGACGGTTGCTTTATTGGGACAGCTGAATCAAACCGCCAGTGAGGGTGCGAAAGCGTTGGCGCAAATGGATGCGTTTATTCAGGATTGTGCTGATATTGATCAAGTGGTCCAACAAAGTGACTTTTTGAAATCCTATGAATATTTATTAAAGGAAACCAAGAGAGACGGGAAATATCGCTTGTCGGATGATGTGGAGGAAGTGATTACCAAACTGAATATATCAGCCGGTGATGCTTGGTCCAATTTGCAGGAATATTTAACGAGTACATTAGAGGTAGCGTATCAAGATAAAAAAATTACGTTGAGTGAAGTCCGCATTCTTGCTTATGACAGTGATGCCGCAGTCAGAAAAGCAGCGTATGAGGCAGAATTAAAGGCATATGATGCGATTAAGCAAAGTGTTGCGTTTGCCTTGAATAATATCAAATCACAGGTGAATACCGTCTGTGATTTACGAAAGTTTACCTCTCCGTTAGATATGACCCTATATTACTCGCGAATGGAGCGCAAGACGCTTGATGTGATGATGGATGCGATTACCGATACCTTGCCGCTGTTTCATCGTTATTTAAAGCGAAAAGCGGAAATGTTGGGACATCAAAACGGGTTGCCTTGGTATGATTTATTCGCTCCTTTATCTTCAAAAACACAGTCTTCAAAAAAATATACGATTGCGGACGCAAAAGCATATTTATTGAATCATTTTTCACCCTTTGCACAAGATCTGGCTGATATGATTGAAACTGCCTTTGATCAGGAATGGATTGATTTTTATCCGCGCAAGGGAAAAGTGGGCGGTGCTTTCTGTGCGAATCTGCCTTTTATCAAACAGAGCCGTGTTCTGACGAATTATGACGGCGAACTCGGCGATATTGTGACTTTGGCGCATGAGTTAGGTCATGCATATCACGGTATGATGATTGAGGACCATCGCATTTTGAATACCGATTATTCAATGCCGGTGGCGGAAACAGCTTCTACCTTTAATGAAAATATTATTATGAACGCTGCGATAAAAGAGGAAAGCGATCCACTTCAAAAACTACTTTTGATTGAGAAGCAGCTTCAGGATCTGACTCAGATTATTTGTGATATTTATTCACGCTATTCCTTTGAAAAAGCCGTGTTTGAAAAACGAAGAACTTCATTTTTATTTGCGGATGAATTATGCGAAATGATGTTAGATGCACAAAAGAAAGCATACGGTGATGCTTTGGATCCGCAGTATTTACATCCGTTTATGTGGATCAATAAATCACATTATTACTCACCTTCACTAAGCTTTTATAATTTCCCTTATGCATTCGGAGGATTATTTGCCCGCGGTTTAGTGGCGCGTTATGAAAAAGAAGGAGCGCCTTTTGTGGATAAATATCGTGAAATGCTGAAGGCTACTACTGTTTCTCATGTGGAGAATGTGGCGGCTATGGCAGGAATCGATCTGCAGGATCGCTCATTTTGGGAGGAAAGTCTTGAGACTTGCCGACAGCGTATTGATGAATTTTTGGAATTATCCGCACAGTTGACAGATTAAGCAAAAGTATTTGAAATAATCATAAGATAAATTAACAGGTATTGGATTCATTTCTTGTACCTGTTTTTATATGAATGAAAAAGTATAGGAAGAAACGGTAAAGTGAAAGCAGAATAAGAACAACTGTTTCATGCGGAAAGCTTGTATAATATGGTATGATCAGGAAATAGTAAACCATAGAGGTATATTATGAATAATGCAATGAAGTATATAGTCGGCTTTAATAAAATAGTCGAAAATCGATAGTTTTAGCACTTAGGGTATTGACAGTGCTAATGAAAAAGCATATACTATTAGCAGACATAGAGCAAGAGTGCTAGAAAGAGGTGTTACAGATGTTGACAAACCGGCAAATCGTAATCTTTAAAACAATCGTTGATGAATTTACGAGAACGGCTGAACCGGTTGGTTCCAAAACACTGATGACACTGTTAGATTTTCCTTGTTCTTCGGCGACCATCCGCAATGAAATGGCGGCGCTCGAAGCTGAAGGCTTGTTGGAAAAAACGCATACATCCTCAGGGAGAATTCCGAGTTCTGCAGGATACCGCTTCTATGTGGAAAACCTTATGGAAAAGGAATTGGACGAAGGTGTTAAGAATTCCTTGCAGAAGGTTTTCAAGGAAAGACATTATTCTTTAGATGAGATTGTTAAAAAAAGCTGTGATATTTTATCAGATATGACGAATCTTACTTCAGTGGTTCTGGGACCTGATTCAAAATGTCAGCGGCTTCAGCATGTACAGCTGATACCGATCAGTGAGCGCAGTGCCGTAGCAATCTTTGTTACCGATCATGGTCATACGGAGAATAAAACATTTCAATTTGATGAAAAGATCAGTGTTGAGGATATACAAAACTGCTGTGTGATTCTGAATGAAAAACTGAGCGGGACACCGATCAGCAGCGTGGTTGAGCGGATGCAGGAGATACAGCCGCTGTTGGAAGCGCATATCACAAGGCACGAGGTGCTGTTTCAAGCCTTTGTAAATGCGTTTGTTCGCTTTGCGAGTGACAATGTCTACTACAGCGGGCAAAGCAATATGCTGTATCAGCCGGAATTTGCCGATATAGAGAAACTGAAGCAGCTGATGAGTATGCTTGAGGATTCCAGCGTGTGGCGTGAGCTTGCCAATCATGAAGGCGATTTAATGGTCTGTATCGGTGAGGATAATACCAATCAGGTACTGCATATGAATAATGTTGCGGTAGTTGCCAGCAAGTTTAAGTTAAATGAGGAAGAAGAAGGACAGCTGATGATTGTCGGTCCGACTCGGATGCAGTACAATCGTGTGGTTGCCTTGATGGAATATATGAGCAGGGTCATCGAGGAGATGTATCGTGATGAGTACGAAGGATAGGAGGTACTTATGCAGGAAAATGAAATTAAACAGGAAACGACAGAAACGGTAGCGGAAGCTGCCAATACAGCGGAAGAAACGCCGAATAAAAAGGAAGCGGAACCAAAACCGAAGGCTGCCAAAAAGAAAAAGCTGCAGGAGCTGGAAGCGGAAATTGCTTCTTTGCAGGAAGAGTTGGCAGCGAGCAAAAATGCTTATTTCAAAGCATATGCGGATGCGGACAATATGAAAAAACGTCTGCAGGCAGAGGCGGATAATGTGCGTAAATATCGCATTCAAAGCTTTGCTCAAGAGGTGCTTCCGGTGCTGGATTCTTTAGAGCGAGCGCTTGATGTCAAAGTAGACGATCAAAACATTAAAAATTATGTCAAGGGTTTTGAAATGATCTATACTCAATTGAAATCGGTGCTTGAAAAAGAAGGCGTATGTGAAATTGAAGCTTTGAATAAGCCGTTTGATCCTAATTTCCATAATGCTTTGATGCAGGAAAAGAAGGAAGATGTAGAAAGCGGCATGGTAATTGAGGTTTTACAAAAGGGTTATATGTTAAAAGATCGAGTGTTGCGTGCAACATTAGTTAAAGTAAGTGAATAAATTAGGAGGAAAAGAACATGAGTAAAATTATCGGTATTGATTTAGGTACAACGAATTCCTGTGTCAGTGTGATGGAAGGCGGTGAATGCAAGGTTATTACGAATCCGGAAGGAAATCGTACAACACCTTCTGTTGTTGCGTATAAAAACGGTGAGCGTATTGTCGGTGATGCGGCTAAGCGTCAGGCAGTCACAAATAAAAATACAGTAAGCTCCATCAAACGTAAAATCGGTACAAGTGAAAAGGTTACTTTAGAGGGAAAAGATTATACTCCGCAAGAAGTATCCGCTATGATTTTACAATATTTAAAAGGCTATGCAGAAGATTATTTAGGTGAGAAAGTAGATAAGGCAGTTATCACGGTGCCTGCTTATTTCAATGATGCGCAGCGTCAGGCGACAAAGGATGCCGGAAAGATTGCCGGTCTTGAAGTAGAGCGAATTATCAATGAACCGACAGCCGCAGCACTGGCTTATGGTTTAGATAAGACCGATCAGGAACAAAAAGTACTTGTTTATGACTTAGGCGGCGGTACTTTCGATGTTTCCATTTTGGAACTTGCCGACGGTACGTTTGAAGTATTGTCTACAAACGGAGATACACGTTTGGGCGGTGACGATTTCGATAATGTGATCGTTGACTGGATGGTAGATACTTTCAAAAAGGAAAACGGTGTTGATTTAAGTAAGGATACAATGGCAATGCAGCGTTTAAAAGAGGCTGCCGAAAAAGCTAAGAAGGATTTGTCCGGTATGGCACAAACCCAGATTTCACTTCCGTTTATCTCTGCCGGAGCAGACGGTCCGCTGCATTTTGAAGCAAGCTTGACAAGAGCGAAATTCGATGAAATGACAAAGCATTTGGTAGATCGCACTATGGAACCGGTACGCAATGCTCTTCGTGATGCCGGATTGACTAAAAATGATATTCACCAAGTATTGATGGTTGGTGGTTCTACTCGTATTCCGGCAGTGCAGGAAGCGGTTAAGAATATTTTAGGTAAAGAACCGAATCGTTCCGTAAATCCGGATGAAGTCGTTGCGATGGGAGCTTCCATTCAAGGCGGTGTTATTGCGGGTGATGTTAAAGATGTATTATTGTTGGATGTTACTCCGTTATCACTCGGTATTGAAACTATGGGCGGTGTTATGACTGTGTTGATTCCGCGTAATACAACAATTCCGGCAAGTAAATCACAGATCTTCTCGACTGCAGCAGACAATCAGCCGGCAGTAGATATTCGTGTATTACAGGGTGAGCGCCCGATGTCAAACGACAATAAAGAACTCGGTCTGTTTAAGCTTGACGGTATCGCACCGGCACGTCGCGGTGTGCCGCAGATCGAAGTTAAATTCGATATTGATGTAAACGGTATTGTTCATGTTTCAGCAACTGATAAAGGTACCGGTAAGCAACAATCAATTACGATTCAGAACTCCAGCGGTTTAAGTGATGATGAAATCGAACGCATGGTAAAAGAGGCTGAAGAGCATAAGGCGGAAGATGATAAGCGCAAGGAAGAAATCGATTTGCGTAATCGTGCCGAATCCTTTATCAACCAGATTGATTCAATGCTTGCGGATAACGGTGACAAGATTGATGCAAATCAAAAAGATGAAACAATGAAGCTGCGCGATGAACTGCAAAAATCATTGGATGAAAACGATATGGAAGCAGTGAAGAGTAAGCTTGATGCGTTGGAACAGGCTGCACAGGCAGCAAGTGCTGCAATGTATCAGCAACAGGGTGCGGATTACGCAAACGATGATAATGTTGTAGACGCTGAATACGAAGAAAAGGAGTAGTCGAATCAGACGATGCTTGAATAAGCTCGTCTGTTTTCCGTAAGAAACATACAGATAAGATAAAGCTGTGATTGGGATTTTGAATGGAATCGGGATGTGAAGCTGCTTTGCGTCTGCTGAAAAGATCATTTATAGCTGAATCACACTGAATCAGGAAGGTGGTTGTAAATGAGTAAACGTGACTATTATGAAGTTTTGGGACTCAGTAAGGGTGCCAGTGACGATGAAATAAAAAGAGCTTATCGAAAGATGGCTAAGAAATATCATCCCGATGTCAATAAAGAAAGCGGGGCAGAGGAAAAATTCAAGGAAGTCAATGAGGCTTACGAGGTATTATCCGATCCTCAGAAAAAAGCAACGTATGATCAATTCGGACATGCAGGAATGGACGGGGCGAATTTCGGCGGTGCCGGCTTCGGCGGATTTGAGGATTTCGGTGATATTTTCGGATCTTTCTTCGGCGGCGGCTTCGGCGGCAGAACGCGCCAAAGCAACGGTCCGCGCAAAGGGAATGACCGCTTTATGCAGCTGCGCATTGATTTTATGGATGCGATTTTCGGCAAGGATGAAGAAATCGGGGTTGATGTGGATGAACAGTGTACTGCCTGCGGCGGCAGCGGTGCTTATTCAAAAAATGATATTCATACATGTTCAACCTGCGGCGGCAGCGGCAAGGTAACGACCCAACAGCGTACACCGTTCGGTATATTTCAAAGTCAAAGCATTTGTCCTGATTGCGGCGGTCGCGGTAAGACGATCTCTAAAAAATGTGATAAATGCCACGGACGCGGTTATGAACATAAACGAATTAAATTAAATATCAGAATTCCGGCGGGGATTCAATCAGGTCAACAGGTTCGTGTAGCTAACAAAGGGGAACGCGGGATCAACGGCGGCGCAAGCGGTGATTTATACATTGAAATTTTAGTAAGTCGTCATAAGAATTTCGTTCGTGACGGTAACGATATTCACCTCAGTGTTCCGATCAGTGCAATAGATGCGACGCTCGGCTGTAAAATCGCTGTTCCGACTGTCTACGGAGAAGAAGAACTAACGATCCCTGCAGGTACACAGCACGGACATCAGTTCCGCCTGCGCGGTAAAGGTGTAAAATCTCGCCGCGGTCAACAAGGTGATCAGTTTGTAGAAATCGTCATTGAAATTCCGACGAAGATCACTCGTGAAGAAAAAGGTCTTTATGAGAAAATTCGCAGTGCAGGGGCACATGAATCTCCGTTTGCGAAATTTAAAAAATCGTTCAAATAATAGAATGAATATGTTTTAAGCCGATGCGCTGCATCGGCTTTTTAGTAATAAAAAATCAAATGTTACAGAACACTTGATCAAAATATGATACAATGATGAAAGAACGGAGTGATCTTATGAATTATACAGCTTTAATTGTAGCTGCGGGAAGCGGCTCTCGTATGGGATTGGGATACAATAAACTACTATATCCGCTGACTGAGCAACAAACGGTTATTGAAAAAACAGCCTTGATATTTCTTCGTGATCAGCGCTGTAAACAAATAATTATTGTGACAAGTGAAGCCGATACGGGACAGATGAAACAGCTTTTTCAAGGAAAAGATATTACATTTGTGCTTGGCGGCAAAACACGGCAGGAATCAGTATACAACGGACTTCAACAGGTAAAGGAAGCACTTGTACTGATTCATGACGGCGCTCGTCCGTGGCTTCCGCTGTCCTGCATTGATGATTTGTTGGCATGTTTAAAGAAGCATCGTGCATGTTTATTATGTGTACCGGTCAAGGATACGATTAAACGTGTGAATAACGGTGTAATCACCGTGACATATCCGCGAGCGGAATTAATGCAGGCACAGACTCCGCAGGCTTTTCATCTTGATGTCATTAAAGATGCATATGAAAAGGCAATGCTTCAACATATCAGCGCTACGGATGATGCACAGATCGTAGAATTGTGTACAGAAGTACAGGTTCATGTTGTAGAAGGAAGCTATGAAAATCGCAAGATTACAACTAAAGAGGATCTAAATTAAGAGGCTTCACAAGCTTTCATCAAGCTAAATATCTACGTCAAGCAATTTACGATAAATACTTACACCTTCACTTAAACAGCTGTCATCAAAATCAAAATGATCGCTGTGCAAAGAAGGGACATCTCCGATACCTAAATAGAAAAACAGACTTTTTACGGCTTTTCCGTAATAGGCAAAATCTTCACTTAATAAATCCGGTTTGCTTAAAACGATCATATCCGATAAAAGAGATCGTGCTTGTTCAAACAAGTATGCATCGTTGGATAAAGCCGGATAACCTTCGGAAAGATGAATCGTAAACTCACAGCCGTTTTCCTTTTGAAGCTGTTCGCCCAATGACATCATTCGCTGACGGAAAAAACAAAAATCATTATTAGTGAAAACTCGTAAGCTTCCTTTCAGTATCGTATGATCACTGAGGGCATTGCATACTTGACCGCTTTGACAAAAACCGAACTTTACCAAGTGATCCTTGTTGGGATAAGCATTTGATATGTCATAAAGACGCTGAATAAAACAACAGGCACTCCATAGTGCATCGCGACCTTTTGAATGTTGTGCAATATGAGTTGCTTTTCCTTTGATAGCCACTGTGATTTCAGCGGACTTTGCCATCATATAACCGCTTTTAGAGGCAACTTTGCCTTTTTTTATTCCCGGTTTTACATGAATTCCGAAAAGTGCAGCGACACGATATTGTGAAAATAATTCGGTTTCAACAATTTCTTTGGCACCGCCGGTTGTTTCCTCAGCCGGCTGAAAAAGCAACAGCACATTATGTTTTGCGCATTTGCATTGATTCAGATATTTCGCAAAGGATAACAAGATTGCCATGTGTGCGTCATGTCCGCATGCATGCATTTGCCCGCCGTGCGTTGAGCAATAGCTTATAGTATTACGTTCCTGTATTGCTAAAGCATCCATATCACTGCGATAGGCAACGGTCGATAATTGATTGAAATCAAAATAAGCACAGACAGCACTCGGTATCGGTTGAAATATTTTACAGTGCATTCCGTCAAGAAATTGCTTGATATAAGCGATTGTTTTCGGGAGCTGATGATCAAGCTCGGGAATTTGATGAAGTTCACGTCTGATTTTTTGTATTTGTTCCATAGGTACCTCATTTCCTTACAGTATATGATCCGGTCATCAGTATTTGAATGATCTGCTTTCATTTAATTGAAATTCTTCTCATATCCTAATACCAAGCAGCGTAAAATAGAAGGCATACAGAAACAGATATAATGAAAAAATGGTGATTCTATGCTTTCACTCAGTAAATATCACGGCTGCGGAAATGATTTTTTAATAACCGAAGAAAAGGGGCTGACTCCTGCACAAAAATGCGCATTATCAAAAAATCTATGTGAACGCCATACCGGTATCGGTGCTGACGGCATGATTTTTTTGAAAAGCGACCCTTTGACAATGGAAATATATAACAGCGACGGTTCTTCGGCACCTATGTGCGGAAACGGCATTCGGTGTTTTGCGAAGTATGTACTCGATCGGAATATCATCACACAGAACGATTTTTATGTGCATACAGAAGCAGGCAGAAAAGCTTTGCATATCCATTCAAAATATCCGTTTTCCGTTTCGGTCAATATGGGAAAGGCCTCTTTTGATCCGCATGATACAATGCTTAAGGATCAACGGTTGATTAATTATCCGCTACGCATTGAAAACCGGTTATTTGACATCACAACGGTGTTTATGACTACGCTTCATACGGTACTGTTTGTGGATCAAGAACCTGTTCACACTTTAAAGAAATTCGGAAAAGTAATTCATGAACATCCTTTGTTTCCGCAAAAAACAAATGTGAATTTTGTCCGTGTGATCAATCGCTCTCATCTATCCGTAAGTACTTATGAGCGCGGAGCGGGAATGACCCTTGCGTGCGGAAGCGGTTGTTGTGCGGCGGCATATGTAGCGTGGCTTCAAAAGCTTGTGGATTCACAGGTCCATATCAGTTTGCCGAAAGGGACACTGCAGATTCAAATAGATGAACAGGAGTGTTTGATTATGCGCGGCGGTGCTGAAAAAATCATGGATGCATTTGTCACAATCCCTGTCCTGTAGGCATGTTGAGACAGGAAAACGCATAAGCTGAAGAAATGGGATTAATTTGGGAAGCAAATGGTAAAGGAAGCGGATAAAGATGATACATGTAGCGCTTTGCGGGTACGGACATATGGGGAAGATGCTGCAACAAAAAATCAAGCATTGTCATGATATGGAAATCACAATGATTGTAAATCGCTGTAATGAGCATGATCTTTATCAGCTGAAACAGCCGATTGAGCTGATGCTTGATTTTTCTCATCCGGATTATTTCAGTATTGTAAGCAGATATGTAAAATACAGCGGCTGTGCCTTATTGTCGGGTACTACCGGTTTTTCACCGGCACAATATGATCATTTAAAAAGCTTAGGCAATAAAACAAGGGTTTTGCATTCGGTAAATTATTCTTTGGGAACAGCGGTGATGTTAAAAATAATTCGCTCTGTTACACCGATTTTAGCTGATGATTTTGACATGGAAATCATGGAGCTGCATCATAATCAAAAACAGGATGCGCCCAGCGGTACTGCCAAGCTGATGTTGGAAGCGATTGATCGCGATAAAAAATATAAAGTTTGTTTCGGCAGAAGCGGGATGGTCGGCACTCGCCAAAAGGAAATCGGTATTCACTCGCTGCGCGGAGGAAGCAGTGCAGGAGAACACAGTATATTGTATTTGGGAAATGATGAAAAACTGGAAATTAAGCATACGGCTATCAGCCGGCAAATCTTCGCGGAAGGTGCGCTTAAGGCTGCTTACTGGCTGCTTCAAAAGCCCAACGGCTTTTATGACTTGGATCAAATGATTGAGGAGAATTTTTATGGATGTAAATGAAATCATTAAGAAAATACAAAATGCGCCCAAAAAGACACCGGTCAAGGTATATGTGAAAAGCAAGAAAGCATTATCTTTTCCGAATGCCAAGGTTTACGAAGGAAAAGATCAAATTGTTTTCGGTGACTATGAGGATATTTGTGCAATACTGGATAAGCATCGACAGGATATTATCGACATTGAAATCGAACAAAGCTGTCGTAATTCCGCTTTGCCGTTGTTGGATATTAAATCATTATCGGCACGGATTGAACCGGGTGCGATTATACGAGATCAAGTAGAAATCGGTGAAAATGTCGTTATTATGATGGGCGCAATTATCAATGTCGGAGCGGTGATCGGAGCTGAAACCATGATTGATATGGGAGCGGTACTCGGTGGGAGAGCGATCGTCGGCAAGCGTTGTCATATCGGTGCCAACGCAGTGCTTGCCGGAGTGATAGAACCGCCCAGTGCTGTTCCGGTCATTGTGGAAGATGATGTGCTGATCGGTGCCAATGCGGTCATTATTGAAGGGGTTCGCGTGAAAACCGGCGCAATCGTCGCTGCGGGTGCTGTAGTTATCGAAGATGTTGAGGAAAATACGATTGTGGCGGGAGTTCCCGCAAGAGTTGTGAAAATACCCGATCAAGCATCGCGAAATAAAACTGCCATGATCGCGGCACTGCGTCAATTATAATGTGATTGTAAGAATATGTAGGCTTTCTTCTTTGCAGGAAAACGACATATTCTTTTTTATTTGCGTCAGCGGTTTTCATTTTTATTTGATTCACTTGACTCTAAAATCAAATACAACTGTATTTCACGTTTATTTGACAAAAGATTCAGATGATGAAACTGTGCTTACAGCTTTTGCTTTATGTGTATTATGAATGAATGCCTGATAAAAAAGCACGATAATATCAACATCACAAGCATATTACGTTTATAGTAAGAAACAATGATTGAAAGCATTTCTGTCGATATAATATTATTCAGATCATTTTAACTGAAAAAGGCTTAAGCGATAATCAGCAGATTTTTTTACAAAAAAATCACTATTCAAGCGATTTTATTGTGATTTTTTGTCATACAAGACATTGTGTCTGAATATCTGATAAAAAACTGTAGAATGACCCTAAAAATTGGAAAATAAAAAAGTAAAGTTTTCCTATACAAATTACCTCAAAACAGGTATAATAGTGGAGGAAAGTAGCACGTTGTGGCAGAAAGTGGAGGTGATGACTGTGTTCATGGGCGAATACGCACACAATATTGATAAAAAAGGGCGTATGATTATTCCGGCAAAATTCCGTGAAGAATTAGACATGAAGGTCATTATCACCAGAGGACTCGACGGCTGCTTAAATGCTTATACAAAGCAACAATGGGAAATTATTTATGATCAGCTGTTAAAGCTGCCGACGACCAAAAAGGATGCCCGCATGTTTGTACGTATGATGACAAGCAAGGCGGCTGAATGTGAAATCGATGCACAGGGACGTGTATTGATTCCGTCCTCTTTGATTGCGGTTGCGCAGCTACAGAAAGAATGCATGATTATCGGAGCGGCCAATCACATTGAAATATGGGCAAAGGAGAAATGGGAAGCTGTAGATGAGCAGGCGAATGAAAGCTTTGAAGAAATCGCCGAAAATCTAAGCGACTTTATGTTATGAAACATTACAGTGTCTTATTGAAAGAAAGTATCGAAATGCTGGATATCAAGCCGAACGGTATTTATATCGACGGAACGCTGGGCCGCGGCGGACATAGTGCTGAAATCTTAAAGCGTTTAGATGACGGAATGTTAATTGCGTTTGATCGTGACAGCAGTGCAATCGCTGAATCAAAACAGCGTTTGAGTGCCGTATCCGATCGGATTACTTATGTTCATGCGAATTTTTCCATGATGAAACAAGAATTGCGAAAACTCGGAATTAAACAAGTAGACGGAATTTTATTAGATCTCGGTGTTTCCTCACCGCAGTTTGATGAGGCAGAGCGCGGTTTTTCCTATCGTTTTGATGCACCGCTTGATATGCGGATGAATCAAGAACAGGAATTAACTGCGGAGATCATCGTAAATACTTGGAGCTACGAAGAACTTGTAACTATTTTCTATCGCTACGGCGAAGAAAAATTTGCGAAACAAATTGCCCGTGCAATCGAAAAACAACGCGAGAAACAGCCGATTCACACCACATTTCAGTTGGTTGATGTGATTAAATCGGCACTGCCGCAGAAGGTGCTGAATAAAAAGGGACATCCGGCAAAGAAAGTATTTCAAGCAATTCGTATTGCGGTTAATGATGAATTGGGTGAGTTGGAAAAAGCGCTGCAGGACGGCATGAACATGTTGAATCCGCACGGACGCTTCTGTGTAATTTCGTTTCATTCCTTAGAAGATCGCATGGTCAAGGAAGCATTTGTCGCAGCGAGCAGTATACCTTATTTTGATAAGCGTATGCCGATTATACCTGCGGAGCTGACAATTACTAATTTTAAAATTGTACATAAAAAGCCGATTACGGCAGATGAAACAGAATTAAATGAAAATAACCGTTCGCATTCTGCGAAACTCAGAACAATAGAAAGGATATAAATTATGGCAAAAATCATTAGAAAAAAACGTAAATTAAAAATACAGGCATTAGCCTCCTTGTTTTTCTTCTTTTCCATGTTATTATATTTAGGATCGGTAACGATGCTGAAATCATATAATTATGTCCTTTCGGCAAAGGCAGAAAGCATCGAAGCACAGCGAGTAGATTTACAGGCTCAGGTCGCTACTTTAGAGGCTACCGTGAAACAGTTGTCCAATTATGATTATATCGTCGGTATAGCAGAAAAGGCAGGCATTAAAGCCAATCAATCCAATGTGAAAATATTAAGCGGTGAATAACAGTCTTTGTACAAACTGAAAAAGAATAGGAAACAAGCGTTTCCTTTTTTCGCTTATAGATAGGATTTTTGATCAGGGGTTTGCGTGATAATAAAATGAGGTGACACATCATGAATCCAAAACGTGCCAATCGAACCTTAACTACGATTGCGATGATCTGTATCGTTGTTTCGTGTTTGATTTTATCTAATGTGATATATACTATGGTAACCAAAACGCATTTGCGCAGCGGTACTGTCGTAACTGATTACAGCAGCTCGGCAGAGCGTACACGAACGCTCAGTGCGAATCGCGGTATCATATATGACCGTAATAAAGAAATCGTTGCGCAGGATGTTGATACATACACAATCTTTGCAATATTAGATCCTTCTCATACAGGGATCGGTGATACTCCCGAATATGTAAGTGATGCGAAGCTGACATCCGAGAAACTGGCGCCGATGCTGAATATGAGTGTAGAAGAAATGATGAATTATTTTGAAATTGCACAGGCAGGCAATATGTATCAAACGGAATTCGGATTAAACGGAAAAAATTTAAGTACGACGCAAAAAGAAGCAATCGATGCGTTGGAATTGCCCGGCATTGAGTTTAATAAATCCAGTAAGCGTTTTTATCCGAACGGTAAATTTGCTTCTCATTTGATCGGTTATGCACAATACGATGAAGAACAATCACGCGTTGTGGGAAAAATGGGGATTGAAAATACCTTGGATCAATATTTAAAGGGAACGGATGGGGAAGAGCGCTACAGCGCTTCGGCAAGCGGAACGGTATTACCCGGAACAAAGCATGTGACAGCACAAGCTGTGGACGGCAATGATGTGTATCTGACCTTGGATAAAAATGTTCAGGTTGCGTTGGAAAAATGCTTGGAGACCACGATGAAGGATTTTAAGGCAAAACGAGCATGGGGCATTATTATGGAAGTGGAAACCGGACGTATTTTAGGTTATGCGGCTTATCCGACCTTTGACTTAAATCAACGCGATATTAAAAGCTATCAAAATGTGCCGAGCGATTCTGTATATGAACCGGGTTCGATTATGAAATCAATTACCTATGCGGCGGCGATCGATTCAGGAAATTATCCTGCCGGAAAAACATATCAGAGCGGACGCTTTTATATGGGGGTTGACGCAAACGGCCAGGCATATCGTGCTTCGAGTAAGGCACAAGCCGAAGAAGTCATTTTAGATGCATTGGAAAAAGATTACGGTACCATTACTTTTGAGGAAGGGTTTGCCCGTTCCAGTAATGTCGGTATCAGTGAATTATTGACAAAATATCTTCCGACAAATATTTTTGAAGAATATTTGGATCGCTTCCGTTTCTTCCAACCGGTAAAACTCGTCGGAGTTGAAAATGAAGCGACCGGTGTGAAAAACTTCACTTATCCGATTGAAAAACTGACTACAGGCTTCGGTCAAGGTTCCAGTGTTACGGCAATGCAGATTGTTCAGGCTTATACCGCATTATTTAATGACGGAAAAATGATGAAGCCGTATTTTATCGATAAAATTATTAACAGCTACAACGGCGAAGTGATTGAAGAATATTCACCGGAAGTTGTCGCAACACCGATTTCAAAAGAAACGGCCGATAAAATGAAGGAATTGATGTACCGAGTCGTAAATGATCCGAATATGGGCGGCGCCTATAATCGTTATCATATGGATGATGTAGAGGTTATCGGTAAAACCGGTACAAGTGAAATTGCGACAAACGGACAGTATACAAGCGGAATGTATGCCAACTCCTTTTTGGGAGCTGCGCCGTATGATGATCCGAAAGTTATGATGTATTATGTATTTGAAAGCTCTGACTATATGACTTATACCGGCGGACCTTATCAAAATGCATTCCGTCAGGCTTTGATCGCGACCGGCGTAAAAGGTGAAGCAGGCTCTGTCAATAACGATACCTCTTATAATAACTGGCAGGAATACGAAATGCCTTCTTTGGTGAATCATTCTTTAGATTATGTGAATGAAAAAATGAAATCCTTCGGTGTGAACAAGGTGATTATCGGTGACGGCTCTGTGATCATCAAGCAGTATCCGTTATCCCAAGAAAGTGTATCTACCAAACAAAATGTATTCTTATTGAGTGACGGGACGAATATAACAATGCCTGATATGAAGGGTTGGGCATTAAAGGATGTAAAACAATACAGTGAAATTACCCAAATACCGATTACGATTGAGGGAAGCGGCAGTGTTGCTTCTCAAAGCGTAAAAGCCGGAATTAAAATCGATAAGGCCTCTAAGATAAAGGTGTCGTTGAAATAAACAATATTTTTATCGATATGAGAATAAATTACGGAAATAAAATGACATTGATAAAGTCTTAGTGTTATAATATGCTTACAAATGGTAAAGATAATAAGGTAATAGTAAGGAGAGCATCATGGTAAAAAAGATAGGAATTGATTTGGGTACGACCAATCTATTGATCTGTGCCGAAAAAGAAGGCGTGATCGTTAATGAGCCGAGTGTGATAACGATTGATATGGATTCAAACAAATGTATTGCGGCAGGACAGGATGCGAAAGCAATGGTC
Organism: uncultured Erysipelotrichaceae bacterium; assembly: GCA_947569705.1. Lineage (GTDB taxonomy): Bacteria > Bacillota_I > Bacilli_A > Erysipelotrichales > Erysipelotrichaceae > C-19. Next base: position 64,894 of record CANOSP010000004.1, read on the forward strand.
GGCAAAACCCCTAAAAATATGGTTTCCATCTATCCTTTAAAAGATGGTGTGGTTGCGGATTATGAAGCTACCGATATGATGCTTGCACATTTCTTTAAAAAATGTAATTTAAAGAGAATGTTCACAAGAAATGTAATTCTGATCTGTTGCCCGACAAATATAACAAGTGTAGAGCGCAATGCGATCAGAGATTGTGCATACCATGCGGGAGCGAAAAAGGTTTATATTGAAGAAGAACCGAAAGTTGCGGCAGTCGGTGCCGGTTTGGATATTGGGCAGCCGATAGCCAGCTTTGTATTGGATATGGGCGGAGGAACTACCGATGTTGCGGTAATTTCTCTCGGTGATATTGTATGCTCGGCTTCAATCAAGGTCGCAGGAAATCGTCTGAATAAAAATATCATTGATTTTATGCGTGTAGAAAAGAAGCTGTCCATCGGCGAAATGAGTGCGGAGAAACTGAAAATAGAGATCGGCTGCGCATTACAGCGGGAACAGGATGTAATTGCGATCAATGTCAGCGGTCGTGATCTGACAAGCGGGTTACCGGTTTCTGTTACAGTGACATCCAATGAAATTGCGAAATGCATTGAAGGAAGCTTAATGGAAATTGTCAAGGCATGTAAAACCGTATTGGATGTAGCGCCGCCTGAATTGGCTGCCGATATTATGACAAGAGGTTTGGTGCTGACCGGCGGCGGAGCGCTGCTTCGTGATTTTGATGAATTGTTAAAAAAAGAACTGCGCATTCCTGTTTATGTTGCCGAAGAACCATTGAACTGTGTAGTGGACGGATGTATGAAAATGCTGGAGAATCTATGATTTTTCAGCTTTTTTGATAAAAAGAAAGAATATTAGTCCTTCTGTTTAACAATATCGGCGGTTTTCGCGTGAATAAATGTAATAATTTGTTTCGGATCTGCGCCTATTTGGCAACCGATTTTACCGCCGCTGAAATAAATGCGATTAAAGTCTAAGGCAGTATGATGAAATACGGTCGGATAACGCTTTTTCATACCGATCGGAGAACAGCCGCCGCGAATATATCCGCTGACGGACAGAAGCTGCTTCACCGCAATCATCTCGATTCGCTTTTCATTAACTGCCTTTGCGCATTTTTTTAAATCCAACTCCATGTTTACCGGAATCACAAAGACATAGTATTGATGATCTGAGGAGGCGGTAATCAAGGTTTTGAATACACTGTCGACACATTCCTGAAGCTGTTCTGCCACGTGAATACCGTCAACGGGATCATTCTCATGATGTTCATAGGTACGTACTTCATAGGCGATTTGTGCCTGATCTAATATGCGCATAGCGTTAGTTTTCATCATTTTTTTCATAAAGAAAGTATAACATAATCAAAAATTATTGTGAAGCCTTTCTAAATCGTTGATTTTCGAGTATAATCATAGCGGAGGTTAGCCTATGACGATTAAATTAATTGCGACAGATATGGACGGAACATTATTAAAAAGTGATAACACAATATCACCGAAGACAAAGCATATACTAATAGAGGCACAAAGACAGGGAATACGGCTTGTATTAGCGAGCGGCAGAAGTTATCGCAAGCTGATGCAGTACGCAAAAGAACTGGAAATGCCTAAGTACGGCGGCTTTTTGATTGAAGTGAACGGTACGGCTGTTTATGATCTGAAGCAGGCAAAACGAACACGCTATCATGAATTAAAAAAAGCCGATGCGATTAAGATATTTCAGGCGTTAAAGCCGTTTGAAGTGGAGATTATAGGATTGGGGGATGATTGCTTATATGATTATATTCCCCAATCATTAATGCCGATCAAGCAGGAATATCGCCGCAAGCATCAGTTGAGTGATGATTATCCGTGGACCGCAGGCGCATTTGAAATTGTTTTTGATAATCGCATCGGTTATCCGCATCAATATATGATCCAAAGCGGTGAAGAATTTCCCGATCATTTGAATAAAATCGCGGCAATTCATGAATCAGCGGTTCTGTTATCAAAACTGAGCGATATAAAAAAAGTGTTGCAGGATGATTACTGGCTTGGCTTAACCAGTCCCACTTATTTGGAAATCATGGAAAAAGGAGTCACAAAAGGTAATGCCTTGACAAAACTTTGTGAGCGGTTAAACATTGATATGACTGATGTAATTGCGTTTGGAGATGGTGAGAATGATATTGATATGTTGAAGAAGGTCGGGACTGCCGTGGTCATGGAAAATGCATTGCCGGCGGTTAAGACTTATGCGGATTTCATATGCGCATCCAATCAAAATGACGGGATTGCGCAAGCCTTACGGAAATATTTGCCGTTTACGAGCAAATCAGATGTTTTTTAAATTCGTTGTGGTATACTATAAGCAGAATTACAGGAGGTAACTATATGCAGGTAGTGAATAGTAATGAGTTTGAACAGATTATTTCACAAGAAACAAATGTTTTGGTAGATTTTTTCGCCACATGGTGCGGTCCGTGTAAAATGCTCGGTCCGGTATTAGAAGAACTGGATCAAAAATGGACCGGTAATCCGCGCATTATCAAGGTTGATGTGGATGAAAGCTCTGAGTTAGCGATGCGCTTCGGTATCATGTCTGTACCGACAATGATTTTGTTTAAGAACGGACAGCCGGTGAAACAGCTTCAGGGCTATCAGCCGGCAGCGGCACTTCAAGCCAATATCGAAGCGTTATTATAAGCAGATAAAAAAATATAGATGTGCATGTTTGCACACCTATATTTTTTTAAAGGAAAGAAAATAGTTATGAAAATTAGAAAGAAAGGAGTATAGATAAGGTTTTTCCTTATCTGCTTATAGTATAAGCGTTCGCTATCGTTAAAATTTCAATTCATTGTGTTGAATTGTGTGATTAACCTTAAAATATGTATAAAAAAAGCGAGTCGTATAGACTCACTTTTAGAATAATTCTTCCTGATGAGATGCGAACAGATACTCATCGATAGTATTTGTAATACGATCAAGAATTAATGCTTCCGGATCATTCGCTAATTTTCCTTCACGAACCTTTGTGTATTGAATCGGCATAAACTGTGATAATACAGCCAAAGAAATGCCTTCCTTACGCAGATTTGAAATTAATTTTTCCTTAGCCGCTGCGACTTCCGGATTCGGCATATAGTAGCGACTGCGATCGGAGAAAGAGAATTTACGCTTGAACCACAATTCATTGACATCACCGTGATAGTGTTTCTGCCAGTTTTTCGGCTCTGCCATCATTGCTTTTTCTAATACTTCCACAAAATGACTTGCTTCCTCTTCACGTCCGTGGAACATCATTTCTTCTATATAGCTTAAAGCGAATAATGCTTCACGCATTGCATAAGTCATACCCGGACCTACCTTCAGGATTCCGACACCGTCCTCTACCAATTCACGCAGTTTGTATTTTGTTTGATAATCGGTAGAATGTCCTTCAAAGACAAGATTAGGAAAGTCTTTAATGGAAGCCATCAGCTCCGCTGCTTTAGCGCGATCGTATTCAGTACATCCGGCATCTTTTTCCTCAACACCCGGCTGTACGACAACACCGATGACATCTTCCCATGTAGATTCTAAATGCTCATTCTCAAATGCCTTCCGGAATGCAGCGACGGTTGCCTTAAAATCTTCCACACGAGTAACCTGCATACCGGCATTCGGATCTTGTGCGCCGCCGGGAATCGGCACCTCGCTGCCGACGATATAAACAGGACGAATTGCACTTGGATCTTTTTTCACCAACTCCTGATAAGTATCTTCACATACACGAGCCAAACGAGCGCCGCGGCGTGCAATGACCTCATCGCTTAAACGCGCATTCGGATCATCATCCGCAACCTTCATACTTGTATCGATATGAATTTTAGTAAATCCGGCAGCTACATAGCAGCGTACCAATTCTTCTGAAGCTTCCATCGCTTCCTTTTCGTTCATTGACGCAAATGTCAGCGGTCCCAAATGATCTCCGCCTAAGAAAATACGATCAGTGGTAAAACCAACTTTTTCGGCAATGCCGAATACAAACTCTTTAAACTTTTGCGGTGTCATTCCGGTATATCCGCCGTTTTGATCTACCTGATTCGCTGTTGCTTCGATCAATACGCAGGAATGATCTCTTTTCGCAGCGGCGATTGCGGCTTCAATGACATATTCATTGGCACTGCAGCAGGAATAAATACCGACACTTTCACCTTGTTTTTGTTTTGTTACAATTTGCTTTAATGGATTCACGTTCATCTTTCATGTCCTCCTTGATAGCTTCATTATAACACTGCCTTTTATAAAAGTAAAATCTGATATTTTACCGTTGTTAGTTTGTATAAATTATTTGCTTAAAAATGCAAACAGTCATAACAGCAGAATAAAAAATCTCCGGTATTATCGATCTGTGCTATAATTATATTGAATAAATAAGTATTTGAAACTGCAATTTATGCTCGCGATTTCATCAGCGAAAGCACATAGATTATGTTTATTATTATTCTATTAGAGGATGATCGTTTTAGGTATTAATGAAAGGATGAGAGCATGAACATACAATTCGGATTTTCCGGTATCGGTTTTCTTTTTATAGTGATGTTGATGATTCCCAATTTGCTTTGGATCAAGCATCAACCAAAGGATTATCAAAATTATGTCGGTAATGAAAATAAATTACTTGTATGTTTAGAGCGTATCGGAGAGATCGGTGTTACCTGTTTGGCCGTTTGCTTCAATGATTGTTCTGTTTTCGCAATCTCCTTGAGAACTTTGCTTTTAGCAGCTGCATTTGTGTTGATGTTGATGTATGAATGGTTTTGGATACGCTATTTTCGCAGTAATCAGACGATGCAGGATTTTTATTGTACTTGTTTTCAAATACCGGTTCCCGGTGCTGTCTTGCCGGTCGCTGCTTTGTTTCTGTTGGCTTTATATGAAAGCAACTTGTATTTATTGATCGCCGTGGTTGTGCTTGGAATCGGACATATCGGCATTCATTTGCAGCACCGTGCCGAAGTTACATCAAATAATAACCAACTTTCTTCATAAGCGAGTATTTTATCAGATAACTGTAAAAATAATAAGTTCGCGAATCAATCGCGCTTTTTTATATATTCCCTCATCGCACTTTACTGTCAATGTGCTTCTTTTTTTGTGTAAAGTGATTGATGATACCCATACTGTAATTGAGACTAAGCTATTTTCATAATTTAGCACTCTGCTATTGACACTGCTAAAAAGTGTGCTATACTATATTTAGCAGTCGAATATAAAGAGTGCTAAAAAGGAGGTCTTAGCATGAATTATGAAAAGATGTCGGAAAAACTGCAAATGATTTTAATGCGCAGTGTGGAGATCAGCCGCAGCTATTCACATTCTACGGTTGACACCATTCATTTACTGCAGGCTATTTTTGAAGATGATGTTTTAAACGGACTTTATCAACGACTTTCGCTGGATAAGCAACAGGCTTTGAGTATGATTCAAAAAGAGATGGCTCATATTGCCGTAAGCAGCGGTGCTAATCCACAGTTGTCGAATGAGGCAGCGCAAAGCTTTGCGAAGGCAGAAAAGTGGAGTGAATCCGTTCAAGAGACATATTTAAGTGTGGCATCGGTATGGATTGCTTTGATGTTTAATAAATCATATATATCGAAACAGTTGGTTAAAGCATTTCAGTTAAAAGAAGAGCAATGTAAAGAGGAAGAATTAAAACGCAGAGGGGGTATGAAAATGGACAGTCCGAATGCAGAAAACAATATCGAAGCATTAAGCAAATACGGTCGTGATCTCGTTGCGGATGTGAAAAGCGGTAAAATTGATCCGATTATCGGACGTGATGATGAAATTCGTCGTGTGATTCAAATCTTATCACGAAAGACTAAGAATAATCCGGTCTTGATCGGTGAGCCGGGAGTCGGTAAAACCGCTGTGGTAGAAGGCATCGCATGGCGGATTATGAAAGGTGATGTGCCGCAGTCATTAAAGGAAAAGCGACTGATTGAATTGGATATGGGATCACTGATTGCCGGTGCGAAATATCGCGGAGAGTTTGAAGAGCGTTTAAAGGCGATTTTAGCGGAAGTAAAAAAGGCAGAGGGCGGTATTATCTTATTTATTGATGAATTGCATAATTTAGTCGGCGCCGGGAAAACAGAAGGATCCATGGATGCGGCGAATTTACTGAAACCGATGCTGGCGCGCGGTGAGCTTCGCTGTATCGGCGCAACCACTTTTCAGGAATATCGCCAATATATTGAAAAGGATGCGGCATTGGAGCGAAGATTTCAGCGTGTTATGGTTAAGGAGCCGACCGTCGAAGATACGATTTCAATTCTGCGCGGTTTAAAAGATCGCTTTGAATCCTATCACGGTGTGAAGATTTTAGATGAATCCATTATTGCGGCTGCTGTGTTATCCAATCGTTATATTACCGATCGCTTTCTGCCGGATAAAGCGATTGATTTAATCGATGAAGCTTGTGCAACCTTGCGTGTGGAGATGGAGTCGATGCCGCAGGAGTTAGATGCTTTACAGCGTAAAATTATGCAGCTGCAGATTGAAGAAACCGCCTTAAAGCAGGAAGATGATAAAAAGGCTGTGGAAAGACGGGAAGATATTCATCGTGAATTGGCAGAGTTAAATGCGCAAAAGGATGAACTTTATACAAAATGGGAAGATGAAAAGACTGAATTAGAAGCGGGTAAAAACGCCAAAATGCAGCTGGAGAAAGCACGGCTTGATTTAGAACAGGCGCAAAATGAGGCACGTTATGAGGATGCCGCCCGTTTACAATATGAAACAATTCCGCACTTACAAAAGCTGATCAAAAAGCAACAGGAAACAGAAAAAGTAGATGCACTGATTCAAGAGACGGTTAATGAGGAAATCATCGCTAAAATTGTGTCACGGTGGACCGGTGTTGAGGTCAGCCGCTTAGTCGAAAGCGAGCGTGTTAAGCTATTGAACTTAAAGGCTTCATTAAGCAAACGAGTGATCGGTCAGGATCATGCACTTGCTTTGGTAAGTGACGCAATCTTGCGTTCAAAAGCACAGATTCAGGATGAAAACCGTCCGATCGGCAGCTTCCTGTTCTTAGGACCTACCGGTGTCGGTAAAACCGAAGTTGCCAAAGCATTGGCTGAACAGCTGTTTGACAGTGAGAGCCATATCATTCGCATTGATATGAGTGAATATATGGAAAAGCACAGTGTTTCGCGTTTAATCGGTGCGCCTCCGGGATATGTCGGCTATGAGGAAGGCGGACAGCTCAGTGAGGCAGTGCGCCGCAACCCTTATTCGATTGTTTTATTTGATGAGGTTGAAAAAGCACATCCCGATGTGTTCAATGTACTGCTTCAGATTTTGGATGACGGACGTATTACCGATTCTAAGGGAGTCACGGTAGATTTTAAAAATACACTGTTGATTATGACAAGTAATTTAGGATCACAATATGCCTTTGATGATCCGGAATCAAGAGAAGCTAATTATATGAAAGAGGTTAAGCAGTTCTTTAAACCGGAATTTGTCAATCGTATTGATGAAATTATCGTGTTCCGCGCTCTCAACGACAGTGTGCTGAAACAGATTGCGTATAAGTTTATCAAGGAGCTGCAGGAGCGCTTAATGCAAAAGGATATTACGCTGTTCGTGGATGATGAGGTATATGATGAAATTGCCGAACAAGGTGTTGATCCGATTTACGGCGCCCGTCCGATGAAGCGGTATATCCAAAGAACGATTGAAAATGTGATTGCACACAAGATGATTGAAGGGAATGCAGGTAAGGGAGATCGCATCTCTCTTCGCTGTCACAACGGTGAATATGAGGCACTTATTCTTCATGATGTGGAATAAGTGAATTTGCTTGATTCATTTATTTCTGAATGCGGCTGTGCTATAATAACAGCGATTGGAGATGGAGCTTATGAAACAATGGTTTCGACGTTTTATGTACGGTCGATACGGTGTCGATCAATTCAGCCTGTTTCTTTTAGGTGTATATATTTTTCTTACCGTTTTAAATTTATTTCTGCGTTTTCCGTATATGATTTATTTATACGGAATCGTATTATTGATCTGTTACTTACGCATTTTTTCTAAAAACATCAGTAAACGAAGGGCAGAAAATGATCGCTTCTTATCTGTTTATCGACCGATAAGACGCTGGTTGAAAGATAAAAAAGAACGCATTCGCGACTTTCGCACACATCGTTATTTTACATGTCCGAATTGTAAACAGCGACTTCGCGTCCCGAAAGGAAAGGGCGAAATTACAATTACTTGTATTAAATGTCGCCATCGCTTTGATCGTCGCACTTAAAGTACAAAAAAGTACACTTTATATGTTCAGGCTTTGATAATTAATAAACAGATAAACATATGAGAATAAAAAAGGCAGTAAGATGACTACTCAACGTAACACATGTAGTACTTACTGTCTTTTTATATGGCAATTACAGCCAAAAATTAAGCATAACGAATTTTATCTTACTCTTTTTCGTTTTTAACAAATTCAAATATATCGCAAGGTACACAGTCCAAGATCTTACAGAGTTTTTCCACCGTAGATAAAGTGATCCCTCTGTTATGATGTAAATTATCGACTGTTCCTTTTGAAACACCGTATTCTGTTTCTAGTTTATATTGAGAGATTCCTTTTTGTTTTAAAGTGTTAAAAAACGGTTTGTAACTGATGATAGACATCACCTCATTTCTGTTTTTTATTTTTTAACTCATTCTTTCATTTCCGAATACTTAGGGATATTATATCAAAAGCGTTAATGCATTTCAGACTTATTTGACAAAAAATCCTTTACAGTTAATGAATCTCAGCCAAAATCATCAAATAATTGTTTCATATGTATATTAAGTTTGTTTACTCATGTATAAAGTATTCAGAGGTATAAACTGAATGATTGTCTGTGTATGCTGCATTTTCTTCCAATAAAATTTTATAAAAAAAGCAGGCAAATATGTAGATACATTATCTGCTTGCTTCTTGTTATTTTATCAATAGATGATCAGCCTGTTATGGAAATCGGATCAACGCTTTTGAATACTGAGTCCCAGTTTGCGTTTTACCTTTGCGACCTTCTTATAAGCGATTTTGCCGGCTTTTTCATTACCGTTTTGGATGATCTCATCAATCTTACCGCTTGCGATGATTGCTTGATATTTTACCTGTAACTCGCTTAGGAAATCATAGACTGCCTGTCCGACTTCCTTTTTGAGATCACCGTATCCTTTCCCTTGATAACGCTCAACAATAGAATCGATCGATTCGTTGCTTAATGACGATAAAATCGTTAATAAATTGGCAAGACCCGGTTGATTTTCGGGGTCATACTGAATGATACCCAATGAATCAGTGACTGCCGACATAATCTTTTTACGGGCAACACTCGGCTCATCGAGTAAATCAATTGTTCCTTTGGGATTATCCTCTGATTTGCTCATTTTTTTCGTCGGATTTTGCAGGGACATAATCTTAGCGCCGACTTTCGCCACAACCGGTTCCGGAACGATAAACGTATCGCCGTAGCGATGATTAAAGCGTTCGGCTAAATTGCGGGCAAGCTCGACATGTTGCTTCTGATCGACACCGACCGGTACATAATCAGCGTCATACATTAATATATCCGCTGCCATTAATGCAGGATAGGTAAACAATCCGGCAGTGATACCGGTTTCCTGCTTTGCGCATTTATCCTTATACTGAGTCATACGCTGTAATTCACCCATATAGGAATGACAAGTTAAAATCCATCCTAATTCGGTATGTTGAGGCAAATCCGACTGCAGAAACAGCGTTGTTTTCTCGGGATCCAAGCCGCATGCCATATACAGTGCAATTAAGTCTCGAGTATTTTTTTTCAGCTCTTGGGGATCGTTTTGAACGGTAATTGCATGCATATTGGCGATAAAGACAAATAATTCATAATCATCTTGATAGGAAACAAAATGACGGATTGCGCCGATATAGTTTCCTAAAGTTAATCTGCCTGTCGGCTTTACGCCGCTTAACATTCGTTTCATTGTGAAACCTCCTTAAAATAAAAAAACGCCCATTACTGGGACGTATTATCTACGTGGTGCCACCCGGCTTTCTGTAAAAACAGCTCTTAGTGATAACGGTACTGCCGGGACGATGCCATGCTTTAAAGGTCCAATTCGACATGAACTCTTTGCGTGATCTCTCAACTTTGATCACACTCTCTGTAAAGGAAGATCATTCAGCCTACTAAGCCTTTATCTGACGCATATTCTTTATTATGATATACCATTGCGAATGAAAGTGCAAGCTTTTTTTGCCTGTGTGATTACTATGAGAAAGATAAGAAAAGCTTAACCGGAATGCTTTCCTTGGTTAAGCTTGTTTCGTTATTCTTCGATCGGTGTTTCCGCATTCATTTTTTCACGATAATATTGGCGGCGATCCTGCGGCTTTAAGCCTTTTTTACGCAATCGGATCGTATCCGGTGTGATTTCAACCAATTCATCGTCATTGATCCATTCCAAAGCTTCTTCTAATGTCATTTCTCTCGGCGGAGTTAAGCGCATGGCTTCATCATTGCCGCTGGAGCGAATCGCTGTCAGTTTTTTATTTTTCAGCGGATTGACATCTAAATCAATGTTACGCGCCGATTCACCGATAATCATACCTTCATAGACTTCCGTCTGCGGATTGATAAATAAGGAGCCGCGTTCCTGCAGATTCCACAGTGCATAAGTCATGGCTTTACCTGTTTCGGTGGAAATCATGGCACCGTTGGCGCGCTGTGGGATTTCACCTTTATACGGTGTATATCCGGCAATGCGGCGAACGAGTGTACCTTCACCACGGGTATCGTTGATAAATTCACTACGATAACCAAGAAGACCGCGTGTCGGTGCTTCATAGATAATACGGCAATAGCCGCCTTCCTCAGTCATATCGATCATTGTTCCTTTACGCAGATTCAGCTTGTTAATGACTGTGCCGCTGTATTCTTCCGGCACAAGCGCAATGACCTCTTCGATCGGTTCCACGGTTTTATCGTTTTCATCCTTATGCAGAATGACTTCCGGCTTGGAAACCGCTAATTCGTAGCCTTCACGGCGCATCTCTTCGATCAATACCGAGATATGCAGCTCTCCGCGTCCGCTGACCTTGAAACAATCGGCACTGTCGGTCGCTTCTACCTTTAAACCGACATTGACCTCTAATTCTTTTTCCAGTCGTTCCTTAATATTTCTTGAAGTGACAAACTTACCGCTTAATCCTGCGAACGGTGATTTATTTACTAAGAAATTCATGCTCAAGGTCGGTTCTTCAATCGCAATGCTTGCCATCGGCAACGGTGTATCCTTTAAGCACAGTGTTTCACCGATGGAAATATCGGCGATACCCGCTACTACAACAATATCGCCGCTGCGCGCTTCCTCGACGGATACACGAGACAACCCGCGATACACAAAAATCTGTGAGGTTTGTTTTACGCGCGCATTCCCTTGATCATCACAAACAAGTACCTGCATCTGCGGTTTTAAGATGCCCTGATATAATCTTCCGATTCCCAAACGTCCGATATAATCATCATAGGCAAGTGCCGAAATCTGCATCTGCAGCGGTTCTTCATCCATATCGGGATATACATCACAGTGCTTTAAGATTGTTTTAAACAGCGGTTCAATCGAATCACTGGGGGTATCCATATCGTATTGTACGATTCCTTCACGGGCAATTCCGTATAAAATCGGAAAATCGAGCTGTTCATCATTCGCATTCAGATCTAAGAATAACTCATAAACTTCATCGACAACTTCCTGCGCTCTTTGATCTTTTTTATCAATCTTATTAATTAATAAAATCGGCTTTAAGCCTAATTCCAAGCTTTTGCTTAACACGAAACGTGTCTGCGGCATCGGTCCTTCACTGGAATCCACAAGCAGAATTACCGTATCGACGGTACGGATAATGCGCTCTACTTCACTGGAGAAATCCGCATGTCCGGGAGTATCCACAATATTGATCTTAACACCGTCATGGATGACACTGCAGTTTTTTGAATAAATCGTAATTCCGCGCTCGCGTTCCTGATCGTTGGAATCCATTATGCAGTCCACAACTTTTTCATTTGAACGAAATACATCACTCTGTCTTAAAAACGCATCGACCAGTGTTGATTTACCTGCATCTACATGGGCGATGACCGCAATATTAATCATTTTTTCTTTATCCATTTTCATTCCTACTTTCAAATACATCCTATATGATATACCGATTTGCTCATAAATACAATTTTTTTCCGCAAAAATAAGCATGTTTATTTTGTTGTCACCCATATAATAGAACGAAAACAGGTGATACAATGAATAAAAAAAGAATCTTATTAATCGCAGTGCTATGTTTTTTAGGTGCTTGTGCGAATACAAAATCGCTGAAAGTTAATCATCAAAGTGTTCATCATGAATTTGGTGAAAGTGTTCATGAAAAGGAATATGAGGATACGTATGTGATGAATTTGATTTATCCTAAAACTGATATTCCGACATTAGATGAAGAAATTCAAAATATCATTCAAAGCTATAAGAGTGATTTTCTGGCACAGCCGTTTGTGAAATCAGATGATCGCTATGAATTCAATGTGGATTATCAGTCTTATATAAAGGATGATCGTTATATTTCCGTAAAGATGGATATTTTTATGAACGGAACAAGTCAAAAAGAAGTCATTGAAACTTTAATTTACGATCAAAAAAAAGAACGATTTTTAGCATATGATGATGTGTTTGATCAGGATGCGACTGCTGTAATCAGTGCGATGGTACAGGAAAAGCTGAAGACACAGTACCCGAAGGAATGCGGCAGTAAAGCTTTTGCGATTCATACTGCCCCGGCAGCGCATAATTTTGATCAATTTATTTTGCGAAAGGGAGAAATTGTCTTTTATTTTGATGAACATACGGTGTTAGATCACACAACGTATGTAGAAGTGGATTATGATGCTTTAAAAGATGTGATCTCGATTGAAAAAGAAGAGGAAAGTGTCTTTGTGCCGTATCAGGATGTGTTGAATGAGCCGGTAAAGCAAATAGATAAGGATAAACCGATGGTAGCCTTAACCTTTGATGACGGACCTACATTAAAATATACGAGTGCCATATTAGACTGTTTAAAGGAAAATCAAGCTTCCGCTACGTTCTTTGTTCTCGGTTCACGTGCCGAAGATTATCCTCAGCTGTTACAGCGTATGGTATTAGAAGGAAATGAAATCGGCAATCATACGTTTACGCATAAACAGCTGACCACACTTTCCAAAGAAAATATTGAAGAAGAAATCAGTGCGACGCAGGAATCAATTCACGCTGTTACCAATCGCTATCCGAAGGTGATCAGACCGCCTTACGGTTCTAAAAATGATACGGTGCTGCAATGTACGCAAGGGAAAAAGCTTGTGACATGGACCATTGACAGTGAGGACTGGCGTTCCCGCAATGCGCAGACGATTGTGAATAAAGTGTTGAAGGATGTGAAAGATGGTGACATTATTCTGTTACATGATTTTTATGCATCAACTGCCGAAGCTGCGATCATTTTAATCCCCAAGCTTCAGGAAATGGGTTTTCAATTAGTTACTGTATCTGAATTATATGAGTACGGCAAAAATGATGCAGGAAAAATTATGTAGTAAAATCTTTTGTTTCAAAGGCTTTCTTTCAAACGTGCTGTTCAATTATTTGAAAATAGTTTATAATGTTTGAAAAAAAGGGAGGAACAAAATGCTTACGATTGAAAAAATGATCACTCATATCATGGATCCGTCCACTGATTCTCTCATTTGCAGCGATGTTTGCGCAGAATGTGAGGAAGCGAGTGAAAAGATGCTGGCACAAAAGGCGACTAAGCTTTTTCACAGTCAAAAGAAAAAAACCGGAAAAATGCCGGAATCAAATGAATTGCTTGAACTGCTTGAATCCTTAAAACAGGAACAGCTTTCATTTGCGGCTTTTTCTAAACAGCTTTGTTCATTTATTTATCAAAAAAAGCGTCAATATGCACAATATGATCCATGTGATTTTATTGTGATGCTTATTGTCTATGAACAACAGCGTTATATATTGGGTATGGAAAACAGTTATGTTTCAGGATATATGCATGAATTGAACACATCAGAAACAGAAACGGAAATAACAATCACACAGGCTTCGATGATTTCTGCATCGCTGATTAAAAAGGATGCGGCTTTTTTGATTTGTCTGAGTGATTTTGAAGTCAGTACGATTGAACATCAAATTGAAATTGAAGCGGAAAAGCGTTGTTTTTATAATGATCTTATCTTTCATTTGGATGCGCCGGTTTCTTATCATGATGCGCTTTCGGCAATTCATAAGGTCTGTGATAATTTAATTGAAGAATATGAGCTTCCTGCGTTTGATGTCAAAGGCAAAATGAAACAGGTTATTAAGGAACATGTGGAGCGGGAAGAGGCATTATTGCCGCAACAGCTTGCCGAAGCGGTATTTGAAACACAGCCGCTTGTACAAAAGCGATTTACGCAGGATTTGAAGGATCAGGGGATGGAGAAGGCAGTTGCGATTGAGCATGTGAAGCAGCGTAAGGCAGAACAGGTTCAAAGAATTAAAACGGATAAGGGAATCGAGTTGATTATTCCGGTTGATTATATGAAAACAACGGATTATGTAGAAATTGTAAATGAAGAAGAAGGCAGAATTTCCATTCGCTTGAAAAATATCAATCGAATCATCAGTAAATAATCAAAAACTTACGGTTCATACGAAAAAAGTAGGAAAAGTTGTGCTATAATAAATAAGAATGCGAATATGAGAGGATGTAGTGTATATGATACTTCGTTCCGTAGACGGCATCATTCGTATGCTTGATGCCGATTATATAGACAATGATGACATTCAGAAGCGCGTATGCGGTGTGTGTATTGATTCCCGCAAGGTCGTTGAGGGCAATTTATACGTTCCGATAAAAGGCGCCAATAACAATGGTCATGAGTATGTGCAGCAGGCGATTCAAAAGGGCGCAGCTGCCACACTTTGGAATCGGGATGAAGCGTTTCCGCCGGAAAACACCACCGTGATATTAGTTGATGATACATTGGCAGCATTGCAGAAATTGGCTGCTGTTTATCGTCAACAGCTGTCAATGAAAGTCATAGGAATTACCGGCAGTAACGGTAAAACAAGCACAAAGGATATTTTAGCGGGAATGTTGTCACAGCGCTATGTGACGCAAAAGACATTAGGTAATTACAATAATGAAATCGGCGTACCGCTCACATTGTTGTCATTGAGTGAAAATACGCAGGCAGCGGTAATTGAAATGGGAATGGAAAATCTGAATGAAATCGATTTTCTGACGAAAATGGTATGTCCGGATATTGCGATTATAACAAATGTCGGTACTGCTCATTTGGAAAATTTAAAAACTCAGGAAAATATTGCGAAGGCAAAGCTGGAAATCACTCATGGATTGGCACCGTTCGGTATGTTAATTTATAACGGTGATCAAAAGCTGTTGCGAGATGCGGTCACTAAGGAAGGCATCAACGGTGATATCCGCATTAAAACATTCGGTGAAAATTCCGACAATGATGTTTATCTATCTTATGTGCAACAGACGGAAGAGGGTATTACGTTCAGTGTGAATGATGAGTCGACACGCTTTACGATGGATATGCTCGGTAAGCATCAAGCCGTAAATGCGATCAGTGCCATGATTGCGGCGCGAGCGCTTCAGCTTTCGGATACGGACATTCAGTTCGGCTTGAATACGATTGAAAAAACAGGTATGCGCAATGAATTGATGCGTGCGAATAAAGCATTGATTTTAAATGATTCTTATAAATCGAATCCGCAAAGCAGTGTAGCTGCTTTAGAAACACTGGTCTTATTTGATGTCCCTTATAAGATTGCGGTATTTGCCGATATGCTGGATCTCGGAGATCAAAGCGATTTAATTCATTTTCAGTTAGGAAAGCAAACAGCCCGGTACGGTGTTTCTGAGGTGCTGACCTATGGGGAAATGGGAGCTTATATTGCACAAGGTGCGATTGATCAAAGCGACGGCAGCGTACATGTTCATCATTTTGCCGATAAGGCAAAGCTGATTGCGTATTTAATGCCATATCGCAATAAAGAATGTATGATTTTAATCAAGGGCAGCCGCAGTATGAAAATGGATGAGGTTGTCGATGCATTAATTCAATAGACAGAGGTAGCTTATGAAAAAAATAAAACTTGCCGTGATATTCGGCGGAAAATCAAGTGAATATCCGGTGTCCTTACATAGTACGGCGTCTTTATTGAGACAGATCAACAGAGAACGCTATGATATTACAATGATCGGTATTTCACAGACGGGAGACTGGTATTTATACCAAGGATCCATCGATGATTTGGAACATGATCACTGGCTGACACACGCAGATAATCAACCGATCGGCTTTGCCTGTACAAAGAAGCATCACGGCTTTTTCTTATTGCAGGAGAATGTCCCGTCAATACCGCTTGAAATCGATTGTGTATTTCCGGTGCTTCACGGTAAAAACGGAGAGGACGGAACATTACAGGGAATGCTGGAGCTGATGCAGCTGCCGTATGTCGGTTGCGGTCATATGAGTTCGGCAATTTGTATGGATAAGGAAATGACACACATTGTATGTGAGCGTGCAGGTGTACCGTGCGCTTCGTATATGGCAGTATATAAACATCAGGTGACTGATAAAAAAGCATTGTATGAACAAGCCGCAGAACAATTAAAGGTACCGTTCTTTATTAAAGCATGCAATGCCGGAAGCAGTTTCGGTGTTCACAAAGTGCATGACTTTCAAGAATTTCAGACAGCTTTAACGGATGCCTTTTATCATGACGGCAAGGGTAAGGTCATTTTGGAAGCTACGATTGACGGCTTTGAAATCGGCTGTGCAGTTATGGGCAATCATGAGCTGTTTGTCGGCAGTGTAGATGAAATAGAGACAAGTCAAGAACTGTTTGATTATGAAGGCAAGTATGAAATGCTGAATTCGGCAATTCATTGTCCTGCTCGTATTTCCGAGGAATTGTTTGCGCAGGCACAGGAACTTGCTTTGCGTGCTTATCAAGCAATGAACTGCAAGGGCATGACACGCGTGGATATGTTTGTGACTAAGGAACAGACAATTATCTTTAATGAACTGAATACGATTCCGGGTTTTACCGCAACAAGCCGCTATCCGTCGATGATGAAGGAAGCGGGAGTCGAATTTCCGGATTTAATCGATCGTTTAATCGATTTAGCGATGGAGTAAAGCATATACTTTAGATAAAGAGGTGGAGTACCATGTTAGAGGATAGCAGCCGCTGCTGGGCAGAGGTGGATTTGAGCTATATCAAGCATAATGTCGCAGAAATCCGTAAAATGATTCCGGCGACAACGAAGATTATGGGCGTCGTAAAGGCGAATGCATACGGACACGGAGATATTGCCGTCAGTAAAGCATTAAAAGCCTGCGGAGTTGATTTTTTTGCCGTTTCCAGTATTGATGAGGCAATCAATCTGCGAACTGCCGGGATCGATGAGCCGATATTGATTTTAGGCTATACTCCGAAGCATCATTTTCACTATCTTCATGAATATCATGTCATTCAAACCTTGATATCTGAGGAATATGCACATGCGCTTTCCGATTACGCAAAGGCTCATGGGGTATGGATTCACGCTCATGTAAAGGTGGATACCGGCATGACGCGTTTGGGAATTCCGTGTAAAAAGGAATGCTGGAATATCGAAGCCGTGAAAGCAATGTATCAGCTTCCGTATATTCATACCGAGGGGATTTTTTCGCATTTTTCGGTCAGTGACAGCTTGATCGATCAGGCGGATTTAGACTTTACCGCGCATCAGATCCGTTATTTTGATCAAGTATTGGCAGAATTAAAAGCTGCCGGTATTGAAGCAGGCATCACTCATTTACAGAACAGCTACGGAATTATGAATTATCCGCAGCTGCATTATGATTATGTACGCCCGGGTCTTTTACATTTGGGTGTGACCGCCGATGATGCGATTGAAACAAATCAAAAACCGGATTTTCATCCGATCATGACATGGAAAGCGAATATTTCCTATGTGCGAGAAGTGGAAAGCGGCTGCAGTGTCAGCTACGGACGCCATTATACCGCTGCGCAGCGGATGCGCATTGCGACGATCAGTTGCGGTTATGCCGACGGTTATCCTCGTACTGTATCCAATCAAGGAAAGCATGTGTTGGTTCATGGTCAGCGCTGTGAAATCATCGGTAATATTTGTATGGATCAGATGATGGTCGATGTCAGTCACGTTCATGATGTTCATGCCGGTGATGAGGTTGTTTTGTTTGGCTATGATCATGATGTTTTATTAAGCGTTGATGAATTATCACGCTGTGCGCATACGATTAATAATGAAGCTTTATGTTGGCTGAGCGCCCGTGTACCGCGCATTTATAAATAACAGCAGTAAACTCTGCTGTTTTATTTCAGGAAGGGAATTATATGGAGAAAAGGAATTATGGGATCATTGATATTGCGAAATTTATCAGTGCCTTATTTGTAATAGCAATTCACTGCGCCCCGTTTTATGAAATAAATGAAACATGGAATTTTATCTATGTACAAATACTTGCTCGTTTGGCAGTGCCGTTCTTTTTCATGGCATCCGGCTGGCTGTTTTTTCAAAAGATCAATTTAAAAAACGGGATTCGTGATGAAGCCAATTTACAAGCGTTGAAGCATTACTGGATGCGCATTTTAAAGCTGTATCTGGTTTGGAGTGCAATTTATTTACCGCTGTTAATCGGATCATGGATCAAAGGCGGTTTTGATGCTTCCACATGTATACGACTGTTTCGTGATTTTTTATTCAACGGTACTTATTATCATCTGTGGTTTTTGCCGGCGCTTTTGCTCGGCATTGTGATCGTGTATTTATCGGCAACGAAATTAAAAAAGCAACATGCGCTTTGGGTATGCATTGTATTGTATGTGATCGGTACGCTGAGTAATGTCTACGGCTCCGTGCTGGGAAATGTCGCAGGAATTCAATCGGTTCTGCGGCTGTATGAAAGCGTCTTTGTTACAGCGCGCAACGGAATCTTCTTTGCGCCCTTATATTTGATTCTTGGTTTGTATGCACAGGAGTTTAAGAATCAAACCTATAAAAAACCGGCAGGAATTGCTTTCGCAGTCAGCTTTTGTGCTTTATGCGCTGAAGCGTTCTTATATCACAGCTTACATATGAGCAATGATTTAACAAGCATGTATTTATGCCTGATACCGACCGTCTTTTTCTTGTTTATCTTCCTTTTGCAGTTTTCTTTTAACGGCAATGCACTGACTTTGTATATGCGTAAGCTGTCCCTGTTGATCTATGTCAGTCATATATATTTTATTACGCTGTTTTTGAATCTTCTGCACTTATCGAATTTCAGTGTATATCTACTGACTGTTTTATGCTCAAGTATATTTTCTGCCTCAGTGCTTGTTTTATCAAAGCGTTATCCGCAATTAAAGGTGTTGATGTAATATGAACTGGAATGAAATGGCAGCAGCTTTGAGTGAAGAACAGCTGCGTGATCTTATCGGTTATCTGTATGATTTTGAACGCTGCCGAAATAAAAATCGATCACAGCTGGAGCATTTACTGCTGCACGGGAAAAAGCGCAGCTTCTTTTATCTTTGTGATAAATCGGCTTATAAGACTGTTAAGTGTCTGCTTCGTCATCCCAATCGTCCGCTGCATTTGCCGCATTATCCGGTTGAACAGCTGTTGGAACTGAATGTTATTGAAGAGATTCCCAGTTTGATGAAAGAAAAGGATTACGGGTGGTATCAAATCCGTGAAGAGGCGCTGGATTTTGCACAGCGAATTGCTCGTACCCGACATTATGATCCGCTGATGGCGGAAATGAAGCACCAAGATGAAATCATACTCGGATTATTTCATTCGTATGGCTTATTGGAGCTGAATCAATGCTGCGAGATGCTGAGACATTACGGTGTTACTGTTGATCCCGAGCAGTTGTTTTCATCTGTTACATGGCGTTTATCAAGACGAGATGTACTGCAGGGAGTACAAATTCAGCGCCGCGGTCAAACGGCTTCTTTCATTATGCTGAATGATCTGGATTTTATGAATACCTATCGCGGTATTACCGCGCATCCTGATTTAACCTATGAGCTGTGCAGTCAAGACGAACTGCTTAAGCGAACTTCCCGCTATTATGCGACAGAGCTGCCGGCAATGCAGAAATTAAAAAACTACTTGTTAAAATCATTTTCACGTAAGTTTGCACAAACAATTTTGCAGGAGCTGATCGATGCTTATCAGTATCATGCGTGTGCTTTTACGTTTGAAGCGACCGTTTTCCGCGTTTTTCCGGAAACCGAAAGCCGTTCTTATTTGGAACAGGCAATTACTGCTTTGCCTGATATTTATTTTAAAGCCCATTCAGCCGATGAAATATTCGGCAGCTAAAGGAGTGAATCCTATGATTCGATTTCATCAAATAAAGCTCACTCTTGATGAGGATATAGCCGCATTAAAACAAAAATGCGCAGACAAGCTTAAGATTCCGATTACCGATATTATCAATGTTCAGATTGTAAAAGAAAGCTTAGATGCACGCAAAAGGCCGTTTTGTTTTTCTTATACGGTAGATGTAAAAGTAAAAAACGAGCGAAAATGCAAGTGTAAAGATGCTAAGCGAGTTCAGGAATATCATTATGAAATGCCGAAGCAGGGAACACACGCAGAAAAAGGGCGCGTTGTGGTGGCAGGCTTCGGTCCCGGCGGAATGTATGCTGCTTTGCTTTTAGCACAGTGCGGCTATCGACCCTTGGTGCTTGAAAAGGGAGCCTGCATGGAAGAGCGCATTCACAAGGTTCGGCAGTTTTGGCAGAACGGGATACTGGATCCGCAATGTAACGTACAGTTCGGTGAAGGCGGTGCCGGTACTTTTTCTGACGGCAAGCTGACAAGCCGCTCTAAAGATCTGCGTTCCCATAAGGTTTTAGAAGAACTTGTGCGTTTCGGCGCGCATAAGTCTATTTTATATGAAGCTTATCCGCATATCGGAACCGATAAGCTGCGCAATATCGTTGTAAATATCCGTAAGGAGATTTTACGGCTCGGCGGTGAAATTCGCTTTTGTACACCGCTTACCGATATAAAGATTGAAAATCAGCGCATTACGCATATTCAAGCCGATCAAGAATGGATTGCCTGTAAGGCATTAATTATGGCGGTCGGTCACAGTGCGCGCGATATTTTTTCGATGTTAGAAGAAAAACAGATTCGGATGGAACAGAAATCATTTGCGGTCGGCATCAGAATTGAGCATCCCCAACAGTTGATCAATCAAGCGCAGTACGGGGAATACGCTGCTCATCCGCGGCTTCATGCGGCAAGCTATCGCTTAAGCTATACGACGAAACAAAATCGCGGTGTCTATTCCTTCTGTATGTGTCCCGGCGGTACAGTAGTGAATTCTGCTTCACATGAAAACGGATTAGTGGTCAACGGTATGAGTGAGTTTGCCCGTGATCAAGAAAATGCGAACAGCGCACTGCTTGTACAAGTACATCCTGCGGATACGGGTAATCGGTTGATGAGCGGCATTCAGTTTCAACAGGAGCTGGAACAGCAAGCTTTTCAACTCGGCGGCGGTAATTATTTCGCACCGATTCAGTTGCTAAAGGATTTTATGAAGCGAAAGCCTTCTGCGGCAATCGGAAGTGTTCAGCCGTCAATTCTGCCCGGCTATACGCTCTGTGATCTGCATTCGATTCTTCCAAGCTTTATCAGTGAGGCACTGTTAGAGGCGTTGCCGCAGTTTGATCGTCAGCTTCACGGCTTCCTGCACGATGATGCAATTTTGACCGGGGTGGAAACACGCTCCAGTTCACCGCTTCGCATCGTGCGTTATTCGGACAGCTTGACTTCGCTTTCATTAGATAATCTCTATCCGTGCGCAGAGGGCGCAGGATATGCCGGCGGTATCGTATCAGCGGCTATTGACGGAATTCGCTGCGCCGAAAAAGTCATTGCGTATTATGCATCAGATGACAGCGTCAAATAAATGATTCATTCGTGCTTCTTAAAGCACTTTTTTTTGTATTGTTTAATGTTTACAGAAAAAAACGACAAGTTTGGAAAATGCAAAACGGTATCAATTCATTCTTTATCTTTTGTTGAAATTTGAAAAATAAGGCAATTTTTAAACTGTTTCTGCGTATCTTTGTTGTAGAGGTGATTTGATGAGCAAGCGATGTAAAATCGTAGTATACGGTATTATTGCGGCAGTTTGCGCCTGTTTGGCAGCTGCTTTAATCAAGCTGTTGTTTTTCAGCGGTCTGTTTATTCCCCAAATTAAATTGAATGATTCACAAACTTTACAGGTTGAGGTAAATACAGATTTTCAAGATCCCGGCGCAACGGCGCGTTTTCGCTTTCGTGATTACAGCGATAATATTGTTGTAGAAAGCAGCTTGGATACCGCTAAACTCGGCACATATAAGATTCGCTATACATTTGAAGCGTATGATAAATCGGTAGTTAGAACGGTTGAGGTTGTGGATACAACAGCACCGACAATTAAATTGAACGGTCAAAATCCGATGCGTGTATTTGAAAAGGAGAGCTTTAAGGATCCCGGTTTTCTGGCGAGTGATCAATATGACGGTGATTTAACCAAGCAGGTAAAAGTCGATGCATCCGCACTTGATATGAATAAGCAGGGAACGTATGAAATCACCTATACGGTTAATGATACCAGCGGTAATACGGCAACGATTAAGCGCAGTGTTGAGGTATGCAAGGACCCGACTGATGAAAAGCTGTATTATAATCATGATCAGTTTGATAATAAGGCAGAGGAATGGTGGTTCCATAAGAGTGAAAACAATAACCGCACCACCGGCTGCCGTGAGGAAAGTCTTTTGGCAAAGTATGATGCTTATATGATGGGACCTGATGATAAAACAATTTATTTGACCTTTGATGAAGGCGGAAATGATATTACGTATATCAAAGAAATTGCCGGTGTCCTAAATGATAACGACGTACAAGCTACTTTCTTCCTAACTCGGAATTATATTAAGGATAATCCGGAATTTATCAATGATCTTGTGGCTCACGGTCATGTGATCGGCAACCATTCTTGGCATCATTATGATATGCCGACACTTGCGAATGACAAGGATATTGATCGCTTTGTTTCGGAAATCACGGAATGTGAAAAAACGTATATGCAGGTTACGGGACAGGCGATGAAAAAGGTATTTCGTTTTCCTAAAGGCGGGATGAGTGAGCGCAGTTTAAAGCTTGTTCAGGATCTCGGTTATTCTAATTATTTTTGGAGTCATGCGTATTATGATTATGCCGAAGATGTGAGCGGGGAACAGGCACTGAACACATTGTTAAAGCATTATCATAACGGAGCGATTTATCTTTTGCATCCTTCTAATAAAGGCAATTATTTGGCGATGGATCCCTTTATTAAAGCGATGAAGCAAAAAGGCTATCGTTTTGCGACAGTTGATAAAATACCGAAAGAAACAAGTGAAAAATGATGATTTTTGTAAATTGTACTTCATATCGGTAATAAAGGATTGAACTTTTTTCATGAAAATTGGGTCTATTATATGTAGAAGTTACCATGAAAGGGGTCATTATGGCAAATTATTATCGAATCGGGGAGTTTGCGAAACTGATCGGTAAAAGCTCTCAAACTTTGCGTAATTGGGATCGCAGCGGTACCTTAAAACCGGCAGTCGTAAATGAAAACGGAAGAAAGCTGTATTCTAAGGAACAACTGGATCAATTCATTAAAAATGAAGAGCGCTTGGTGATCGGATTCTGCCGGGTGAATCGCAAAAGCAGATCTTATGAGCTTGAACGTCAAGTACAGCTGTTAAAAGATTATATGGATGATCAGGATTGGAATTATCAAATCATTTCCGAGGTCGGAAGCGGTTTGGATTATAAGCGCAAAGGATTGAGTGAAGTGCTTTCCTTGGTTTTGGAACACAAGGTAGCGAAGCTGATTGCCGTGCGCCGTGATTCACTTGTTCGCTACGGTCATGAGCTGATTGAGACAATATGTAAAGCAAACGGTTGTGATGTAGAGTATATGGAGGATATTGTGGACAGTGATGACTACTGCAGCGATATTGCTTCGATTATTAAGTTTTTCAATTATGATTTTGAAGGTAAAAGAGCCGATAAGGCAAAAAGAAAGATTCGTGAATTTATTGCACAATAATAATAAAAAGATGCCGCGGCATCTTTTTTAATCCGATTCTTTTCGTTTTAAATGCGTTAAGAGTGCGTCCTTTTGATTGCTTACGCATTGATCGATAACCTGTTCATACAGCCAATCCAGCACCTCCTTAATTTCATGATTGCGAAAGCCTAATTTGATCATATCGTTTCCGTTGACTGCCAAATCGCTGCGCTTGATTGAAAAGCCGGATTGTTTCATATTTTGAAGCAACCGCTTTGCCTGTTGTAAGATCTGAAGCTGCTTTTCGGCATAAACAGGATTTTTGGCACACGCATCGGCATATTGAATGCGAATTAAGGAAAAGGCTGTTTCATAATTCATATCCAGTTTTGCCAGTAATCTTCGTAAATGAAGTTCATCTGCCTGTATATAATCATCATGAAGGGCAATCAGCCGCACAATTTCCTGAATCATCTGTTTGGGATATTTCATTTCATATAATGCTTGTTTTGCCATATTACAGCTTTCTGCTTGATGATTAGGGAAATGTGCATTGCCTTGTGCATCAAGATATTTACAATGTGCCTTGCCGAAATCATGAAATACGATTGCCAGTTTTTCAATAAAGGAAAAACCGGAAGTATTGTTTAAAGCAACATTGGTATGTGTAAATACATCATAACAGTGCCATTTGCTTTCTTGGGTAATATGCAAAATCTCACGGATGCCGGGTACGATGTAAGGTAATACTTGAAATTTGCGTAAGTTTTGTAAGAGATTTAAGCAATCACTCATTAACATTTTCTGAAATTCCGCCTGAATGCGTTCTTGAGAAATATGTTTTAACAATGGAGCGTTTTTTATTACGGCTGCTTCACACGCAGGATCGAGTGAAAAATTCAGCGTAAAATGAAAGCGGATTGCCCTAAGAATGCGCAAAGCGTCTTCTTGTAAGCGCTGTTCACTGTTTCCGACACAGCGAATGATCTGCTTATGTAAATCTGCCTGACCGTGAAAGGGATCAATGAGTCCGCTGTCAGGATGATATGCCATCGCATTCATTGTGAAATCACGACGCGCTAAATCGGCTGTGAGATCATCGGTAAAGTGAAACTGCTTCGGAGTGCGATGGTTATCATAAGTTTGTTCCGTTCGATATGTGGTAACTTCCATTCGCAGCGATTGATAAATGATGATTAAAGTACCGTATTTCATTCCTGTATCAATCAATTGACACGGCTGTTCGGATAAAAAATGAATCATTTCTTCGGGCAGTGCATCGGTCGCAAAATCATAGTCATGAACATCTCGTCCCGATACGAAATCGCGCACACAACCGCCGACCAGATAACAGGAATGTGAAACTGCTTCAAATCGCTGAAGCAGCCAGCGTACTTGTTGCGGTAATTCGTACAAATCATCACCTCTTTCATGCTTTTATTGTGTTAATTCCGCCCTTATTATATAATGGTTAAGTGAATAAAGGAAAGATTTTATGAAAAAGATTACGGAAATTGCGCATGAGTTGTTAAGTTCTTATGTGCATCAGACGGCTGTCTGCGCAGATTTTACAATGGGAAACGGCTATGATACGCGTTTTTTTGCCGAGCGGGCAGTTGACGGAACAGTTTATGCTTTTGATATTCAAGAAGCAGCGCTGAATCAAACAAAGAAATTACTGAATGATCCGGCAAATGTTCGGCTGATCTTGGATAATCATCTTTTTATGGATCGATATATTCAAGATAAATTAGATGCCGCTGTATTCAATTTCGGCTATTTGCCGAACGGATCAACGGCGATTACGACCGATGCCGAGGTCAGCTTAACCGCAGTCAAAAAAGCATTCGGCTTATGTAAAAAACACGCCTTGTTAGTATTGGTTTGTTATCCGGGACATGCACAGGGAGCAAAGGAAGCGATCGAGATTACCAAATGGTGTGAATCACTGGATGCTCACACGGCTCGGATTATGAAAATCACGATGGTGAATAAACCGCACGCACCGTTTCTGTTTGCCGTTGAAAAGCTATCCGAGCTTTGATTGTGCTTGTCGGCTGATCTTTAAATAAGGCATATCCTGCGGCAGCGGGCAAGTGACACAGATCGTTTTATTTGTGATCGGGTGTGCGAATTGCAGCTTTCCCGCATGAAGAGCCAAACGCTTTGCCTGCGGATGCATATGTCCGTAGAGCGGATCGGATAACAGCGGATGATGAATCGATGACAGATGCACTCTGATTTGATGTGTGCGTCCGCTTTTTAAACGGCATTCCGCAAAGGTGCAGTTTTGATGATGCAGAAGCGGCACAACTTTCGTTTCGGCACTTGCGCCTTTGTTTGAAATCCGCATTTTATTTTGATGGCGATCTCTTGCGATCGCTTTTTGAATTGTGATCGGTTTTTGAATAATTCCCTCTGTCCATGCATAATAAATACGATTAATCTGCTTCGTTTCCAGCAACGCATCAAAATAGGCTTGAAAAAACGGCAGCTTACAATAAAACAACAGTCCGCTCGTTTCCATATCCAAGCGATGAATGGAGCGCACCGGCACATTGATTTCACGGCGGTTGTAATAAGCCTGTACGATATTATGTAGCGTATGATTTTGATTGTTTCCGTCACTGTGGACCAAAATGCCGCTAGGCTTATTTACAATCAGACAAAATTCATCTTCATAACAAATATCTAACGGCTGATCCCATTCGATCAGCTTTGGATCGTTCTCATGCGCGCAATGAATTTTAATAATATCAGCTTTTTTACAGCGACAGGACTGCGTGATAATCGCATCATTTTTTTGAATCAATCGTTGTTGATAATAAAAATAGCGCTGTTTGCGTCCGATATGAAAATGACAAAACAGCTCATCTACACTGACTTCCTGATGAATGACAAAGCTGAGGCATTTGTTTTTGACATCATAGCTTAGCGAAAATGGTTTCATATAGGCTCCTTTATATCCTATATGATAAGCGATTTTCAGTGAATGTGCAAGAATTCTTTAAAATGATTACCGTCAGAAAAGCATCAATGTAAGCGAACACAAAAGCGCACTGAGCAATACCTGAAGCAGTCGATAGCTGATGTATTTGCGATAGATAGGCGCAGCTTCTTCACTCATACAGATGACCTGCATATGCACACACAGACCGCCGAAGGACAGTAACATACTGATGAGTATTAACAGCTGTTTATATGCAAGAGGAAGCTGTGACAGTCGGATACAGCCTGAGGAAAACTCTGAGATTACACCGATTGACATCGCAAGGGACTGCGGCAAATATTGAGTGATTAACGGCACTACACTCATGCAAAGCATTAGATAGCCGCCCATCATATACAAAGTCACTCCGCTGTCCTTGATTGCTTTTGCCAAAACATCGGCAAACGATAAATGTTGTTCACATTCATTTGTTTTCGCACAAATCGGCTGATTACGGCTCAATATTAACAAAATCAAACCGCTGCCGATCTGAATCAGAAATAAAAAGATACCGATTTTTATATCATGAAAAACTACATTTCCCAACGTCATTAAAATAAAGCCGGGTGTCGCAAACGAACAGGCATACAATAGGCGTCTTGCTTCGGCTTTGCTCAAACTGCCCTTTTTTACTTCTCCGTTAATGAAGGCAGCACCTGCGGGAAATCCCAGCAACATCATCGCAATCACATATACAAAGCTATCTTTATCAATATTTAACAGCTTGGTGAAGATGCAGGCAAACGGCTTCGCTAATAATTGAAGTCCGCCGTAGGTAAAGATCACTCTTACTAATACAAGCACACAAAACATGGACGGTACCAATGTTTCAAACCATAATGTTAAAGCCTCACTGCTTTTTTCAAAGTTGATTTTGCCGTTCCACAATAAATAAAAAAATATTGTTAAAAGTATACATTGAAACAGTCGTTTTTTCATGGTATCACCTGATATAACATATGATATTAACGTAATTTTCATGAAAAATCTTTTTTCAAGCGAAAATTTATGATAAAATAACCAAATATGCGAGGTGTATTTATATGCGTTTTTTAATATCACATTTTATTCCTGATTATCAAGATATTCAAAATCCCAAGGTAAGAGAAAAATACGGAAATTTAACGAGTACAATCGGTATTTTATGCAATGTGTTTCTATGCTTGGGAAAATTTATTGTAGCGGCGATTGTCAACAGTGTATCAATCAGTGCCGATGCGATTAATAATTTATCCGATGCAGGAAGTTCCCTGATTTCTTTAATCAGCTTCAAGCTTGCCGGCAAACCGGCTGATGAAGAACATCCGTTCGGACATGCGCGTTATGAATACATCGCGAGTATGCTTGTAGCGGTATTGATCTTATTTTTGGGAATTGAGCTTGTAAGCAGTTCCGTTGATAAAATCATGAATCCGGGAGAAATTACCTTTTCTGTTATACCGGTGATTATTTTAACTGTATCGATTGTTGTAAAATTTTGGATGTTTTCTTACAATCGACATTACGGAAAGCTTTTAAGCAGCGCCGTAATGGAAGCGACAGCGGCTGATTCAATCTCTGATTGTTTGGCTACCGGTGCGGTATTGGCATCTGCTTGTATTTCACCGCTGATTCATTTTAATTTAGATGGCTATATGGGAATCGCAGTCGCATTTTTTATTATCATGACGGGCGCAAAAATTGTAAAAGAAACGCTTGATCGATTGCTTGGAAGCTCCCCGAATCAAGAGGATGTCAACAAGATTGTGCAGCTGTTGAAAGGGCATGAGGGGGTATTGGGGATTCATGATCTGATGATCCATGATTACGGTGCGCAAAAACGCTTCGGTTCCGTTCATGTAGAGGTATCGGGCAATGAGGATATTTTCGTTTCACATGATATGATTGACAATATGGAACGTGAAATTCAGGAGAAGCTCGGTGTTCAAATGGTCATTCATATGGATCCGATTGATGTAGATGATGAGGAAACAAATGAAATGCGCGATTATGTAAAACAGATGATTGTGACAATTGATCCGTTATTGACTATTCATGATTTCCGTATGGTCAGAGGAAATACTCATACAAATTTAATCTTTGACTGCTTAGTACCGCATAAGGTAACCTTAAGTAATGCGGCGATTTTAGACGCAATCAAAGCAAATGTTGCACAGCTTGAAAAAACATATTATGTCGTAGTCACATTTGATCGTGCTTATACAAGTGATATTAAAGAAGCTAAATAATAATTTTGATAACTATTTTCTGTATATTTTTTTGTGACTTATTCTTATCATTAGGTGAAGAAACAAGTTGTTGATACAGGATTGTAAATAATCATACATGTTTTATATATCGTATTCAGCGATTTATTTTCATCCAAATTTTCAGACAAGATAAATATCTTGTCTTTTTTACAGTTGTTATTTCCTACATTTACTATTTTTACCTGTTATTTAAGTATCAAATTATAAAAAATATGCGATTTTTTATAAAAAAGCACTTTTCTTTCTGTAATAATTATGCTAAAGTAAAATAAAGGCGGTGTAATTGTGCAGAAAAATTATAAAAGTATGAGTGTACAGGAACTGGTAGAGCTGGCAACGGACGATGATTCATTAGCATTTGCACAGCTGTATGAACGATTTTCTACTTCAATCTATCATTATGCACTGAAGCTGGCACGTAATGAGGCCGATGCGAAAGATATTGTACAAGATACTTTTATCCAGGCACAGCTATCCTTAAAATCGTTAAAGGAACCGAAGCTGTTTAAAGTTTGGTTAAATAAAATTGCATTTTCAAGAGCAACCAGATTATTCTCTCGCAATAAAACAATCAGCTTTGATCCGGATGATTCTGTGTTCGTTGATCAAGCGACGGATGAGCGAATAGATATGAATCCGCATGATTTCATGCATTTTCAAAGTGATAAGGAATTATTAGATCATTTTATTTCACAGCTGCCTATAGACCAGCAGTCTGCTTTGCTTTTAATGTACTATGAGCATTATACATTGAATGAAATTGCGCAAATAATGGATATTCCGATCGGTACGGCAAAATCACGCATTCATATGGCAAAGGCAAAGCTGAATGATATGATTACAGCTTATGAGAGACGTAATGATATTAAGCTGTCCTTTAAAGGTCATGCGCTTGTACCGGCATTGGCTGCATTATATCAAAATAATTCGGCAGTTCGCTCAAGTGTGCTTACAACAACATTTCATGAGCATTTAATCGGTTTTATTCGTACTGCATTCGGTAAATTGGTTTTGATCACAAGTTGTATTGCCGTATGTGCAGGAGTCGGAGTCTATACTTATTTTCATCAAGATACACTCAGCGAAAGTGACAGTGAAATAACGATGCAGCTGTATCCGTTTTCTCCGATTGTATATCAAAATATTACATATGACCGAGCCGAAGATGTTTATTATGCATTGATTGATTTTGCTCATTGTGATGTAGAAATGGCTGCGAAAAAAGACAGTGAATTGAAAGAAATACTTCCTTTGTATGAAGCTTTAAAGTCATACGGTGGTATTTATTATGATAAATTACATGAAAATCAGTGGATTACGCTGTTTGAAGCTTATGTATATTAAAACTTTATTTTTTCATGTTTTAATATTTTATTACACATTATTTTATAGTGCTTTTATTATTACTGTTAAAAAAAACTAAAAAAAATGAAAATAATTTGAACATTTATAGATGCTTATTGTTCTAACTCTTGAATAATGTCGGGGCAGAGTGTATTTACGGGTATTTTAAGCTGTGAAAAGAGCTTTCGACTCTGTTTGTTTGCTTGCCAAATAGTCTTTTTATACTATTTATGTACTGAAGATCAACTAAAGGCTACTGCTTTGTTTCCGTAAAAAATAGTGCAATTCAATGCAAAACAAAAGGTATTTGATTGATACACGATATGCATGAAGCTTCAGCAAATACTTGAAAATAGCGAAATAGAGCTTTATTTGAGTTTTGCAATGTTAAACATTAGCTTCATCAGCTGTAGTTTATACAGCCATCAGAAAAATGTATTTCAACAAAAAGAAGTCTCAACAGGAAGACTTAAACAGAGATAGAATACTGTGATTGAAATATATGCTTCTGAATTGAAAAACAGGTATTTTTACTTCAAAAACACCTGTTTAGTATTGACTGATGTTTATAGACAAGGAGAAAGGAAGTGTGAATATGTGGAAAAAGGTCATGGTTTGTTGCTGTGCTTTGATTGGCTCTTTCACAATCGGCTTTGCTTATTATAACTTAAAAATGACGGCCGGTTCCTCTGCTTATCAAGTTGGTGCTGAAGCTACGGTAAAGTTGGGCACAAAGGGTGTATTTCCAAATGGCTCTAACGGCGCAATGAGCAAGGGTGATAAGATTTATGTCGGCACAAACAATTATATAACGGGTGAACCGCTGTCCTTTATGTTATTGGTAAAAGAAACCTATAACACTTATCAGCCGGTCGTCACTGACGGAATATATTCACTTGATCTTTCCGTTCCCAATGTTACAGGTTGGTTTATGATGGGAAATGAAGCTATTACAAACACTTCCTATTTTTCTGCTTTTCCTACTATGACTCCGACAGGACACGGCATTTATTACTATCCGATGAATTACTTGACAACAAATGAGGTTTCTAATATCGCTGAAATATTAAAGCAATCTAATAATAACATATCTGGCAAAACAAAAAGTATGCTTCTCAGTCGTAATTTAAAACATCTGAAGGCTATGTATGATAAGAGAGCTAAAAATTGGGCAATCGGAAGAACTGTCGAGGAAGCTTTGCATATGGCTGAACTTAATCCCCAAAGCTTTTTTATAGCTGATAGTTATACATTAGAAAATCGCTACGGCGGCGACGGAAATATGTATGCCAACGAAGGCTATGGTTTCGGAACAAAAGATATAGCATTTACTGAGGACTATTGGGAAGCCAGAGCTACTACACCGAACAATAACAGGACACTGTTAAACATATTATATTATGGCAGTAACGGATCCAGACTGACTGATACAAGCTGCACACAAGGCGCAACAAACGGCTGCGGAGTGGAGAAGGCAATTCGTCTGAGTGCTGAAATGAATTTAGATTTAAGCGGTGAAATGAAATCAGATAATGTCGTATTTGCGACAGGAATGGGAAGCGGAAGCACTTTTTCCAAAGTGAAAAATTCATCCCCGAACCTAGGCTCTTATTCTAATATTTATACGGCAACGAGTGATTATGATAAATTGAAGCTGCGTTTCTTAGATTCAAGCAATGCCCATTCAGTCAGCTTTCTTGATGTGAAAAATTCTAATTTAGAATCTAAAACAAAAGTCGGAAAGAATGCTACGATTTATATTGATGCGACAGCGACTGCAGGGACGCAGGATGGAGCGATTAATACGGTATCGGCATTATTTTTCAAGAATAATGTATTAGCGTACTATGTTCCGCTCGGCACCGCAAATGGTACTCAGCAATATGAATTAGATTTGACAGGCTTTGATGTCGGTTCATATAAAATTGCGTTGGTAAATGAAAGCTATAATGAAGGAAGTATGGATCCGACAACATCATCAGCGCTAACGGCATTTCGTGATTTGACAATCACCGAACCGCTTTCTAATTTAACATTTACTCCGCGAACAAATTTAAAATTAAATGACAATGTAAATGTCGGTGATACTGTAGGAGTGGTTTCGTCACAAAACGGCGCGGGAGATATTACTTATTCTATTGCGGCAGATCCTGCTTATCCTCAAGAATATCAAAACTTCGAAATGGCAAATGACGGAACGACAGTAATTGTCAAAGGCAGTGCATTAAATGCAGGTGTTTATCATTTCAAAATTCAAGCGCAGGATGAAAACGGGGACCCTAAACCTGCTTTGACAATCGATGCGCAGATTACCGTAAATAAAAATCTGCTTGCCGTAGCTTTTCAAGATACTGCACAAACAACGAAAAGTATTGCACAGGCACAGGCAGGTTGGAGTGAAGTGGCGATCGCAACGCCAAACACCGGTGTTGCTCTGACTTATTCAATTATTTCAACACAGGGAAATATAAGCACCGGAAATATTTCAATTAATTCCCAAACAGGTGCGATCAGTTATACGGGAAACGGTGCTTTCGGTAAAATAACGATTCAAGTCAGTGCCGATGATGATCCTGCTTCCGGTTATGATAATTATGACTCTGTGACTGCGACCAAAGAGGTTGTTATCTATCGTGATGTAGACGGAAATGTTACTCCCGATGCACAATCCAAAGATCCTAATACGCCCACTTTCCATGCGAATGAACCAAATGTAAAGGCAAACGGTAAGATCGGTGTACTTCAAGGGATGTATGGCACACCGGATGACGGAGTAAGCGGTAAGACTACTTATCATTATGAGATCAAGCAGGAGGGAGATTATGCGTCCTTTGTAATTGATGCGACAAAGGGTGAAATTAAATCTAAGGTCAATCTGGGCGTAAAAGAGCATAAAATCACCTTAATTGTGAGTGATAAATGGAGTTCAAAAGAAATACCTTTAACGATCAAAGTTGAACAGGCAAATGCGGAGAATTTACAATTTTACGAAAATGCATCTTCTGCCACAGTGATTACTACGAAAACAGTACAATTTACCGAAACTAATGTAAGTGTATATGCCACCGTAAAGGGCAGCAGTAATGCTAATCCGGTAATGTATCGTTTAAAAAGCGGAGAAGCTCAAAATGTGATTGATGTAAATCAAACAAGCGGCGGCATTACAATCAAAGGGGCAGGTACAGTAATCATTGAAGCTACCAAGCAGGGAAGCAGCGGTCAGGCTGATGCGAGAGCAGAATTAACCTTTACAGTAGCGGCAGGAGCGCAGAACTTCATATATACGGATCATGCCGGAAATGAACTTCCAAAAACAGGAACAATTTACAGTGCGAAAACAGAAACTTATGCACCGAATAAAACTTTTCAACTATATACAGCAGGCAATCCGATCGGAAGTACAGTGAGTTATCAATTGAAGGCAGGGGCACCTAATGATGTCATATCAGTAGACACAAACGGACTTGTAACAATCTTAAATGCGACGCAGTCCTCACAGATGGGCAAGGTAGTCGTAGAGGCAGTCAGTCATGATTCTACAGGTAATTATGCAGATAAAAAAATTGAATTGCCGATCAATATAGATAAGGGGACAAGAACAATCAGTTTTGTTGAAAATCCGATATATGCGGTAAGCGGTAAAGGCAAGGTAACACCGGTCACAGAAGTTGACGGTGTATTAGATGCAGACGGAGATGTGATGATTGAAGTTGACAGTAATGAAGACCATAGGATCGCGTGGACCAATGATAATAAAACCATTGATTATAACTATAGCGGAGATTCAGGAAAAGACATCATAATTCATGCGACAAAGCCAATGAATCGAAACTACAAGCTTGCAGAGACAGACGGTGTCTTGCATATCATGGGACCTGATGAAAGTATGCTGGCAATTACCAGTCCGGGACAAATAGTCTACGGTGATTGCTTTACGATTAAAAGTACGCAATATGATTCAGACAGTACGAATGTGAATTATACATTTGAAACAGATAAGTCAACTTATATTTCTAATCCGGTTGTAAACGGAAACAGTGCAGAGTTTAATGCTTTAAAGGCAAGCGGAAACGATAAAACAACGGTAACTGTGACAAGAACAGCGGATGGAGAAGCACCTTTAAGTAAAAAGCTGCAAATTACCGTATTGCCGAAAGAGATCGAAATAGTAATAGATGATAAAGAAAAGTTAAAGGGTGAAGTAAATCCGAGTTTAACATATCAAGATTACAAAAGCGAATTGATTTCTTGGAACGGAATTCAAGATGTGATACAGGAGAATGATGTCAAACTTAGCACAACGGCAAAAACAGACAGTGATGCAGGCGGATATGCGATCAAAGGAGACAGCGCAATCCTGAATAAGACTTATCCGAATTACAGCTTTAAATTTAAAGAAGGAACGCTCACAATCAAGGAAGATGTGATTGAAGATGATTGGTATCATTTGGAATTGGATGACGGAACGGCATACACGGGTAAATGGACGAATCAAGCAGTGAATATCTTTAGTGACCATAATGAATATATAAACCTTTCACTTGATCAAAGCTCATGGAATCCGAGTCAAGTTACGGTAACTAAAGAGGGCGAGACCAATCAAAGCTTTTGGATGAAAAAGGAAAGCGGAGCGACGACAAAAGAGAAACAAGTGCTTATTAAGATTGATAAAACACCCCCAAAGGTGAAAGGGATTAAGGCAAAGGATACAAACAATAAACTGCAGGATATTATTAATAAACTCAGCGGCGGCATCTTCTTTAAACCGGGAACTTCATTTGAAATCACAACAAGCGATACAAAGGATGACTTGAAGGTCAGCGGAACGAAAGAAATCAGCTATAAGATTTATAAGCTTGATACCGTTGCCCGAACAGCTGAAGAGATGATTAAGGAAGGAACTCTGTCAGTCACAAAAGAAAAAGCAAGCATCACAATCAGTGAAACAACAGGAAGATACAAAGTATGTATAATTCCGACAGATAATGCGGGCAATACAAACGCTGAAAGTTGTCATGAAGTTGAACTGAAGAAAATTGATGTTGATATGGATAAAGACGGTAAGCCTGACTTTAATGATCCGGATGGAGATGGATGTCCCGATCTAAACATTAAATGGAAAGATCCTAATGATGAAAACCATTGGATTGTGATTAACGGTGATCGTGATTATGACGGTATTCCTGACTTAAATATTGACAGTGACGGTGATGGAAAACCTGACTTGAATATCGATACCGATCATGACGGTAAACCTGATCTTAATTTGGTGGTTTTGAAGAAAGCAGATTGGAAGCCAACAAAGTGTGTGAAGGCAGATCCTGATAACAATATCTTAGAAGAATACTGCACAGGAACTAATGTCAAGGCATTGATTAATGTTGACACAGACAATAACGGCATTCCGAATATCAATATTGACAACAACGGTGATATGAAAGCAGATATAAATATTTCTAAAGACAGTATAAACCCGATTATCAATATAGCTGATATTCATAAATGGGAGCCGATTCATGATTATAAAGCAGGTATCACCTATGACTCAGTCGGTGTTGACCAAGAAGAATATGACAGAAAAGTGAATATTGATACTGATGGTGACGGCAGACCTGATGTGAATGTCGATTTGGATCAAGACGGTAAACCTGACATTAATATTGATTTGGACGGAGATGAAATACCGGATATTGATATTGACAGCGATGGGGACGGACTACCGGATATCAACGTCGATTTGGACGGTGACGGAACACCTGATAAAAATATCAAAGAAATCACGGAGTGGAAGCCGAATAAAAATATTGACGGAGATTTCCCATACGATACGATGGAATTTGTTGAAGCGCTTAAAGATGATACAAAGCCCGATGTTCCGTCCAAAGACTCGATAAAGCCATCGGTAAAAGGCTACTATAATTCGGCAACCAGTATCGGCGGAGCGAATACAGGAGATCATAGCGATTCTGTATTAATCATTGAAATGCTTCTTTTATCACTTTTCACATTATTGTTTTTAAGCTTTAAAAGCAAATATCATAATGAGAAACGTACATGAGAATGTGCGTTTTTCATATATATAATAGGATAAACAACTGCATTGAAAGAATTTTCAAAAATGAAAGAATTTTATTTTCATCTTTCATTATCTATTAAAATATAGTATAATAAAAGTAATGGGATTTTTCTTAATTCCCATTCATAGATTATAAGAAGAAAGGGGTATATCACCATGAAAGAAAACCTTTATTTAAACGGCGGTTTAGCCATTATAAATTATAATGCAGCCTATCCGAGATCAGAAAAAGATCTGTTAAGTTCTGCAGACTTTGCGAATTTCTTACGCAATTTTATCGATTATGCGAAAGAAAATCTTGAAGATATTTATTTATATGTATTAAACGGAAAAACACCGCGTGAAGCAACTTTTGAAATGACCAAACTGCTTCGTCAAATGATTGTTTTGGAATTAGATGAAATTGACAGCTGTTACTTAAATGATAAAGAAAAATTATTAGATTTTATTGAAGAATTATATGATTTTTGGAAGAATCATCAGCGTTTTTCAATCATTAATGCCGGCAAAGGAATGGCGATTCAAGAATCAAGCTTTGTCGCTGCTGATTCTGCCTTTAATAATTTAATTCGTTCCCTTTATCGCAATGTAGAGGAAAAGGTATTAGGAAGAAAAAACAGTGTTTATCGTCAAATGCAGGCGGGAACCAATGCCGCAGTTGCGATCAGAGGAAATGCGACGAAGCTAAGTGATACGTATCATGCATTAAAAGATATTCCTTTTATTGATTCAATTATGCTTCGTACTCCGATGATTTTACATCCGAAAAGCAATAAGCGTACCGGAATGTTTACGGAGCGTGATACAAATCCGATCAGTGAATTTACGGGAAATCGTCATGAATGGTTCTGTTATCCGGCAAAAATCGGTTCATTATTGGCATTTATTTATTTTCATCGTGATTTTATTTCTTCGGCAGTTTCATTGGGAAATTTATTTGAATTGGCAAATGAAGATGAATGCCGTCAAAAACCGGATTTAATTTGCTTGTTCGGTAATGAGGACGGAAAAGATCAAACGACGTTCTATTATGATCAAGCAGAGGATATTTGGGTAGGCTGTGTTTCTTATAATGAACGAATTGAATATTTCGGATATATTAAGAAGATGAGTTTAACGCTTCATAACTTGGCACAAATGGCAAAGGGATGGCTGCCGATTCATGGGGCATTCGTAAATAT
Source organism: uncultured Erysipelotrichaceae bacterium (assembly GCA_947569705.1). Lineage (GTDB taxonomy): Bacteria > Bacillota_I > Bacilli_A > Erysipelotrichales > Erysipelotrichaceae > C-19. The sequence continues at coordinate 102,962 of CANOSP010000004.1, forward strand.
TACGCTAAAGAGCGGAAAGCGTAAAGGAATTATGTTAATGGGCGATTCCGGTGCCGGTAAAAGTGAATCTATTGAGGCGTTGAAGGCACTTGGACACGATAAGATTAAGGATATTGAGGTTGTGTTCGATGATATGGGTACAATTCATATTGAACACGGTATTCCATACGGACAGGGAACGGAAATCGGTGCTTTTATTCGTTTAGATGACTTAGATCCGGGTACTCCGTATCGTGATATGGATCGCTCCATCTTTATGAATCCTGAATCTAACAATGCGCGTGTTATTACGCCGGCTGCTCCTTATGATATTGTCGCAACCAATCATAAAATAGATCTATTTGCCTATGCGAATAACTATGATGACAAACTCGGGCTGCATCAATTTGAAGATCTTGAAGAAGCCAAGGCAACCTGTGTGGAAGGAAAACGTATGGCACTCGGCACAACACAAGAGGTCGGTATTTCCACAACGTATTTTGCCAATCCGTTCGGTCCGATGCAGAAACAGGATATTTGCGGACCGCTGATTGACGAGGTATTCCAATGTCTGCGTGACAACAATGTATTTGTCGGTGAAATTTATACGCATTTAGGTTTCAGTAAAGAAAATCGTGAAGGGCTTCAGATTGCGGCACAGCAGTTATTGGAATTCATTGAAAAAGATTAGAAAGATAAACGATTCTTTTGGAGAAGATTATGTTTAGAAATGAAGATTTTGAAATAGATACACTGTCTCAAGAGGCACACACGACGCTTCCGCAATATGTGTTAAAGACATTGCTTACAGTCGCTGTCGGTATATTAATTACAACCGTTACTTCATTCTGTTTATATACGAATCATATCGGTTTGCGCCTCGTATATCAATATGAGAAATTACCGATGGTTGTATTTGCACTGCAGATCGGCTGTCTGCTGTTATTTCGCTTTCGCTTATTTAAGGCTTCACTATTAACTACACGCCTTATGTTTATCATCTATTCGATATTGCTCGGTTTTACCTTTTCATTCTTACAGTATCTGTTTCAGATGGAAGCGATTTATATGGCGTTTGCGATCAGCTTTGTCTATTTTGTTTCCCTGTGTGTGATCGGTTATACAACACGTATTGATTTATTGAAATATCAAACGATATTATTGGTTGGTTTAATCTTCTTAATCGCCTTTAATCTGTTAAGTGTATTGATTGAAATCGGACACGCGGAACAAATTGCTTGTTCGTGCAGTCTTATTATCTTTACCCTTTTGACCGCATTAGATATGAAAAAGCTGAAGCATTTCTATTATGAGTATCAAGAGGATGAGACAATGCTTGCACAGTTATCTATGTATTCTGCACTTCAGCTTTATTTGGATTTCTTAAATCTGATTTATACAATGACGCATATTATTGACGGTTTTAATAAAAGTTAAATTGACAATGTGAAACGGATTAAGTTATTGTCCTGTGGTTTCGACATCTGAAAAATATTAAAAAACGCATGCCTTTGTGTAAGGGTATGCGTTTAATTTATATCATTGACGAACTGTCTTTTTGTTCGAGGATTCGCAATCCTGCATAAGTAGTTTATGTGACTTATGTGCCGATTCAAGCATCGTTAATGATTGCGGCGAATCTGAATGAGCATGTAAAGCTCATGGTAAAGACTGCCGTTATCTTACACATCAATCATTAACCATTTTTGACCGTTTACTTCTTTTTTGCGATTGTAAATGTTTTGTAATTCAGCGGTGCAGTCAGGAAGCGCTGTTTCAACAAGTTCTTTTTCTTTTCTTCCGACAACGATTAAAACGGTAAAGTATCCTTCTTTCGGATAGATAGTACACAAAGCTTTTCCGGCTTTTCTGAATTTTACATTCCAACCCTTTTCTAAGCTGCAGCAGCTGTATTGAATGATTTCTTTTCATTGATATGTCCGCATGATTTCAGTACAAAACCGCATAAACAAAGGATTTCTGACGAAATCGCTGATTTCTTCAAGGGTAGGCTGATATACTGTTATTTATACATTATAAATCGGATCGATTTGTTTTAATTCATTGAATGTATCGATTTCTACTACATCACCTTTATTGACGGGACGGATACGAATCGCATAGTGATCGATGCAGTCTTTTAACGGTACCTCGTCCCAATAGCGCTCTTTTCCGCCGGGACTGTGGAATACTTTATCAATATCATCACTCATTTGTTCGGCATCTTCCTTTGACCAATAGGAAATACCAAACATATGATGGACATCTTTACCACCGACTTTTACTTTAGTGATAATGTCTTTTTTTGTCTCAAAGCACCAATCATCTGTTACATCTACTTTCATGCCGGTGTAATTGGATGAATATTCATATTTGCGAATGATTTCTTTATTATATAACACTAAATCACTTTCCAGAACATAAGCATTTGCCAGTTGGTTTCTTATCAAATAGGCAGATGAAATATTGTTGGCTTCATTATAAATAGGATTTTCAATAAATTGAATCATCGGGTATTTTTTTAATAATACATCAAACTGTTCACTTAAATAACCGCGTACAATTATGATTTCATTGATGCCGGCTTCCAGTACTGCATCTAACAGTGTTTCGATAATTTTTTTACCGTGTACCATAATTAAAGGTTTTGGGGTATTTAAAGTGACAGGTACCATACGACTGCCGAAGCCCGCAGCCATAAAAATTGCTTTTTTAACGCGATATGGTTCAAGCCATTCATATCCTTTTAAGGTTACTTCATAACGACTGCTGCCTAACGCTGTAATTAATTCTTTTTCTAATAATTCCTGAATTGTCTTATTGATCACACCTAAGGAAACATTAAAAGCCTTTGCCAGTTCTCTTTGAGAATGCTTCTGATCTTGATGACGTTCGATCTTTACTAATATTTCAAATTGTCCGTTTGTTAAATTCATTGCTTTTCCTCATTTCTTAAGCATTATCTTACATCATATAAGTAAAATTGTAAATGGTAAGCTGTTTTATGCGACTATTTTAAATCATTTTCTATCTGATTAAGATTAAACTTTTTCTTTGTATCTTTAAGTGTTAAGCAAAATATGTTATATTATAGCTATTGAATTCTAAGCAAAAAGCATTACCGCTTTATTAGAAAAAGGTTCGTTAGGAGAGTGGATTTATGAAGGTAGGTTTTATATCGCTTGGCTGCAGTAAGAATCTTGTGGACAGTGAAACAATCATGGGAATGTTGAAAGCAGGCGGGCATGAGCTTGTATCACATCCCAAGGATGCTGAGGCAATTATTATTAATACATGCGGCTTTATTCAGTCGGCAAAGGAAGAAGCGATCCGGACGATCTTTGAAATGGCGGAATATAAAAAGCAGCAGCTTCAAAAGCTGATCGTTGTCGGCTGTTTGGCGCAGCGATATAAGGAAGCGCTGGTTGCCGATATTCCGGAGATTGATTGTGTGATCAGTATTCGTGAATATCCGCATATTCATGAAATATTGGCACAGCTGTTAGACGGCAAAAGCTTGACACCGTATGCGAAAAGTGAGCGTTTACTGACATCAAAGCCGTGGAGTGCCTATTTGAAGATTGCAGAAGGCTGCAGTAATCACTGTACGTATTGTGCGATTCCCTTGATTCGCGGTGATAATGTATCGTTTCCGATTGAGCAGTTGGTACAAGAAGCACAGTGCCTTGCGGACAGCGGCGTGAAAGAATTGGTGTTGATTGCACAGGATACAAGTAAATACGGACTTGATTTATATGGTGAATTGTCACTTTTGAAGCTTTTAGAAAAACTGCATGAGATTGAGGGTCTGCATTGGATTCGTATTTTATATATGTATCCCGATGAAATTGATGAAGCATTAATTATCGGTATGAGTAAACTGCCGAAGGTGCTGCCTTATTTTGATATTCCGATGCAGCATGCGAATGATCATATGCTGGCATTGATGAATCGCCGCGGAGCCATGAAAGATGTCAATGCGTTAATTGAGCGGATCCGTCACTATCACAGTGATGCGACTTTGCGTACTACATTCATTGTCGGTTTTCCTCAAGAAACAGAAAGTGATTTCCGCGATTTAACAGAGTTTGTGGAAAAAACACGATGGGATCGTATGGGGGCCTTTACATACTCCCCGGAAGAAGATACCCCTGCATACAGCTTCAGCGGAGCGGTTGAAGAAGCAGTGAAGCAGCGGCGTTTAGATCAACTGATGCAGCTTCAAAAACAAATATCACTTTCCAAGCAACAGGAAATGATCGGTAAAACGATTGAGGTGTTGGTGGAAGGCAGAGATGCGCTGAAAGGTACTTATCGCGGCCGCGGAAAAGCGAATGCACCTGATGATGTAGACGGACTTGTCTTCTTCACCAGTTCTCGTAATATTGAACTCGGCAGTTTTGTTCATGTGAAAGTTACCTCAGCTTTGCCGTATGATCTGATCGGAGAAGAAGTTGTCCCTGTCAAGCTTTAGGCCGATTATCGCAACGCATCCGAAAGGCATGATTCTCGGATCGATGCCGAGTGTTACTTCTTTGGCAAAGCAGGAGTATTACGGCTATCGGCATAATCGCTTTTGGAAAATAATGAGTGCATACTTTCAAACGGAATTATCGGATTATCAGGCAAAGCAGAAATGCATCAGAGCCAATCATTTGATTTTATGGGATGTGATCGCATCTTGTGAGCGTGAGGGATCTTTAGATTCCGCTATTCATGATGTTGTATGTAATGATGTAGCTTCCTTAATTCACACTTATGATACTGTTCAACTGATTTTATGTAACGGTAAAAAAAGTTATGATTTGTATCAACGGCATATTCGGCCGAATGTGAATATTGAATGTATTTGCTTACCGAGTACAAGCAATGCGAATCGTACGATCAAAGAAGAAGATTTATTCACAAAATGGTTCGAGCAATTAGATCGAATCTGTAAGTGACAGAGGTGGAGCATGTTAAAGTGGTTGAAAAAGGGTTGGGGCATTATCCTCATTTTAATCATCAGTGTGATTGGCGCACTGATTTATCAATATGAAAATGATAAAATAAGTGTGAAAAGGGATCAGTTTCGCTTTGAATACGGTTCTGAAATTCCTTATACAAGTGATGCGTATTTTAATTATTCCGATCGATATGAAACAGTTACCTTTGATAAAGCATTATTTGCGATGAAAGACATCGGAAGCTATGAAGTAAAAGTAAGTTTTGCACAAAAGGAATATACACTTCTACTTGAAATTGTCGATGAAAGCGCACCGATCATTCAATTTAACGAAGATCAGGCTACGATTTATCGTTATCAAAATCAGCTGTACGGCGATTTTTACAGCGTTACCGACAACAGTACAGTCGAACATGAAATGCAACTGAAGGAACAAGCAGAGGGAGCTTCTGAGATATGTGTCACTGCGATCGATGCTTATCAGAATAAGGCGACGGAGTGTAAGGTGATGCAGGCAGAAGTAAAGGATCTTCATCTTGTTTCCATTCCAAAGGTGAATAGCGTTGAAGAATTGGTGAATGCCTTTCTTACGGAAAAAAGGTTGAATAAGAATAGCTTTGCTTTCTTTTATGAATCGTTTGACGATCAGGAGTCGTATCTTTATAATTCCGATCGTTTGATCAATGCGGCAAGTACGATAAAGGTTCCGTTAAATATGCTGTATGAAGATGCTTATGCGAAGCAGAAAATGCGACCGGATCAAACGATTTCTCTGCGCCAAAGCGACATTGAAGCAGGGGGCGGCTATACGAGTCAGAATCGATTGAATACACCGCTGACTTATGCTTATCTTCAGGAACAAAGTATTGTGTTCAGTGATAACACGGCAACGAATATGTTGGTGCGTGCATTGGGCGGTTTCTCGGTATTTCGCAAACAGCTTGCACAGTACAGTGATGCAAAGCTACCGCAGGCATTCTACAGTCAAAATGTTATCACGGCAGAATATATGGCAGATGTGATGCGCACGCTTTATCAGGGAAGGGAGCGCTATGAAAATCTGACTGTACATATGAAGTCGGCAAGTAAGGATGAGTACTTGCAGGCAAGCACTGATGTGTTTGAAGTTGCGCAGAAATACGGATCTTTTGAGGAAGTACTGCATACGGTAGGGATTGTTTATACACCCAAGCCTTATATTGTCGGTATTTTTACAATGAATCGTGAGGACGGCGCAACCATCATTAAGGAATTAAATGAATGGCTGATCGCATATCAGCTTCAAAAATAAGCAATTTGTTTCAGTGATGAGTGATGTAAAAAGTGGTATACTATACAAGAATGAATAAAGGAGGATGTTTATGAAACAGGCAGAATATAAGTGTCTGATTGATTGCACAAGAGATGCGATCGTACCGATTTATGAGGAAGATACGCTGTGCGAAGGAATTTCACAGCATTTGGATTATGATATTCAATCTTTGGTTGATGCAAAGTTGGGAAAGGTTACAGTTGTTCATACCTTAGGAAAACTGCCGTGTAAGCGCATTTTATTTTTAGGAATGGGTAAAAAAGCAGAAATGACGACAAAGCGTATGCGTGAGGCGTTTGGAAAGCTGCCGGCTTATGCACAGGCTCCGATGTCTTTGATTGTGAAGCGAGCAGTTTGCGATCATGTTGATCTGCATCAAGCGGCAAGCTTATTTGCGGAAAGCTATGAATTGGCAATCTATAAAGAAACGAAAATGCACAGTGAGGATGAATGCGCGACTAATTTTGATGCGGATATTGTGGCCGACGAGGATGTCAGCGCCGATATACAGCGCGGTTTGAATTATGCATACGGAATCAATCACGCAAAAGATATGGCAAATACTCCGGCGAACTATATGACACCGAAGCATTTATGTGAGGAAGCTGCAGATTTGGCAAAGCGTTATTCCTTGGAATGCGATATTTTGGATAAAGCAGCATTGCAAAAATTGAATGCAGGCGGTATTTTGGCAGTAAATCAGGGCAGTGATCAGGACCCGTATCTGATCGTTTTAAAGTATCAGGGTGCCGGTGCGAATGATCCTTATACAGCTTTGATCGGCAAAGGACTGACCTTCGATGCCGGCGGTTATAATATCAAAAGCGACAGCTACGGCATGAAGTTTGATATGTGCGGCGGCGCAGATGTGTTGGGCGCAATGGAAATTATTGTCGCAAACGGTTTTGCACAAAATGTTGTTGCGTTAGTTCCCACAACTGAAAATCTAATTAACGGCAAGGCGTATAAGCCGCAGGATGTAATTACCACAATGTCTGATTTAAGTGTAGAAATAGTAAATACGGATGCCGAAGGACGCTTGATTTTATGTGATGCGATTACATACGCACAGACTCATTTGGCAAATGTAAAGCGTATTGTGGATGTGGCTACCTTAACCGGAGCATGTGCCAGAGCCTTAGGAAATGTTTATACCGGCGTTTTTACCAATGATGAAGCCTTTTACGAGGAATTTCAAAAAGCGCTGCAAGAAAGCGATGAAAAAGGGTGGCGATTACCTTTGGATGAGGCTTATCATGAAATATTGAAATCCAACAGCGCCGATTTAAAAAATGTCGGAAAAGGCGGCGGCGGAGCCAGTGTTGCCGCATGCTTCCTTGAGCGTTTTGTACAAAAGGGTATTGCGTGGATTCATTTGGATATAGCGGGTGTTGCCGATGACCCAAACAGCGGCGCAACCGGCGCAATGGTACGTACACTGGCAAACCTATGTAAATAATAATGAGTCATAATCTCTGCTCATTTCATTACTTACCCACCTTATGAGTTATAAAGGTGGGATTTTTTCTATTAATTCTTTAAAAGATATTGCATGATAAAGGGGAATAAACTGAATTTTACATTTGAGATAATGTTATTTTTTATTTATGGTACGAAAAAACAACCGATTTGCATCGATTATTTTTTTAATTGTTTATTTGAATACTGTGTAGTTGTTCTTTATACCACATAGTATAAAGCGGAAATTATCGCTCTTTTTGATGAATCAATTTGTTGATGTCAGGTCGAAGTGATTCATCTATGTCTAACAATTCCAATACTTCATCCACTGTTTGATTAGTTTTTTTCATTAAAGTGATAAAATTTTTTGCCATTCCCCTTGATATACCCTTGGCAATACCGCGAGACATTCCTTTTTTAAAACCATCGTCGATAAAGACTTGCGACAAGTTACACATACCCTCAACCTCCTAGTATGATCACATTATTTTTCAATGCATTCTTTAGCACTTTTATCCGTTCGGATACCGCGACAAACCGGCTGCCGCAGTCCGCCCTGAGCGGTATGTTCCATAAATGCGACTACACAAACAAGTTTTGGTTTGAGCCAAACGGCATGTTCATTACCGTCCGGAATTTCAGCAAACGGACATTTTCCTTTTACCGGCGCATGTTCTTTAAAAAAGCGATAAGAGGCACCCATGGTCACATGACCTTTATAGATCCAGTGAGGATGTCGATACTGACCCAGTACAAATGATAAAATCCCTTTTTCCTTTTCTATATAACCGCATATTACATAATCGTCTTCTATCCAGTTTTTACATTTGATCCAGTCTTTGGTTCGTTTACCGAGCTGATAGATGCTGTCCTTGCGTTTTGCGACAATTCCTTCCAAGGCTTGCTTTGCGGTCAGCTCAAATAATGAAATTCCGTCTTCTTCAATATATCTTGATATTGCAAAACGCTGATCCTCTTTCTTGATAATCCTTTTTAAGCGCTGTTTTCGTTTCATTAACGGTTCATTTGTGACGAAGCAGTCTTTATCATATAAAATATCAAATGCCGTAAAGCCGGCAGGCATACGTTTCGCAGCCATTTGTATCTTAAACGGATCACTCAACATGGATCGCTGTTGAGACGCAAAGAAATCGACGTGTTGATCATGGTACACGAATAATTCACCGTCTAGGATACAGCGATGTTTTACATAGGTATGTAAATATTGCAGCTCGGGGAATTTATATTGCAGCGAAAGTCTTCGCTTATTCACAATCTGCGTATCGAAATCCAAGTAAACAAGCGCTCGGGTACCGTCAAGCTTTAATTCATAAATATAATCTTTATCATTAAAGGCAGGTTTTTCTATCGCAATTAACATCGGTTCTAATGTTTTATCAATAAAGGGATCTTTCATATCAATGCCTGATTGAACGCTTGCTTGTTCCGCCTTTTTTCTGCAAGGCAACGCTTTGTTTCAATGCATCCATTAAATCCGCAATACCGCTTTCCTTTGCTTCCTGAGGAACACTGATGGATTCGCCTTCAATTTTCTGTCGTATTGCACTCATTAAACGTTCCTGATATTCATCATTATATTCACGCGGATCGTAAGGGGAACTCATCGCCTTGATCAACTGACCGGCAATTTTTAACTCTTTCGGCTGTACTTCGGGATGACTGAATGCTTTTGGAATATCTACGACTTCATCATGGTAAAAAAGGGTTTTTATCACAATGCTTTGTTGCTTCGGACATAGTGCTAACAGTGTTTCCTTTGTTCCCAGCACTGTTTTTGCGATTGCTACTTTACCTTCTTGTTCCATTGTCAGTCTCAGAAGTTCATAAGCTTTTTCACTTCCCGAATCGGGTATTGCATAATAATTTTTTTCAAAGTAAATATCGTCAATTTCATCAATATCACAGAATTGTAAAATATGAATTGTTTTATCTTTTTCGCTTTTGATTGCTTCCAGTTCTTCATTAGTCATAATGACATATTTATCTTTTTCATACTGGTATCCCTTTACAATATCTTCTGCCTTCAACTCTTTTTCACAATTACCGCAGTATTTTTTGTAATGAACTCGCTGCTTGCTTTGTTTACAGAGTTGATTAAATGCAATATCATGCTCTCTGATCGTGCGATACAGCGAAACCGGTATATGTACCAATCCGAAAGAAATTGCGCCTTTATGTGCGACTGCCATAGAATCACCTCGTTAGTGTTAGTATGACAACAGTTGTTTTTCTTATACTGATTACAAAATCAATAAAAATGGAATGCGTTTTGCATTCCGGTTAATTATATATCCTCTTCTACTACATGGTATTGCAGGTAATACATATACAGTACTTCATAGATCCATAAATAGATAATAAAGAAAATATTAGAATAGTAACAGATCAATCCGACAATGACGAATATAATAATATCGCCGTATTGATATAAAGGTGTCAAAGGTAATTTGCGCGCATGCTTGATTTTTAAATAAAGCAGACATAATGAAGCGGCAGCGCATATACCAAGCATCCAATCGGGACTTGCGCCTTTATCATAAGTTGTGGCAATAATGATCAAGACAGAAAATGCGACAATCGCAAATAATCCTAAATAAGAAACACGATCACATGCTTTCATAGAACGATCATATCCCTCATGCCATTTTTTATATTTCTTGCATTGATCTGTGACCCATTTCTTTTTATTTTTACGTGTAAACGTGTCAATATCAGTTGCTTGATCTTGTGCTTCTTTCATCAGTGAAATACTTTTGCGAATAAAAAAGTTGACTTCACTTTTTGTATAAGCATCGTCTTGAACGGTTTCACAGAGCTGTTGATAAAGCGCAGCGTATTCACCTTGTAAAGCGGAAGCCTTGCGCTCTGTTCTTTTATTAATTTTGTATTTCATATTATCGACCTCATATTCCTACTTATTTTATCATAAAATGATGTTAAAAGAAAAGAGGCGCCTGCAAGTTTCTGTGATTTGCCGAAGGAAAATACTGTGTTTTTTGTTTCAATATCGATTTTTTAATTCGGAAGCTAAAGATTATGATAATTTACATATCTAGTTATTAAAACTAGATTGACTAATTAATGTAATTAGTTTATACTATAGATAACGGAGATGATGCGATGAATGAGAAGGAACTCGATCAGCTGAAAATATTTGCTCATCATTTAAGTGAATATCGATTGCCGAGATGGGAAGAATTACCTGATTTTGATATTTATATGGATCAGGTGATCACCTTGATTGAACGCTATTTGAATATCTTAAATGACGGTAAGCAACAACTGATTACAAGTGCGATGGTAAATAATTATGTTAAACTGAAGCTGATTCCCAAGCCGATTAAGAAAAAATATAATAAAGAGCATATAGCCTATTTAATAGCGATTACTTTATTAAAACAGATCTTAACGATCAGTGAGGTAAGAGACGGTATTTCTTATCAGGCGAAAATCAGCGGCACGCATATCGCATATAATCTGTATTGTGAGGAACAGGAAAAAGCATTCCATAATTGTGCCGTACAAATAATGAAAAATGCGAAATTATCAATGCAGGAGGATATAGAATACGATGCAATGGTAGTGAAGATGGCTGCACAGGCTTTGGCACAAAAGCTGGTAGCACAAAAAATAGTGTATATTCAAAGAGATACCAACGGAAAGGAAAAAGAACATGAAAAGTGAAAACAAGGAAAAGATTGCGATTTTAACCGACAGCTGTTGTGATGTACCGAAAGAGTTGGCAGAACGATACCATATGTATGTACTGCCGCTGAAAATTGTCTATAAAGATAATGAGTATTTAGACGGTGTTGATATTTCACCGCAAGCGGTTTATGATCGACTCAAGGAAGAAATTCCGACGACTTCGCTTCCGAGCGGTGATGTATTTCTTCAAACATTGGATCGGATCAAAGCGGATGGCTTTGAGAAGGTGATTGCGGTTACTTTATCAAGCGGCTTAAGCGGTACAAATAATATGCTTCATTTGATTGCCGAGGATTATGAAGGACTTGAAATCTATATTTTTGATACTAAAAATATTGCGATTGCGGCAGGTTTTCATGCGATTCAGGCAGCTCGTTATTTAGAAAACGGCAATAGCTTCACCGAAATTCAAAGAAAGCTGGAACAAGATCTTGTAAATTCTAAGGTTTTCTTTGTCGTTGAAACCTTGGAATATCTTCAAAAAGGCGGCAGAATCGGTTTAGTCGCATCATTATTCGGCAATGCGCTGAATTTAAAGCCGGTGATTTCCTGTAATGAGGAAGGTGTTTATTACACGGTGACGAAAGTGCGAGGTCGTAAGCAATCAATCACTCGTGTGATGGATTTGGCATTAAAATTCGCAGAAGGGCATAAACGCATTAATGTGGCAGTCTGCCACGGCGGTGCTCCTGAGGAAGTCAAAGCGGTTGAGGCTGCGATTAAAGAACAGTTACCCGACCATGAAATCTTTGTCAGCGGACAGATTTCTCCGGTGTTGGGGGTTCATACCGGTCCCGGTTTAATCGGCATCGGCATTGAAATCTTATCTGAAGATTAGGCGTGATTAAGTCACGCTTTTTTTATGCAGTTTCTATAGCTTTCAAAGCTAAAAAATAAAAAATGATAAAAATATATTTACATTTGTGATTTTTAAGCTATAATGAAAAAAGAGAAAGAGGTTGATATCAATGAATGACAGATACGAAGCAGAACAGCTTGTATTGCGTGTGCAGGCAGGTGATGAAGCCGCATTCGAGGAAATCGTGAAAAAATATGAGCGACTTGCTTATTATATCGCTTTGCCGAAAATGGAAAATCAAGCTGATACTGCCGATATTGTACAAGAAACCTTTATCGAAGTCAGGAAATCAATCTCACAGTTAAAGGAACCGAAATATTTTAAATCATGGCTGAATAAGATCGTCATTTCCAAGATTGCACGATATTATGAGAAACAGCGTGATTGTTTATTGAATCATAATGAGGAACAGCTGTTATATAAGCAAAAGGAAAAGCGCATTTATATGAATCCCAAACAAGCATTTAATTATTTGTGTAATCAAGAAATCTTAGATCGCTGTATGAAGCAGTTAAAGGATATTTATTACGATGTACTTGTATTGCAGTATTATGAAGGATTCAGTATGAGTGAGATCGCCGATCGACTGGAAATTCCGGAAGGGACGGTAAAAAGCCGCATCAGTGTGGCGAAAAAGGAATTAAAAAAGATTATTGAAAAAACTTTAGCAGAGGAACAGATCCTTTTGAATTTCGACAGTGTCGGTTTGGAAGCTTTGTTGGCAATTTATTTTGCGAAACGATTTATTTTACCAAGCGAAGCGGCGCTTACAGCTGCGGCAGATACAGGCAAAAAGTTTAAGATTCCTAAAAAACCGCTGATTCAAGCGTTTTTATCGGCGGTGTTGGTGGTCGGTGCTGGATCCGCTGCATATCAGCTTTTGGATCCGCTTCATACCAATCAAGCACATCAGGAAGATAAGCAAGAGGAAAAAAATCTATATGTGCCGCCGTTTCCTCAGCTGAATTATCGCGGAAAGCTGATTACAAATGCACGAGAGGCATATTCAGCTTTGTATCACAGTGTATTTAACGGCATCAGTAAGGATGATGAATACAGAGTGCTGTATCGGGCGTTGAATGATTACGGCGGTGAATATGCCGCTATGGCAGCTTATTTAGAAGTGAATTTTAATCAAGGACAGGAATAATAAATTCCTGTTTTTTACTTATATCAACAAAAATTATTTTAATTTGTTGTTTAATGTTTTAAATAGTGATATTATATTGATATAAAAATATTATATAATTTTTTGGTGTTTTTTATTATTTTAACGAACTTTATTGAGACTTATCCGTTCACAGTAGTTGACGGAGTAGAATGTCAGATACAAAATCATTGTTTTTATATGCCTTTTTCTTGATGATAAGCGAATGAATCAATCAGGTAATATAAAACGATATGTTTTAAGGATGCACCGTGTTTATTAGTTTAGAAGAGAGATTAAAAAAATATCGAAGCTTAGGTTTCAGATTAGTAAAACTGAGAAAATCAAAGTGATTTCCTCAGTGTATATGTCTACATTTGTAGACATTAAGAAAGGATAGATATCTATGTGGAAGAAATTAAGAATATTATTGATTGCGGTAATTGGAATCACAGCTATAGGAAATGTTACACAATCAATGCTTTTTACGATTCACGGTTATACCCCAAACTTTCAATTAAGCAAAGGAGCTAAGATTATTCTCGGTGAATATAACAATGATGAGCAAGTATGGGATGTTGGGAAGGTAGATGCAAATGAATTGCTGCTGCTGTCAACAACAGGACTAGGAAAATTTCCTATGTATGATGATTCTATTCGAAATACATGCAGTCATTATGCGCTTAATAATAACTACACCTACTGCCCGACAACAATGCTCTCTAATGAACTCATAAATATATCATTTAATACTACAGAAATTTCTTTAACCAATGATGCACCTTTTCTTCCTACAGTTAAACAGGTGATGACAGGAGGAAGCTTAGGACTAACGGTAGAAGATCGTGAATTTAAAGACGATACTAATTATTGGTTAGAGGGAATAATGAATATTCATGGTTATGGTTCCTATGGATATCAACCTCTTAATGCAATGATGTTGGGAAAAACTACATCAATGGTTTCACATTCGATTAACAAATATTTAGATACTGGTAATACATTATTACCTTTATCGAATCGTATCAATCATCATCCTACAGGCGGAGTAAATATGGAAAATATATCAAAAGAGAACCTTCGCCCTTTTATGACTGTTTCCTCGAATATCAGCTTTGCAGCACCGAAAGATTATACTGATGGATCATTACACACATATACGGAAACAGTGGGTGTTTGCGGAGATAAGGTAACAGCCAATGCAATGCAGATTAGAGTAAAAGACAATTTGATGAATGCAAGTTTAATAGATATAAAAAATAAAGGTAATGCTTCTATTACAAAAGCTACAAAGAACACAACAATTAAAATACAGGTGAGTGCGAATAAAGTTCAAAACTCTCATATATCCATATTGCTATATGATACAGTATCTCATGAAATATTGTATTATAGAGTAATTGCTTCAACGATAAGCGGTACAAATAATTATGAAGTAGATTTAACAGGTGTTCCTATTGGCAAGTATGATTTGGCAGTATTAAATGAGAATATAGACAGCACATCAGGCAGGCCTTTGCTTGCTTCACAAATCTCCGATACAATGCCGTTGGAAATCGTAGAACCACATAAACTCACTTACACAAAGACACCGCAGAGCGGTGCGAGTGCCGGTAAGGAATATGAATTCAGTAAAA
>CANOSP010000005.1 GCA_947569705.1 uncultured Erysipelotrichaceae bacterium
GGAAATGACACGCTCTTTTCAAGCATGTTTCATTGATTGAATATTGATTCATTACGCCCTCGTTTGACTTTTTGGAATTCATTACAATCCATATCGAATTTCCTCTGCCTTTTGAAATTCTATGATTATCCAAAATCTCTTAAGTACTGCTTTTCTTGACAGCTTTAAACCTCATCACTGGGAAGCGGAAAACGCTTTGTCAACGCCATAACTTCCTCATGTACCTTTTGAATATTTTCCTCACTCGGATTTTTTAATACTGATGCGATCCATAATCCGACTTGTTCAAATTCTGCTTCTTTAAAGCCGCGTGTTGTCATAGCTGCACTGCCTAAACGAATGCCGCTGGTGACAAAAGGCTTTTCCGGATCATGCGGAATCGTATTTTTATTACAAGTGATCCCCGCTTCATCTAAATATTTTTCTGCCTGTTTACCGCTCATGCCGATAGATCCTTTAATATCTACCAAGCACAAATGATTGTCGGTGCCGCCGCTGACAATGCGGAAGCCTTGCTTTTTCAATGTATCACTCAAAATTGCACAGTTTTCAATAACCTGTTTTTGATAATCCTTAAACTCCGGCTGCAGCGCTTCGTGAAAGCACACTGCCTTCGCCGCAATAATGTGCATCAGCGGTCCGCCCTGAATGCCCGGGAAGATTTTTTTATCCAACAGCTGTGCATATTTCTCTTTACATAAAATTAAGCCGCCGCGCGGTCCGCGTAATGTTTTATGGGTTGTTGTGGTCACAAAGTCGCAATAAGGAACCGGACTGGGATGAAGACCGGCTGCCACAAGACCTGCGATATGTGCCATATCTACCATCAGATAAGCGCCTACCTCATCGGCAATTTCTCTGAATTTCGCAAAGTCGATGATTCGCGGATATGCACTTGCGCCGGCAACAATCAGTTTCGGTTTACAAGCAAGTGCCTTTTGACGCACATCCTCATAATCAATAGTTTCATCATCCTTGCGCACCTCATAATCCACAAAATGATAAATTGTCCCGCTGAAATTTAACGGATGTCCGTGAGTCAGATGTCCGCCTGAGGTTAAATTCATTCCCAGTACCGTATCTTGCGGCTCCAACAGTGCCATATATACTCCCATATTTGCTTGTGAACCGGAATGCGGCTGTACATTCGCATGTTCCGCCGAGAAAAGCTCCTTGGCACGATCTCGGGCAATATCCTCAATTACATCGACATGGATACAGCCGCCGTAATAACGCTTATTCGGATACCCCTCTGCATATTTATTCGTTAAGATACTGCCGGCTGCTTCTAGTACATCCTTTGATACATAATTCTCCGAAGCGATCAGCTCAATATTATACAGCTGACGCTCATGTTCCTGCTTAATTGCTTGTTCTATTAATTGATCTTTCACATTAACAACTCACTTTCTGTTATTATCATACCATATTTCAATCGTTTTCTTCGCATAAATTGCATACTTTTATCATTTATTATTAAAATGTTCATTTATTTCATGATGCTTATATTAGCTGAAAGAAAATGAATCAATCTTTTTTAATTACTAAAGTCATCTTAACCGACACTTTTTATGCCGTAAGTGCATCATCACTGATAATTGTGCTGTTCAGCCATCCGCCGCGCTGATACATCCATTGTGCCGCTATGCACTCCATTAGGTTGCTTAAAATCATCGCTGTCCATATTCCTGTGATTCCCCAATCTGTCACACGTTCAAACAAGAGAATTAACGGTATACGGAATACCCATAAGCGCAGTATTCCGAGAATAAATGTATATTTTGTATGTCCGGCGCCGTTGAATACACCGCACAATACGGAATACCAGCACATAAAGACACTGCTTACGGTCGCAAAGATCACGAATTCTTTTGCATAGGCGACAAGTTCAACTCCCCCGTCCGGCACAAACAAGTAAATCAACGGCTGTACAAATAACAGTGTCAGAATTCCCAATGAGCCGCTGAATGCCTCTGCGAGCATCCATGTAGTTCGATAACATTCCTTGCATCGCTGCGGCTGCCTGCTTCCCAAGCTGTGAGCGACGATTGTCGAGGATGCGGCGCTGAATGACGCAATCGGTATACCCGCTAAATTAACGATTTTATTTCCCACACCATATGCGGACATAGCAATCGCCCCATAGGATACAATATACGTATTTAACATAACAAAACCTAAGCTTTCTAAAAACTGTCCGCCGGAAGCCGGTATACAAACACGGAAGATCAGTTTTAAATCTTCCTTGTGAAAACGAAAAGAACGCAGCTGCATATGAATCTGTCCTTTATTGTGAAGCAGTTGATAAACAATCAGCGGAATAACAAGCCACTTAGATACTGCCGTTGCCAACGCAGCTCCGAATACATTCATATGAAAACCAAAAATAAACAAAGGATCCAATAACAGATTCGCTGCCGATGCCAACACATTGACCTTTACTCCCAGCTTGCTGTTTCCTTCGCTTTGGCAAATTGCCATATAGACATTCAGAATCAATAATCCGATATAATCAAAGGAAATTCCGTATAGATAAAGCTTGCTGTCTTGATATAATTCTGCCGGTGTGGCGATTAAGTGTAAAATAGCTTGAGTGCCGATCAATGTTCCTATGCTTAAAACTGCGCCGATCATGATTGCTACGTAAAGAAGTGTAGTCGCAAAACGACTTGCCTCTTGCGGCTTCTGTTCCCCAAGCCTTGTCCCGATCAATGCAACAGCGGCAGCTGATAAACCGCCGGCTAATGACTGTGCACACCATAAAACCGGACCGATCAACGATACCGATCCTACCTGCAATTCACCGAGCTGTCCGACCCAAAAGGTATCGACAATATTATATAAAGAATTGATTAAATTTAAAAAGAATAACGGAAGTGCCAAGCGAAACAACGTCTGTATGACGCTTCCTTCATGAGCGGATTTTTGATTCATTCTCATCACTCCCTAATCTTCATCCATGTATCTTAAGTTTTATTTCTGTGAAATCAGTGCAACTCCTTTACTTGTACCGATCCGATCTGCCCCTGCTTGGATCATTGTCATCATATCCTCATAGGTAGATATTCCGCCTGCCGCTTTTACCTTGCAGCGAGACTTTACCGCTTCTTTCATAAGCAAAACATCGGCTTTGGTCGCTCCCGCTGTTGAAAATCCGGTTGATGTTTTCACGAAATCTGCTTTGGTGTCTGCACATATTTCACAACCTCGGACAATTTCCGCTTTACTCAATAAGCATGTTTCCAGTATCACCTTTACACATGCCCCCTGTGCCGCTTCGATCACTGCTTCAATGTCGCTTTGTACCGCAGCGTCATCCCCTGCCTTCAACGCTCCGATATTTATTACCATATCAAGTTCATCGGCACCGTCAAGCACTGCCTGTCTTGCCTCAAACGCCTTTGCCTTTGTACTCATCGCCCCGAGCGGAAATCCCACCACGGTACAAACCTTTACATCACTGTTTTTTAACAGCTTCTTGCAGGTTTCCACCCAATAGCTGTTTACACAAACACTCGCAAAATCATAAGTGATTGCCTCTTCACATAACACTTTGATCTGTTCCTCGCTCGCATCTGCCTTTAACAGCGTATGGTCGATATACTTGTTTATTTTCATATCCTCACTCCGTTCTGTCTGCTTTTCAGCTTTATATATTTTAATAAATACTAGTCATGTTTTACACGGCATATCCGCAAACCGTTCATTTATCTTTTCATCAATTGCCTTCGTTTTGTTTTTGCGAAATCACCTGTCTTCGATAGGCACGCAAATAAGGATGGCGAAACGCACCGCGGCATGAAAAGTATAAAATCAAAAAGCGCATCACTTCAATAATAACAAACAAGAACTTTACCGATGAAGCGATGGTCGGATCTTGAAATAATTCAAAATAGCTTTCATAGCTCATAATCATACGAAGTATTTCACCGCAGGCTGAGACCAAAATAAAATACGGACTCCACATATTACCCAAATACATGCCGATCACCGGTATGCTCCATACCATCACCGAGAATAAGCATTCGGAAAACAGTAAGTATTGTAATACTAATATCGCATCACTGTATTCAGGAAGCTTAGAACTTAGGATTCCCAACAGTAAAAAGATCGATAATACACTGATATAAAGGCACAAGCCCAAACGTAAAGCACAGCGTTTTAAGAGCATTCTGCTTTTTTCCTCAGCCTTGGAATAGATCACCGGATCACTTTCCGCAACTTGTTCCATCTGTGCCAATTCATCATCGAACAAGTCATCAACATTCCAAATGGAGCGAATTGTTTTTGAAAACATTAAGCGAATTCCGCCGTAAATAAGCATTGCGCATTTTAATACAAATAAGACTTGAAATATATATCGAAATGTTTTCGGTTCCCAATCGACTTGGAATAATGCCGGCACTTCTCGATATAAATATGCGGATAAAAGCAGAAACAGCCAGTAACACCATCTTCCCAGCTTATTGTATTTCCACATCATTCTCAGCGGAATTCCCCACATCACCAATGTAAGTCCGCAATAGGCTATATCTTTTGAAAGATAGGTGGAAGCATCCGACATTCTTGTCAGTACATATATATTCAAGGCACTGTATAAAAGCAAGCCGATAAACAGCATCAATGTTAAAAATCGCAGATCCTGTTTTCCCTGTCTTTGTCTTTTACGATAGCGTTTTCGACGTGCTTCTTCACTTTGCATCACTTCACCTCATTCTTGTACATTATAGCCGAAATAAACAAAGATTACCAGTCTGTGAACGGTAATCCTTGAAATATCATGAAGCATTTTATTTTATTTTTTCGTTTACTTATGAATGATAATCTTTATTTTCTTTTAATGTTAAAGCCAGTGTCTGCTTGCTTAATTTACCTGCATGCTTTTTCACACAGCCAATGTATAAAAACATACAACAACAGCAGTACAGTACATACTGATATGCATAATCAGGCGGATATATCCATACACTGCACAAAAGCACTGTTAAGCATAACAATGTGATTTTCATCATCGCCTTTGCTTTATTTCCCACATAAAGCTTTTGAAGATCTTGTTGCTTTACATCACATGATAACAATATCATCAATGAACCGCAGTGGTATCTCCAATCTCTTTTACAGCTTTCAATCATAAAAGTAAATTGAAAAAGAAGCAACATAAACAGCAGTATCATGAAATAAGGTAAATATACAGAAGTTTTTTCTTTTTGTTTTATCCATTGACTGATTTCACTGTTATAAACATTCGCACCTTTTCGCTGACTCAATTCCTCATAAATCGCTGTTAGGGATTTTCCTTCAGATGTCAGCTCATAGAAACGCGATTTTTTATAAGCCTCTTCATCCAACATCTTTCCGCCGGCAAGCTTTTGATTGTGCATTCTTTGATCCAAAGCAGTCTTATCGTAATAAAGCTGGATCGCATCGCCTGCATCCTGTTCCCAAACAATTCCTTGGATAACAAAATCAATACCTACATGTAAACCGTCAGTCTTCAGTTTCAGATTGATCTGTTTTCCGATTACATCTCGATCATTTGTTAAGTTAAACAGTTCACAATAAAGAGGAACGGCATTTTGATTTAGAATGATGCCCTTTTCCTGAAATGCTCGTTCACCTTCAATTGAAAACTGTTGTAATGCTTCGGTCGCAGGAATAATTTTAGCCTCAATAATTTGTCCCTGATAATCAATATCCATAAAGGATACAATTTTTTGTATATGAACACCTTCAACAGCACTCAGTCCCGCTTCATAGCGAACATAGATGCGATCACGATTGGCAATGTTTTCATAGGAATGCTTTACAAATATTCTGGCATACAGACAATAAAAGCCGAAGACAAGCAACATGCAGAGGAAGATCACGGCAATTTGTCGCTGTGTTTTTTTATGGATAATCCGTTTTCCGCAGTTAATAACAGCACCAACATGATAAGCTTGTTCTGTTTCCGTATTGTCAATCGCTTTATGATTCCCTGTATTCTTTTGTGCAGGTTCGGCTGTTAAGTTCCCCTGTGCAAGATGCAGCTTATGATATTGAGGGTTTTGTAACAGCTGTTGGTTATGTGTTACCATCAGAACAATTTTATCCTTTGCCAACTCTGTGATCAAGGACATCACTTCATTGATGTTTTGCTCATCTAATGCTTCGGTAGGTTCATCACAGAAATAAATATCTGCATTCGCTAATACGGCACGGGCAATACTGATTCGCTGTTTTTGTCCCTGTGAGCATTCATCGGGATAATGCCGTAACAGTTCTTGCAGCCCTAAGCTTTGAATCAGCACTTCTGCCTTTTCCTGTTGAAAAGGATCATCCGGATGAACGGTCTGATACAGCATAATATTCTCTTGTACATTTAATTCGGGAATCAACTCAAAATTTTGAAACATGCAGAATGTTCGCATTCCTTCTTTCACTGTAACAGTTCCGCCGTCTGCCGTATCATAGCCTGATAAAATATTCAACAGCGTAGTTTTACCGCAGCCGCTTTTCCCGTAAAGTAAATACAGACCGGGCTCCTGAAACTGATAACTTATTTGATCAAATAAGACTCTATCACCGAATTGTTTTTTTAAATGATGGAATTCCAGCATCGTTTTCACCTCTTTTTCCGATACAGAAAAGCAATCGCATTCATAAACAGAATATAACAAACGCTGACTGATAAAAGACAGATATTGAAAACCTCAGAGTCATACGATAACAACTCTCTGTGCAGTAACTGCTCACCGGCAATGTTAATTCCGGCTATCAAATAAGGGAGAATTAATAAGCAGGCAATCACGGCAATGCTTATCGTTATGAAATTTGATAAGCTGTCATAAAAATATAGTCGATAACCGTAACGATGCAATATATTTAATTCTTTCTTATATTGTTTTCCGTAATAAAAGGACATATATACAATACCGAACAGTGATGAAGCGATTACTAAGCAACTGATAAATATCACAAGGTGTTTATTTACTTCACTGCTTTGAAGATTTTCATTTAACAACTCTTTATTTAAGTCAAAGGCTTGAAAACTGCCGTATTTTAGATCAATTTTTTCATTCATAAAATTACTGAATTCTTCCGGATCTGTATCAGGCTGTAACAAAAATCTTGCTTCATTATAAATCATCTTATCTTCTCGGTATTTATATTGTTGTGCAAATGCTTTTCCTAACACGCTATCCGCAAAAAATACACGTCGTTCATATTTATTGGAAAAAGCTGTGATACCGGTAATTTTCACCGGGTATGTCACATTTGCGAGTTCGGGTATATGAGCTTCGGCTTGCCCCAGTTCAAGATTTAATGTTTTTCCTATCAGTGCTTTTCGGTCACTGAAAATTCGTTTTTCACACAGATAGTCTGCCAACTCAGCACCGATTACTGCTTCGTGATCTTTTTGGGGATAGGTTCCTTCCGATAACGGTAATCCGTCTTGTTGAAGAAGCTGATAACCGCGCACCCATGTATCAGAATCACTGAGCTGCCAATTCGATGTTTCTAAATCGGTTAAAAACAAAAATGATGTATACGGCACCAACGGCACATTTTGATAGATTGTTTTTGTCAACTCTGCATCATTGTTATAGTATTCATTTCCGTAAAGCCAATGAAAATGGGCATCCCATTGAATTGCATAAGCTACAATGTCTGTTTGTTTGGTGAGTGCCGCATCCAGTATTTCTTGCTTAGTAACTATATCACTGTATTCATATTTTGTTTGATCATAAAATTTATCATATACTTTGGTGTGAGGAATCAGCTGTACTTCATTGCGGCTGTATATCCAATTTTCTTTCCGCATTGCTTCATGGTTCATTCCCACATAGTAGTAAATACTGTAGACTGAGATAAGAATACAGCATATAAATAACAGATTACAGAGCATGGTAGATAAATGTGCTTTATGTAAAAGCACGCTTGCTTTCAGATAGTCTTTGATCGTTTTATGCGGCAAATGATGCTCTTCATTTATTAAAGCTTGGTTTTGTACTTTCTTCCCTGCTTTTTCTATCGATAAACGGCGATTGGACAAATGCAGAATGGTATCGGCATATTCTGATAATAACGGATAATCATGAGATGTTATAATCACCGTAATCTGTTTACTCACTTCTTTTAACATTTCGCATACCAGCTTTGCGTTGTCATAATCTAAGGAAGCTGTCGGTTCATCGCACAGCAGCACCTGCGGTTGATTTAACAATGAGCGAATAATTTGCACACGCCGTTTTTCTCCGTTCGACAGGTATTTAATCTTTTTATCGCTTAACTGCGATAATTGAAAATACTCCATGTATTCATTCATTTGTTTATGATGAGGACATGTTACGGTAAGATTCTGTCGAACCGATAAGTTTTCAATCAATGTGATTTCTTGTGTAATATATTCAAGCTTTGCTTTGATAATAATGTTGCCTCGATAATCTTTATCCAAGCCTGTCATCATTTGAAATAAGGTCGTTTTACCCGATCCGCTCATTCCGTATAACAGAATTAAGCCTTCATATTCAAGATGAAAATTCAAATCGTGGAACACTTCCGTATCCACATCTTTGTTGTGATATATTTTATGAATATGAGATAAGTTCATAACAATCCTTCTTTCGTCGCTTTATGTTGTGCGGCTGTGGATGCAGCACAACCGGTAATAAGCTTTATGTTCTTTTAATCTGATGTTTTATTTATTATCATACCTGAAGCATTCACTTTTTTTATATACGCTGTTCTGCCATCTTATTTAATAAACCTATGATAACACATTCTTTGATTTCTATCATTATGTACTCATCAATTTTTATTATAAAATCGTTATTGAAGTTTTTATTATTTACCTTACCGCTTATTTATATTTTTATCAGCGTAATGAATGATCGCAATTAAAAAAATGCAGTAGTGTCAACATCATCTACTGCATGATTGTGTATGAATATTGTTTTATAAAATCATTGATATTGGGCTATTTATTAGGATCATGAAGACTTTCTAACTGTGAAGGATTAATAAATTCAGGATTAGGTTTATCAAAATAATTGCCTGAATTATAAGAGAACGCATTCTCAGAATCATATCCTAAACCGAAATCCTTAATTTCATTCGGTTCCGTGCATGTATTTAAGATCCCCTTTAACAGCTTCACATTTTCTTTTTTGCCCTCAATAATATAATTAAACACTTGATGCGCTCCTTGATCATTGACCTTAGCACACAGTTCCTGATAGATTCGAATCTGACGTTCTTCATCTTCTAAATGAAACATTGTGGCTGCGGTAATATCATTATTCACATGTTCCTGTTCCATCGGTTTGATCGGATCTTTTTCCTGTAACGGCGGAATCATTTCATGTGCCGGTGTATCATCATTATCTTCATCATAATAACGATCATCACTGCCGTGCATCAAATGTAACAGTTTAGCCAGTAATTCCATGTGAGTAATTTCCTTTACCCCCATCTGCATATACATAAAACGAAAATCATCATTATTGATCATAAAGCTGTCACGTATATATGCCATCGCACTCATTAAGCCTAACCGTGTTCCTTGAAATTCACGATCGAGCAGTAAATAGCTTTTAAAATCAGGGCGTTCTATCGTTACCGAAATCGGCAGATCCTTTTCATATGTTATCATTGTATCACTCCTGCTTAAAGTATGGCTTTGTATAAGAGGCATTATACATGATTCATTATGAATTACAGATCGGTTAAAGAGTTTTCTCATTAAGTTATTCTCACTCATAAAAAAGCATGGCGCTTTATCTTATGAAATGTTATAATAAAAAGCAGATCATAAAGCATGATTGATTGTATAAATTGAACAACTGTATGAAAACGAAAGGAAATCATTATGAAGAATATTACGATTGGTATTACACATAGTGAAACAACACTGGTAACTGAAGCAATGTCGGCAAAAGAAGTAGGATCGGGTGAAGTCGCAGTCTATGCTACACCGATGATGATTGCGCTGATGGAAAACACGGCTTCAACATTATTAAAACCTTTGCTTGATGATGGAGAAACAAGTGTCGGTACAATGATTTCTACCACACATGAAGCAGCTACTCCGTGCGGTATAACGGTAAGCGCAAAAGCAGAAATCACAAAAGTAGAAGGACGCAAAATTACCTTTGAAATCATCGCATCGGACGAAACAGGAACAATCGGCACCGCTATCCACGAACGTGTTGTTGTCCAAAAAGAGAAGTTTGAATCAAAAGCACTGGCAAAACGAAACAGCTCCTTGTAAACAAGCAGCTGTTTTTTTTGATGAATGCTTGAGCTTACTTTGGTCGACTTGTATAACACTCATAATCAAAAAGCTTGCTGATGGCTGTTACTTTAGATATAAACAGATAATTAATGATCATAATGAAATTAATATATGAAAATGAGATGTTTTTGGCAGGTGACAGGCTTAAAACATCTTTTTGTAAACTTCGACAGAAGTTTGTATTATCCGGAAGAGGAAATCGACTTTTTAATAAAGATCATTTAATGAACGACTTCGTAAAGATTCGAATCGAAATATCGATAGTTTTTGTTTGCGTAAGCGATGATTCAATGAAATCAAAAAAATTTCATAAATTTTTTGTAATTTCTCTTTTCGGCGTGTATAACAAAAGTAGCGGCTTTTTAAAAGCTGAAGTATAGACAAGCGAAAGGAGATGACAAAGTCTATGAATACAAGCACAGAACTCGTCGATACGATTGATCATAATCAAAACACTATCACTTATGACGAATACTGTAAAAAAATTTTATGCAATAAGCAAATATTGGCACGAATTATCAAAGAGTGTGTAACGGAATTTCATGATATTCCGTTAGCTGAGATTCCTGCATACATCGAAAGCGATCCGACAACGAATATAAATATTGATAAAGCTACTGATAAAATCAATGGCATGAATACTGAGGATCAATCTGTTTCCGGTGCCAAGATTATCTTTGATATTTTAGTAGGAATCAAACTGCCTTATTCACAAGAAGCGGAAAGCATTGGCTTAATATTGAACATA
The DNA here is from genome assembly GCA_947569705.1 of uncultured Erysipelotrichaceae bacterium. GTDB lineage: Bacteria > Bacillota_I > Bacilli_A > Erysipelotrichales > Erysipelotrichaceae > C-19. Next base: position 11,025 of record CANOSP010000005.1, read on the forward strand.
GAAGCACAGGCAAACAGTAATACACATTATCCATTATTAAATCGTGCTGTATATTATTGTAGCAGGTTACTCGCAAGACAAAAGAATCGCTCTGACGGATTCCAACATTCTGATTTTCAGAATCTAAAAAAGGTTTATTCGATATGGATCGTGATGAATTCAAAGAAAGCAACAGAGGGCGTAATGAACCAATACAAAATCACGGAAGAATGCTTGAAAAGGACATATTATTTCCCTAAAGAGACTTATGATAAACTGGCAATCATTATGATTTATCCAAACAGTAAATATGATATCAATGATGATACATACAGTCTAATGGAGATGTTGCATCTCTTGTTCAAATCAAAGATGCCGGCAGAAGAGAAAAAGTGCCAACTGGAAGAAAACTATGGTATAATGATGACAAATAAAACAGAAGCGGAGGTTGAAGGTATGTGTAACTTATCACAAGTCCATGTGGAAGAAGGGCGTAAAGAAGGGCGCAAAGAAGGATTAGCAGAAGGACTGATAAAGGGGATGGCAAGCAATATTATCACCATAATGAAAAAAACAAACCAAACAGTGACAGAGGCGATGGACTTGTTAGACATTGATGAATCACTTCGACCTGAAATAAGTAAATTTATTAATACGCAAAGCAATGAGAACGAGTTTTAAGGCTCGTTTTTCTTTTGCAAAAGCGATGATCTAATGAAAATAGTGCGTTTTTTTATTTGATTTGTTTCACTGAGGTCGGTAAAACCCATGCGGTTTATTTTTAACAGTACATCTTGTACGCAATCGTTTGATAACATCCGGTATTCTTTTTAATCGTTCACAATCTTAATGAAAAAAACTCGTTATTTTGCGTTTACAACGTATTATAACGAGTTGAATGAATCATAAATTATTTGTTTTTCATGTGCTGTTAGATTTATATATTACATATTTATACAAACAGGATTTTAGATAAATGAAACAGAAAATAGTCACTGCATATTGTATAGAATTTTCAAATGGTTTTATACAATATTCTAAGTTACCATTTCACAATTCATCTAAATTCTAAATAGCGTATATCACTCTGTGTATACTATTTTTTTGATTCATCAATAACTATGTTCCAAGAATTCAAACCTCTATATGTAGCAGGTCTACCTCATTTTGAAAACACATCAAGAAATATATCTTGATGTGCTTAATTGTCTTAGTGCCATTGAATTAGGCTTATTTTAGTAAAGAAGGGATAATTAAATAATTTCCAACAAACATTAATACAGTAATCAGAATAAATAAAGTTAAGGCAAATGTTTTAATTTTATTCTTATAGCTTTCTTGATCGAATTCTTTTCTATCAGATTTCTTTAATATTTTACTGTAAATGAAAGTTAAAACAACAGTAGTAATTACAGCAATTAAGAGTATTACTATCATACATTGAATTCTCTTTGTGACCAAACTGAGAACGCTGTTGTAAATTTATTAATATCTGTAACTGTTCCACAATTGCCATCACTATTATTAGAGCGTATTGCTGCTGCTAACGTTCCAGCATACCATGAATTCCAACCAGCTCCTAAGCCTATACCTGCTGCAATTGCAGTTCCAATACCTGGAAGAAATGCTGATATTCCTCCACTAGAACCAGCAACTAATGCCCAATTACGTGATAATTCATCTAGTTTTGTTGCTGATTTCTCCGAATTAGTTTTATTATTATAGAATCGGTCATAATTCCATCCAGATGACGTTCCGTTTTTACCACAGTAAGTTCCACGGACACTACAAGTATTTTCGCCCACTGATTTATATTCTAAATTAGCAGTTTCAATTAAATGAATAGCAGTATCAGCAAAAACATCCTTTGTATAATTTGTATTAAAATACTCATTAAAAGTATTAAAATCAAAGTCAGAATCGTTCACGACTTTAATTACTTCTGCTTTATCAAAAACGTATTTATTTCCTTTGATATCTAATACCTCATCAATCTCCTTTTGTAATTCATTAAATTCTTCGATGATTTTTTCTCTTGACGGTTTTGCTCCTTCATTAGCATTGACTGGCGTAAGAGTTGTTGCTAATAATGCAACTGCAATACAAATACTTAATGATTTTAATAATTTCTTAAATTTCATAAACTTTCCTCCTGTTAATAATTCATGACACTATGCTCTTCTTTACGTCTCCATAATACCAAGCTTAACACCTTAATCAAAAAGAAATGATTATTTCAGACTTTTGAATGATTTATATAGAAAAACACTTTCTGTATTTTTTAATATTCTTACATCTTAATAGAATGATTTATGGCCATTAGTATTATTTAAAATCTGAACCACCATTAAAACGGGTAGTTTGATCTTAGCCTATAAGGCTCTATTACCAGTCAGCGTCTCAAGGCACTGGCTTCCACTTTGTTCAAGTTACTAATACTTTTACTTCTTTTGCTATTCCTGAAGGAGTCCTCTTACCAATAGCTTTGACCCTTAAAAGGGTATTCATATTCCTTTAAACTTAATTTATCCTGCACAATATCTGCTTTTTCCTGCTCTCGGATATATTTTTGCAATTGCTGCTTCATTCAATCCCACTGTACTCATATAATATCCTTCTACCCAAAAAGCTCTGTTGCCAAACTTTACTTTAAATTTGCATGTTTATCAAACATCATCAAGACTGCTTTTCCTTTCAGATACCCCATAAAGAAGCTTACGCTATATTTAAGAGGAAGCGCCAGTAACAGGTGTACATGGTCTGGCATCATGTGTCCTTTTATCATTTCTTTTCCCTTGTATTTACATAATGACTTAATTATATATAAAAAGCCTCATTAAGAGGCATTAAATCAAGATACTATTAATATAAAAAGAACTTATCATATTTACATTTGTGACATTTTCAACCAAACTAATCTTCATAACGTTTCGGTGTATAAAAGTCCCATAAAGAATATGTATCTGTTAAACTAGCAATCTTTAACATAAATTGACCAAAGAAATTTAACATATGTTTCCCTCCTTATCAATATTTAAATCATATCATAGTTTACTAGTAATGTTACTAACATTGACTATAACGTATTGTTTATTGATTATTTTGCGTTTTTACATTGTTATTCATAAATAAGCTATGTTGTATTTATTGGATTGACAATCAACTTCTGTACATGACTAAGAAAACTTAGTTAGTCTTATTTGTTATCTTCAATTATGTTATTTAATGTAGTTAAATAATCTTTTCTTCGTTTTATTTCTCTATACAAAATTTCCAATCCATAATCTGTAATATGAATATATTTCTGTTTGCCGATTTTCCTTATTTCATCAACAAACCCATAATTTTTTAAATTTTTAATAATTTGATATATAGTCGAATTAGATAGGATAAATTTATTTTTTGTTTGTATCTGTATCTCTTTTATAATTTCTTTCCCTGATAAATCACAAATACTAATAATTGTTAATGCTAATAAACTTTCATCCGTTAATTTCTGATTTGAATATGTTTTTTGTCTTGGCACAGTATTTCTCCTTTATCAAAAACCAATACGATTAGTAATGTGCATAAAATTAATGAATTTTTTAATAATAAGCTAACAAAAAAGTATAATATAAAAAATTTATTTTCTACCACATATACCTTTTTCCCCCTATAATGATATATTAATTTAACAAAAGACAGAAGCATCAAAATTATAAGAATTATATATTCAGATACATAATTTTGAACTATAAGTATAAATAAATATGTTGCGTTCGATAATATAAAACATTGGGAAAAAGTTTTTGCATGAAAGCCATTTGAGAATGATCTTAAATGACAAAACACAAAACAAAACAAGGCAGTTTCAATAAAATTATCTATCATTATTCCTATTATAAGAATAGAACTAAAAGTAATTATATGTGTTATAAATACTTCAATTCCAAATCTTACATCGTTTACATCTCTTTCTTCTATTGCCCCTTTTTTAAGCAGAGCTCTTGCACAAAATTTTGAAATACCTGTTAGCATAATATCAACCTCAATTTAGACAAATTACTGTTAAAATATAAAACTAATATCGGATAAAAACAGCTTCAAAGACTAAAAAGGAATAATGAATGACTAAATAAACAAAAAAATTTCAAGAGTAAAAACATTATTTGTAAAATTATAATTCAAATCACCATTATATTTTTTTGCGACTTGTATCATATTTTTCATCCCAATATTATGGAAACTTTTATCTTTCTTATTTGTAATTAGTTCATTATTTTTATTCATCTTGATATTCTTTGCTTTATTAACTATTTTAAAATATAAAATAGTCTTTTGTTGCTTAATTTCAATAAAAATCTTTCTATCATCTTTTTTGAGTTTTTTAACTGCTTCTATAGCATTATCTAATGAGTTACCTAATAATATGCTTAAATCAATATCAGATACTTTAATATTACCTATATCTATTGCTATTTCAAATTTGATATCTTGATTTTTTGTAACTTTATTGTTTAATAAAGCATTCAAAATCAGATTATCTGAATATTGACTTTTCTTTAATGATGAATTACTTGAGAGATTACTTAAATAAAGAATCGCTTCTTCTATTTTCCCTGCTTCTAATAAAAAACTCAAAGATATAAAATGGTTTTTCATATCATGTTTAATCTTTATAATTTCAGCATTCTGTTCGGCAGACTTTAAATAATATTTTTGTTTAATTTCCTTAAGATATAGCTCATGTTTATATTCTGCATTTTCCATTTTAGTGTTTATATAAGAAACAACAAGTTTAAATAAACAAGTTATCATAATTACAATTGAAATCATTAATAATACAATATCAGTTATTAATAATTCATTATCTCTTCTCATAACAACATCATAAAGACTAATTAATAATGATAAACATGATATAAAGAAAAATATAAGATAACTTGATTCAAATAAAGATACATTAACCGTCTTGTTCTTTTTCTTACCATATATAATAAGTATTATATACATAATTAATCTAGATAACAAAACATATATAATTCTTTGAATAGAACTTGTAAGAAGAAAATACTCTATATTGCTGAATGTCACAAGTGATATAATAGATAAGAAAAACATTGTGAGTAAGCCATAAATTGTGTAAAAAACAAAGACAAACGGTATTAAAACCTTCCTGTTTTTATCCTCGTAAAGAATATCTATGAAAATATATAAAACAAAGAAGTTCAGTAAATAATTTATAGAAGAATCGATTGATGAAATAATCATAATAAACAGACCTGCTAGAAGAAAAATAAAGGTCTTTAAAAGTGGAGATCTTTTACATTCAAAATTAATGCTGCAAAGTTTATCCAGCAATAAAACATCTATTAAGCAAAAAAGATATTCAAAAAAAACGCTCATTGTCTCCATACTAATCTTTTACCTTTATCATTAAAAATCTTTTATATTTATCTGCAAATCTTTTAACTTTGCCTTTAGGGATAAAAATGCATTCATCATTTTCTAGTTCAATAACACCGTTTACAATGTTCCTTATTTTATTCATATTTACGATATATTTACTTCCTACGAAAGAAAAATTATCGTTTAATTCAGTTATTAGCTTTTTCATGCTTGTGTAATACACCTGAATTTCTTCGTCTGTTTTCATATAAATACGTCTATTATCAATATAGAAGTAAACTATTTCTTCTGCTTTATAAGTCATAAATCCATTTTCTGTTTTTAAATTGAATAAAGATTTTTCTAATAATATTTTCAATATTGATTTAAGAACAATCGGTAATCTATAAGTACATTCATCTTTAGTTATATAATTAAAAACATTCAAGCCAAAAGAATCCTTCATATAACGCTCATAAGAAGTAATAAAAACTATTATACATTTGGGATATTTATCATAAATCATTTTTGATAGCTCTATGCCATTCTCTAAACCAATCTCTATGTCCAAAATTGCTAAATCATATGATATATCATGTCTAAAAAAATCTGTTATATTTGAGACTGAAGTAATCTTATATTCTATCTCTACATTTACCAATTCAGTGTTTATTATTTTTATAATCATCTCGCGAATAACATCTTCATCATCTATTACAGCTATTTGAAACATAAAATCTTCCTCCAAAATACATTCATTCCATTAAACATTATAATATTATTTTTATTGAAAATCAATTTGTAATATTTTTCAAAGTTATTTTATTTCGTTTATATTTTCGCAATTTCTTACGAATTTAGTGATAAAATAAGGAACTGTGACAACTAGGCAAAAAGTCTAGGTCGCAGCCTTTTTCTATTTGTCAGGCAAAACAATTATGTAAAAGTCGATAAAACCTGCTGAAACAAGGGATTATGAAAAAATGCCAATTATTTGTTATTACCATTTTATAATACTGGCACTGTTATGTTTTATAAGTTTTCCACATTATCTCAATTCATTTTTATCATATCTTGATATGCATATGCTTCAAATTTGGTGCCGTCAATATATAAGATATCTTTGCATATATAGATACGATTCATAATGCAGAGATTCAATTTTTTCAAAAGTTCCTCGATACTCATGCTTAGTTCTTCATTGATGAATCGCTCAAATGTTTTATAGCTTGGTCGTCCACTGTTGAGAAGACTCTGAAATCTAACATCATATCTGCATTCTTTCTAGATTACGCAGGGAAATCAGTTTTCCATGTATCGCGAGTGAAAGAAGCAGAGCAGAAAATAAAGTCTGTCTGTCATATCCGTCACTTCTGGTTCTCTTGAAATTGATAAAATCACTTAATTTAATTCCTCCACAATTTCAATAATTGTATAGAAGATATCGTCCTTGGCAATGATATTAAAATTTCCTGGAATTTGTAGTAGCATATAGGACTGAAGCGTTATAATTTCCTTGGTTAATTTGAGTACTTTTCATACCTAAATTATACCAAAAAATACGCCCCTTCTCTCTATTGAGATTGGACGTATTTTTTATCTTTTGGAGCCTGTTTAGTTGTCACAACCCCTTTTTATACTCCACCTGCCAATTTCTGTTTTTGGAGGTATGTTGGGGGTAAATCTCGTTATCCCCTTATACTCCATTGTTCATTATAACCTTTATTTATCGTGTTATTTGAATGTATGCAGATTACTTGTTCTTCACGTGAGGGATCACAAAAACTTTTTTACCGGAAGCTTTCTGTTTATTGAGACAATGAATTTAAGAATAAACAGAGACTTAAACCTTGATAAATAATTTACTTTGCATAAACGGCACAAGCAACTGATTTTATTATGAATAAAAAAGTCGTTATTACTTTATTTTTAAATCAGTGCGTACTCTTACTTTTTTTAAAGATAACATAATGATGACCGGAGCAAGCCCTATTAGTATAATAATTAATGTATTATGATGATTGTTCGTCTGTTCACCGGTGTTTTTAATGACATTTTTTTCATTAACTCGGTTTTCGTTACTGTTGTTACTGATTTCTTGATTACTTGACGCATCTTGATTCATACCCTTAGTTATTAAAACAGGTGATAATTGATCAGCACTAAATGTTACCGAAATACAGCCTTTGTCATCTGCTGAATATGATCCGATACTTAACCATTCTCCATTATGATAAGTCCATACATCAACCTTACTCGATTTTGTGAGTTCTGTGTCAAAAACCCAAGTACCTGCACCCGCTTCTCCTGATGGTACTTCCCAAACACCTAATACATCTTCACATGGAATAGTTGATTGTGCTTCCTTCGACAATAACTCTTCTATTGTGCTTCGTTTAGGCATACCGATAGTTACTTTAGCATTAACCGTTTGAATGCCATTATCAGCATCGTCTATTTTAAATTTAATCTGATAAGTTCCTGCTTTTGACGTATCAATCATATCCATCAGATTATCTAAATAAATAGATGAAGTGAAACCAATGCCCGGAAGCATTCCAAGCGGGTGATTATTATCATCGATATCATATACAAATAAATCAGCTCTTTGTTTAGTTAAATCTGTCCCAACAGGGAACACAAAATCATTTTCTTCATTCCATATCGGCTTTAATGTATATATCCATTGATGAAATTCAACCACAAGTTCTGTTGTAAATCCGTTATATGAAACAGAATATTTTTTTACTCCACGCTCAGAACTGTCAAAATTCAGAATATCTTTTTCTTTCAATTCTGCTCTATAAATGGTATTTCCTAAATCATCAAGTATATCAATTTCACCGGAATGAAATTTACTTCCTATTGAGAGCATACTTATTCCTTTAGAATCCTTAAAACCTGCACAGGCTTTAATTGAATTTGGTTTACCGAGATTTTTCATATCGACGTTTTCAATAAATTCAATTTCTACTGTACTTTGCCAAACTCCAAAACTTAAATTAAAAGATTTCTTGCCTTTACTACTGCTGTCAAAGTTATCAAGCATATCTCCTGTCAACAGAATAAGTCCTTGCGTATAGCGATTGTTTTCATCTTCAATACGAATATATCCAATTTGCTTTTCTGAAGATGTACCGACAGCAACAGGATAAGTGTAAAAGGAAATATCACTTGGAGTAAGCCTATCTAATTCCTTTTTATCCCAAATTAACTCTTGAGGGATTTCTCCTTTCACTGATTCGGTAAATAACTCTTCGTCATTCCCATTTGCATAAGCTGGTAAAACAATTGATGTCATCATATATATAAATGACATCACAAAACATAAAATCTTCTTTAATTTCATATTCTTTCCTCCTGATTTTTTTATCTTTTACCCTATCATGAGGCAGGGATAAAGATATCACAATCAATTATACTCAATATATTAAGTATAGTCAACTTATTAAGTAGGTTAAAATATAACTGTCCTTACTTCTCAGGAGGTGTTTTATGATTTCTTATACACCCTTTTATCAAACATTATATCAACAAGACAGAACAGAGTATGATTTAATATTTCATCACGGTATATCCGCCAATACGTTATACAGAATGAAACAAGGGAAACCTATTACAACAAATACTCTTGATACTTTATGCTTTGTTCTGGAATGCAATGTGTCAGATATTATTACTTATATTAAAGATGAAGATGAAAACTAATGAAAAGAAGAAACTACACTTTTGTGGTTTCTTCTTTTTACTTTGGTCTCTGTCTTTTTTAGTATTTGGGTGTAAATTGGGTGTATACACCATAGTTATTTATGCTTTGTGATAGCAAGAATCCCTTTATTTATCGTGTTATTTGAATATCAACAGATTACTTGTTCTTCATGTGTGGGAACAGCAGCACCTCGCGAATTGTATCACTGTTTGTCAGCAGCATCACCAAGCGATCGATTCCCATTCCCACACCACCGGTCGGCGGCATACCGTATTCCAGTGCTTCCACATAATCCACATCCATCTCATTTGCCTCATCATCACCGAGATCACGAAGCTTCAGCTGATTCTCAAAGCGCTCTCTTTGATCGATCGGATCGTTCAGCTCTGAGAAAGCATTCGCATACTCATGTCCGTTAATAAATAATTCATAACGATCTGTATAACGCGGATCTTTGATGCTTTTTTTCGCTAACGGACTGATTTCTACCGGATGTCCGTATAAATAGGTAGGCTGGATCAAAGTTTCCTCAACATATTTTTCAAAAAACAAATTCACAATATGACCGACACTGTTATGTTTCTTCTCCACTTCGATTCCATGTTCCTTCGCAAGCGCACACGCATCCTCATAAGACAGTTCCTGCCAAAAATCAACACCGCACGCATCCTTGATCGCATCGACCATATGCAGACGTTTAAACGGTGCCTTCAATGACAGTTCCTTTCCCTGATAGCTGATCGTTGTTGTGCCGCATACGCTCACAGCGACATGTTCCACAAGACCCTCAATTAAATTCATCATACCTTCTAAATCAGAATACGCTACATATGCTTCAACTGTAGTAAATTCCGGATTATGCATACTGTCCATACCTTCATTGCGGAATAATCTGCCGATTTCATATACACCCTCTAAACCACCGACAATTAATCGTTTTAACGGCAGTTCAGTAGCGATGCGAAGGTAAAAAGGCATATCCAAGGTATTATGATGCGTCACAAACGGTCTCGCCGCTGCACCACCTAAAATCGGCTGTAATACCGGGGTTTCTACTTCAACCAAGCCCTGTTGGTCCAAATACTGTTGAATTGCACGGATGATACGCGGACGTGTCAGCGCAATACGCTTCGCCTCATCATTCATAATTAAATCCACGTAACGACGGCGGAAACGCTCTTCCTTATCCTGTAAGCCGTGGAATTTTTCCGGCAGCGGACGCAATGCTTTGGTCAAATGGGTATATTCCTCTGCCTTAATAGAACATTCACCGTGATTCGTTTTCATCACCGTACCGCTGATACCGACAATATCTCCAATATCGCTTTTCTTAAAAACCTCATAGGCATCTTCACCGATCACATCTTTACGTACATAGATCTGAATTTGACCGTCAATATCCTGAATATGCATAAAGCCCGCTTTCCCCTGACGACGCTTAGTCATAATCCTGCCGGCAACTTTTACCTGCACATTCAATTCCTCTAATTCCTCTTTGCTTTTTTCCTTGTACAAAGAAAGAATCATTCCGGATTTATGTGTTCGCTCATAAGCACTGCCGAACGGGTCAATTCCCATTTCACGCAGTTCTTCCATCTTTTGACGACGGACTGTTTCCTGTTCGGTTAATTTCTGTTCCATATCAATTCTCCTTCTGTTTATTTTCCAGCGTTTTATAAAATAAAAAAAACTCACCCATAAGGGGCGAGATTCACTTCGCGGTACCACCCTGTTTCACTGTATACTCACATATACAGCCTTGTCTACTTGAAATCAAGTAACCTCATAACGTGAGGTAAACGTCCTTGCGGATAGCTCCAAGTCTTTATTTTCATCAATGCTTCACGGATGCGACTTTCAGCCTAAGGTCACATTTCTCTTTCGCTTCTGCATGGATTACTTTTCTTATCAACGCCTATTTCGGTATGATTATATCGTTTTCTGTTTCGCTTGTCAATATGAATGAAATAGGATCATTTATTCTTGAGGAACCTAATTGCCTTTCAATTTCAACTACATTTTATATAAAACAAAAAAAATATGCAGCATTGCCGCATATCTCTTTTTTGCATGGCGCCTCAAACAAGACTCGAACTTGTGACCTGCCGGTTAACAGCCGGATGCTCTACCGACTGAGCTATTGAGGCATCTCAAGTGCTTAAATATAATATCATATTCCGCAGATAGTTTCAACAACTTTTTGTGAATTTTTTCAAAAATTCATTTTAGAGAGCGCCAATGACTACAAAATAAGCCCACTGCAATAAAATAAGCTTGAAAAACAGTCATGATTTCTTCCTTAATAATTCCGTTTACCCATAATAATACTGCCCAAACGCACCATATTGCTGCCGCAGTGAAGCGCGGTTTGATAATCACCACTCATCCCCATGGATAAATAACGAATCACATCACTCCCATACTGCTCCTGCAGCGAAATAAAACACTGCTGCATCTGTTCAAAACAATTCGCTGTCGCTGTTTGATCATCACTCAGCGGACCGACACACATCAGACCCTGCAGTTTGATATGCGGAAAAGAAAAGCACTGCTTCGCAAACTCACGCACTTCAGAAAGCGGAATACCGAACTTATTCGCTTCCTGCGAGATGTTCACCTCAATTAAAATCGGCATTACAATATCACGCTTCGCACACTGTTTTTCTATTTCCTGCATCAAAGGCAAAGAATCAACGCTTTGAATCATAGATACAAGCGAAATAACATCCTTTACCTTATTACGCTGCAAATGACCGATCATATGCCACTCATATTGAGGATCATACTTTTCCTTTAACTCCTGCACTTTATTTTCACCGAAAATACGACAGCCGCATTGATAAGCTTCATCGATTTCTTGTTTACTGTGATGCTTACTTACCGTTATCAAAGTGACCTCATCCGGCAGTGAATTTATAATCTCAATCGTTTTCTGTTGATTCATTCTCATCACCGAATGTATTATAACACTGTTCATAAAAAAACAAAAGAAGTCCCTGTTTTCTTTTGCCGACAGGGACTTAATGATTCAATTTTATATGTGTAGAAACAGATCACTGACAGCTGTTTGTCTCATCAGCTTTCCTCAGCTCCATGCTTCTTTTTTAATTTAAGATTTACCTGACAGACCGCTTCTTTCTCAGGACACTCTTTACAATTATTTCCTTACTGATTACGTATGGTTCGCTATATCCTGATAGATCTGCCGTTATTTACCGTTTTGTATATCTTAAACATAGATTTTTCTTGAACTTTGAAGATTCAAGGATAACTCTCACAAGTTACCATTCCTGCAAGTCTTTGCTGTACCAAACACTTCAGGCATCACACTCCGGCTTTCACAAACCGTATGTTCCTGTTATGACAGATGCGATTGATTGATTTGCACTATTGAAATTATGATAGTTTTACGCTTCTCAATCAGCTGTATCTATCGCTCAATCGTTCCCATGTTCTCACCGCTCTCTTTTCTTTTTCCTTACACTTACATTATAATCAATTTCTGCGATTCGTAAAGCAGTGTGGCTTTTTCGGTTACTTCAGCGGCAAAATCAGTACAAACACGATCAATGCAAACAAAGAATGCTTAAAATCACTTATGTTTCCAATAAAATTAACCCTTTTGGAGCGTATCATTCATCATTAAATGAATGATCTCATGATCAGTCTCACGCATTCCGTCACGCGCAAGAACCGAAACAGCGTGAATGGTATTCTCTACTCCCTTCGCCACAATACCTTCACCGCCGTAAAATTGACTGTGGTGCTGATACATTTTCATTCCCAAAAGACCCGCTTCCACTGCCGAAGCAATTTTAGCCGCACAACTGGCTTTGGCACCGTCACAGATCATACCTGAATTAATCGCCAATGCATTAACGATCGTATGGGCGATTTCATCATAATTGCCGCCGTATAAATAACAGATTCCGGCTCCTGCTCCGACACCGGCACTTGTCGCTCCGCAATATGCACTGAGACAGCCAATTTCAGTTTTCAAATGAATAGTCACAAGATTAGACACGATCAAAGCGCGATACAGCTGTTCCTTAGAAGCTTTACATTCCTTCGCATATTCAATGACCGGTACACTGGCAGTAATGCCTTGATTACCGCTTCCGGAATTAATAACTACCGGTAATTCACATCCGTTCATTCTGGCATCAGATCCGGCTGCCGCATAAGCTTTGGCACGATTTTGCACACTGTTTCCGTAAGCTGCTATTAATATCTTGCCGATATTCGCACCGTAATTCCCATGCATTCCCGCTTCGGCAATCGCACTGTTATAAGCAATCTGACGATCCAGCACCGCTTTTACGGCAGATAGATCCGCTTGATCCGCAAATGCCACAATCTGTTCTACCGTTAATAACTTACGGTTTTTAGCTGCCTGTACCACTTGATCCTCGAACGGCTTTTCTAATAAAATTTGATCATTATAATGAATCGCTACAACATTTGTATGCTTGCCGATAATGCGGACATAGGCACTGTCTGATCCCGCATATGCTTTGACTTGGATATCAAAAGGACAGTTTGCGTCAGATTCCTTCATGCTTATTTTCGTATTTGCCAAAAACCGATCGAGCTGATCAAACTCCTGCTCGTCGACATCAGCCAAAACCTCTAATTCTCTGTCCGCCTTTCCGTAACAGATACCGGCAGCCAAAGCAGCCTGAATTCCTTTTCTTGCGCCTGTGTGCGGCACTACAACACTTTTCACGTTTTTAATAATATTTCCGCTGACAGTCAGTGAAATACGCTCGGGAAGCTGTTTCAGTGTTTGTCTGATAAGCGCACCGGCATACGCAATTGCTATCGGTTCGGTACACCCCATTGCGACAATTAATTCTTCCTGTAATATCGCTGAATATGTTTCTTTTAGCTTTTCATCCAATATCATGTAATCCACTCTTTCCTGTTATTTCGCTTTTACATACGCATGAAACCAATCAATGACAGCTTTCTTCCTTGCCCTTGCGATCGGTAGTTCTTCCTGATTGCTTAAAACCATTGCATCTTTAGTAATTTTAGCCACATGAGCAACATTGACTAAAAAACTGGCATGAATTCTTATAAAATCATAATTCATAAAAATAAGTTCTGCCTGCGCCATTGTCTTGCGTTCTTGTAATATCCCTTTACGAGTATGATAGATCAGCTTTTTTTCACTTTTTTCAATATAATAAATATCCTGAATCTGTAACGGCACCAAAAGATTTGCATACGATAACAAATACTCCTTGCGCGATTGTAACAAGGACAGAAAATGCGCTTTAATCCGCTGCATTTCCGGTTTGATTTGCTTTCGATCAATATAAATAATTCTTCCGTTAGACTGTAATTGCATCGCCGGCTTTAATGCGTCCATACAATAGATTACAATGCGTGCCGGTTGTGTTTCGATAAAGGACGCACTGATTCGCTGCGTATGAAATAATTCATTCATAATCAGACAATCAAACTTCTGCCGTTCATCTGCACGAGCAAACTCGGAAATCTTGGTAAAATGCACAAATGTCCATTCCCACTCTCCCAGTATTTTCGCACATTCAAATATCATATCCTTGGCAGTCTGTTCTTTTTCTAAAATCGCAATTCGCAGCATCAACCCACTCCCTTGCTTCCTAAAGCAGTTTATCTTTATACAGCTTTTACTTTCTCTATGTTAGTTATAATTAAATTTTTCCTACTACATTATAACCTGTTTTCATTAAATTGGAAACAAAAGTTTAATGAATCAATGTTTAAATAATACGAGCCTTTTAAATTACTGAATAAGTGAAAAACGCAAAAAAAGATGACTCTGCCTCTGCATAAGTCATCTGTGATTCATAAATTATTTTAAATCATTAATTTCATCTACGAAATGGCATGCGACTTGATGTCCCGGTTTAACTTCACGTAATTCAGGACGATCCTCACTGCACTTCGCTTTCGCATAGCGGCATCTTCCCGCAAACGGACATCCCTTAGGAACATCAATCGGACTCGGCACATCACCCTCTAAGATAATGCGCTGTTTCTGTTTTTCCAAATCCGGATCAGGAATCGGAACCGCAGATAACAGTGCCTGTGAATACGGATGAAGGGCATTATTATAAACTTCATCACTATCACCGATTTCCATAACATGACCTAAGTACATAACCGCGATACGATCGGAAATATAGCGAACAATATCCAAATCGTGAGCGATGAATAAATAGGTCAAACCGAGCTTGCGCTGTAAATCGATCAACAGATTGATGATCTGTGACTGAATCGAAACATCAAGGGCTGAAATCGGTTCATCACACACAAGGAACTCCGGTTCAATTGCCAAAGCACGGGCAATACCGATACGCTGACGCTGACCGCCGGAAAATTCATGTGGGAAGCGGCTGGCATATTCTTTATTTAAACCAACCGTTTCCAATAATTCATCAACACGTTCCTTGCGTTTCTTTGCATCATACATCTTATGTATTTCCATACCCTCGGCAATGATGTCACCGACTGTCATACGCGGATTCAGGGAAGCATACGGATCTTGGAAGATCATTTGTGCAACCTTAGCGTATTTATAACGATCCTTCGCGGATTTAATGTGCAATGGTTCTCCTTTAATCAGGATTTCGCCCTCTGAAGGCTGATAAACACCCATTACGACACGTCCCAGTGTTGATTTACCGCAGCCTGATTCACCGACCAAGCCAAGTGTTTCACCCTTTGCGATATCGAAGCTGACTTTATTTACCGCTCTTAATAAGCCGCCGGTTACTTTAAAGTTCTTTGATACTTCTCGTAAAGAGATATAGCTTCCTTTATTATTGCTCATTATCAGCAACCTCCTTACGTTCGCTCGGACAATCCTTATGCAGCAGCCAGCATGCGGATGCGTGACCGTTACCTAATTCAAATACGGGCGGCTGCTTGCTTTTGCAGACCTTCATGCAGTGTTTACAGCGTGCCGCAAATGCACAGCCGATCGGCGGTGCAATCAAATCAGGAGGAGTACCCGGTATTGATGTTAGCCGTTCTGATTTGTTTGTGTCATGCTTCGGTAAACTGCTTAATAATGCACGTGTATACGGATGTGACGGATTGTTGAAAATATCGTTAGCTGTTCCTGTTTCGACAATCTTTCCGGCATACATGACCGCAATGCGATCTGCTAAGTTTGCCACAACTCCCAAGTCATGAGTAATCAATATAATTGCGGTATTCATTTCCTTGCGAATATCCGCCAGTAAATCAATAATCTGTGCCTGAATGGTAACATCCAGTGCAGTCGTCGGTTCATCAGCGATCAAAAGCTTCGGATTGCAGGACAATGCCATTGCGATCATCGCACGCTGACGCATACCGCCGGAGAATTCATGCGGGTATTGCTTCGCACGCTCTTCGGCATTCGGAATCTGTACCTTTTTCAACATTTCAATGGCGCGAGCTTCCGCTTCTTTTTTATCAAGCTTCTGATGATGAACAATCGCCTCAACGATCTGTTTTCCTACCTGCATCGTCGGGTTTAATGAAGTCATCGGATCCTGAAAGATCATCGATACTTCCTTACCTCTGATTTTCATCATTTCCGCTTCATCTGCCGCAATGATGTCAATTCCGTTTAAAGTAAGCTTACCCGATTTAATCCGTGCCGGCGGCATCGGATTCAGTTTCATGATTGTTTGAGCCGTAACGCTCTTACCGCATCCCGATTCACCGACAACAGCCAGTACCTCACCCTCATCTACAGAATAAGATACACCTCGCACTGCCTGTACCTCACCGGCATAGGTATCAAAAGAAACATATAGATTTTCAATATTTAATACATTTGCCATATACTACCTCCGTAATTTAGGATCAAAGGCATCACGCAGCTTATCACCGAGTAAGTTAAAGCCTAACATTGTCAAACTGATCAGAATTGCCGGCACCAACAACTGTTCCGGATAATAACGGAAATTGGTAATACCGTCATTCGCTAAGGTTCCCCAGCTTGCCTGCGGAAGCGGAACACCCAAACCGATGAATGATAAGTAAGCTTCCGTAAAGATCGCACTCGGAATTGCCAATGTTAAATTGACAATAATAACAGACAAGGTGTTCGGTACTAAGTGACGAAGCAGTATTCTGCCGGTCCCCGCCCCCATTGTCAATGCCGAAATAACGAATTCCTGTTCCTTCAGCTGCATCACCTGTCCGCGCACCAAACGCGCCATGCCAACCCATCCGACTAATGTATAAGCAACAATAATCGTTGTGATGCTCGGTTTCATAATTGTCATTAACAAAATAACCACTAACAAATACGGAATACCGCTGACGATTTCGACGAATCGCATCATCAAATTATCAACCCATCCGCCGATAAAACCGGAGATACCACCGTAAATAATACCGATTACACAGTTAATTCCGACTGCCACAAATGCGATTAACAAGGAAATACGTCCGCCGTACCAAAGTCTGGTCCAGCTGTCACGCCCCAAGTTATCCGTACCTAAGATATGAAGATTTCCGTTGACATCCTTAGACATCAAACCGAGATTGTGGGAATCACATATCTCAGACATCGTATATTGGGAAATCATCGGCATCACAATTGACATAAACAGGATAATACCCAAAATAATCATTAATGTCAATGCGACTTTATCATGAAATAATCGACGGAGTGCGTCTTTGAAATAGCTGACACTTTCTCTTACGATCACATTACCCTTTTCTACATCCTGACCGACCCATGTAAAATCATCAGCACTCAGTGCTTCATCGCAAGCGTATGCGACTTCAGTGAGGTTCTTTTCAGGAATATTTTGCACATTCTTTTTCTTTTTTCGCATAACACCTACTCCTTACTGTCTGTTAATTTTACACGCGGATCAACGATACCGTAAGCAACATCCACCAGCAGCGTCATAATAATCAGGAACGCTCCGTAGAAGATTGTTGTACCGGAAATCATCATATAATCCAACTCTTTAATTGATGTAACGAAGAATTTACCCATGCCCGGAATGTTAAACACCTGTTCCACAACGAACGCTCCCGTTAAAATGGAAGCCGTAATCGGTCCTAATACCGTAATTACCGGCATAATAGCATTTCTTACTGCGTGTTTCCAAATGATGCGTTTTTCTGACAAGCCTTTTGCCTTTGCGGTTTTGATATAATCAGAATTCAAAGCATCCAACATACTTGTACGCATTAAACGTGAAATCGTAGCCATGGAACTGAGTGCCAAGGCAAACGCCGGCAAGATCTTAGCCATTTCACCTTTCCATCCGGTGATCGGGAAGAAGACATGTCCTAATTTCAGGTTGACCTGTAATGCCAAGAAATACTGCAGTAATGCCGCAACGATAAAGCTTGGAACCGAAACACCGATTACCGCAACGGTCATCGCAACGGTATCAGCGGCTTTGCCGCGTCGTATTGCCGCAACTGTTCCTAACAAAACACCGCCTAAAATCGATATAATTAACGACCTGATACCTAACTCAAAGGAAATCGGGAAGGACTCACCGATAATGGTAGTAACCTCTCGACCGTATTTTGTGGATGTACCGAGATCTCCCTTAAAGACATTGCCGACATAAACAAGAAACTGCATCCACAACGGCTTATCCAAACCATAGCGGGCATACAGAGCAGCCTTAGTTTCCGGTGTCATTGCCTTATCTCGAGCAAACGGATCTCCCGGTGCAGCATGCATCATTAAGAACGTGATGGCGATCAGTAGCAGCAAAGTTAACAATGCGTAGCAGACGCGCTTTATAATATACTTTAACATTTATTCACATCCTTTTATTTTATACTCATTATTTTATGATTTAACGAAATAAGGCTATAATGATTAGTTATAGCCTTATTGTTGCATATTCTTTTTTATAGAATATTAAGAGTCCTCATATGCTATTTAGTTTCTGCAAATCTAAGGTCCATATCTCTCAACGCAGAACGCTGTACGCCTGTCAATTTGTCAGAGCAAATGTAGTCACGAGAACGCCAGTAAGTTAAACCGATTGCTGCATCTTCCGCAAGAATCTTTTCAGCGTCTACTAACATCTGAGTACGTTTTTCAACATCTGCTTCCATATAAGCGTCTTGAACCAGTTTGTCGTATTCCGCATTAGAATATCCGCCGTGGTTGTTACCGCCGCCGGTCAACCACAAGTCAAGATAACTCATGGCATCATTGTAGTCCAAAGACCATCCTGCCCATATAATATCAAACTGTTTGTCGTTCATTCTCTGAATACGAGTTTTGAACGGAACCTGTTTAACTTCGAACTTAACGCCGAGGTTAGTCTTTAACTGCTCTTGTACAAACTCGTAAGTTGCCTTACCGGTATCACCTTCATCACCCAACAATTCAATTTTGAAGTCTGCAGGATTGATACCTTCTTCTTTTAAGCCTTCTTCTAATAATTTCTTAGCTTCAGTGTAGTCACCGTTTGCACGTGCCCAAACATTTCCGACTGCTTTTGAGAACTCACCGTTATTTACAACCGGCGGAGTGAAAGAAGTCGCAATTTTGGATTCATTCAATACAACTGTATCAATGAATTTCTGAACATCAATACCCATAGTCAACGCTTTACGAACTTTTGCGTTGTTCAAGCCCGGTTTTGTTTGATTGAATTCCATATACCAAACACTACCATCATCATAGTTCAGAACATTCTTACCCTGACTGCGGTAATCTTTTGCCTGAGTACCGTTTAAACCGATCATATCAATTGTACCGTTTTCAAACTCATTCAATGCAGTATTGGTATTGTCAATCATTTTGAAAGTAATTTCATTCAGTTTGATCGCATCTTTGTTCCAATATTTGTCATTCTTAGTAAGAACGATGTTATCTTCATGAGCCCAAGAAGTCATAACGAAAGGTCCGTTTGATAAATAATCAGCTGATTCTTTCGCATAATTATCAATTCCGCCGTGCTCAGTATAGAATTTCTCGTTGATCGGCGCAAAGCTATAGAATGCGAAAGTACCCAAGATATAAGGATAAGGTCCGGTCAATTTAACTTCAAATGTGAAGTCATCAATTACCTTGTAACCTACATTCTCATAAGCTTTCTTAGCTGCTTCGGATGCTGCAGCTTCTTTTGTTTTAGTCTGCTTCATCAATTCTTCTGCACCGTCAATCAATACAGCCCAAGTGCTTGCATAGCCTGCACCTAAGTGAGTTGTAAATAACTGATCCCATGCAAATTTGAAGTCATTTGCTGTAACCTGAGTACCGTCATTCCAGAAAGAATCTTCGCGCAAATGGAATGTATAAGTCAATTTATCGTCAGATACATCCCAGCTTTTCGCAACACCCTCTACAGGATTGTCGTTACTGTCTAAAGTTGTTAAGCCTTCTACTGTATGACGCAATACGTTACCACTTGTTGAATCCGTATTCATAAATGAATTCATTTCAGGTGGTTCAGAAGCAAGGTTTACAACTACTTTGCCGTCAGATCCGTCACTGCCGGAACCGCCACAACCAGCTAACATTGTGAGCCCCAACAATGATGACAAGGCAATTTTACCAAGTTGATTCATCTTCATTGTGAATTCCTCCTCTTTATTTTCACAATAAGCAATACGCTTATGTGTTCTTATTTTATCACTATTCTTTCACAAAGTCTACACATATTTTCATTTTTCATCACTTTCACTTTCGCACAGTTTCAACATAATGAATGTATTTTCACACAGTGCAAACATATTGAAAACCAAACTATCAAAAAAATGGTTTCGCCTTGAAAACATTTTAGCGGAAGTTGTTCATTAAGTAGGATAACACGCGTTGAATCAACTGTTTCTCCTTTGTTTAACTGTCTGCGATTCAAAATACTTTTTGAAAAAACTCGCTGATAACGAATGTAAATTTCTTTCAAAAGGTTCTTCAAGATCAATTATGCACATAGATTATACACGTGTTTTTTTCTGCGCTCGACATCAAAAATTTTATCTTGCCGATCATGCTTATCCATTTACGATTTTTTTAACTTTTAAGTGAAATATTTTTACAATATATACAAATGATCATTATATATGAACATAACATCCTTCTTAACATTCTTCCGACATTCCCGGTTATGTTTATTAACATGCTTTTTATATAAAAAAGCATAAAAAAAACACGACTGCCCTTCCTTCAGTACATATTCAATCTTGGTACTGTCAGCCGAACTGTCGTGTCAGCGTTATCTTATTCATATCAGCTTTTCATTTCAATACTGATTCCGTACATTTTACGTTTAATCAATAAAATATAATGATCCTGTGTCATACAAAGATCCCTTCAAGGTATCATAACAGCGCTTTGCTTATTCAATAACCTCACGCCATAGCTTTGCGCCCAAAGCATTTAATTTTCCGTCTAAATTATCATATCCGCGATCAATATGATAGATTTCATGTATTGTCGTGACGCCCTCTGCCAATAATCCGGCAATCACAAGGCAGGCACCGCAGCGCAAATCCGTTGCCACAACCTCACATCCTGTCAACGGTGTAGGACCGTTAATCATCGCACTGGGAGACATCACATTAATATTTGCCCCCATTTTGTTCAATTCATGGCAATGCTTAAAGCGTTCCTGATAAATCGTTTCAGTGACGATTGATTGACCATTTGCCTGGGTCAAAAGGGCCGTCAACGGTTGTTGAATATCCGTAGCGAATCCCGGATAAGGCAAGGTCTTGATGTCGGTTGCGTGAAGCTCATCTCGCCCCATCACCTTTACATAATCGATCCCGATTTCCATGCGAATGCCGATTTCATGCAACTTAGACAACAGCGATTCCAAATGTTGAGGAATGATGTTCTCTACGGTCACATCATCAGCTGCCGCAGCTGCCAGCACAAGATAAGTCGCAGCTTCGATACGATCGGGGATAATCTCATGAAAACATCCGTTTAAATAATCGACACCGTCAATAGTGATCACATTGGTGCCGACACCGCGGATCTTCGCACCCATCTTATTCAAAAGAGTTGCCACATCGATGATCTCCGGCTCCTTAGCGGCATTTTCAATCGTTGTTCTGCCTTTCGCATAAACAGCCGCCATCATAATATTAATGGTAGCGCCGACACTGGAAATATCCAAGAAAATTTTATTGCCTGTCAATTCCTTTGCATCAATAATATATGTGCCGTGTTCATAATGCACAGTCGCACCGAGGGCTTCAAACCCTTTCACATGCAAATCGATCGGTCTTGGTCCCAAATAGCACCCGCCGGGCATTTTCATTTCCACATGTCCGTACTTACCCAACAGCGCACCCATAAAATAATAAGAAGCGCGCAGCTTACCGACAGTATCGGAAACCATCGGCATATTCTTCATCTGCGAAGGATCAATAATCAGAATATCTTCACCTTTGCGGATCACTTCAATTCCAAGCTCCTTAAGCAGCACTGATAAAGATCTCACATCTGATATATTGGGAACACCGCAAATCGTAACCGGACCGTGTGCTAAAATCGCTGCCGGAATTAATGCCACCGTCGCATTTTTAGAACCTGATACCCGCACAGTTCCGCTGAGTGAATGTCCTCCCTCAATTTTAATTACTTCTTCCATGTGCTGTTTCTCCTTCCAGTAATTATTCTATTAACACACCGCTCTGTCGGTGCGTATTTTTAAACATTTTAAGCGCTCAATCATAAAAATATTTGCTTATTCATTCTACGCTGAAATATGTTCATTGTCACTGTACATTTGATTAAACAATAAAAATTCATGCACAGACACAAACAACACGGATACACCGCTTACTTTCTATTCATATGCAGATATATTATAAAGCATTTCTATTAATATAGCTATAAAAAAATAAATAAATGCCTTTCGCCCCTTTTTACTCATAAAATATACTATTCTAAAAATTCATTATGACTTCCTTCAAAATCATCATATAAATACAATCTTGTCTTGTATTTCTTTCTGTTTCGATTATGCAAAAGGTTTTTCATATATTCTTAATCAAATGAATTTCACTTCGAGTTTTTTCACTTTCCTATATTTTACGTTTTTTCATTAGTAATCATGAAATATATTTGATATAATAAATACGTTGTGAATAGGAGTGGTAAGATGAAAAAAACTGCGTTTGATAATGATTTATATTTAAAACTGCAATCAAAACATATCTTAGAGCGTATTTCTAAATTCGGAAATAAACTGTATTTAGAATTCGGCGGCAAGCTGTTCGACGATAATCATGCCTCAAGGGTATTGCCGGGATTTCAGCCTGATTCTAAATTAAAAATGCTTTTAACATTAAAAGAACAAGTTGAAGTAATCATTGCCATCAGTGCCAATGATATTGAAAAAAACAAGGTTCGTAATGACTTAGGAATTACTTATGATGTAGAAGTGCTGCGTTTAATCGATGCTTATCGCAGTGTCGGTTTATATGTAGGAAGTGTCGTTTTAACACAATATGCGAATCAAACAGGTGCCGATTCCTTTAAGCATCATTTGGAAGCATTGGGAATCCCTGTGTACCTGCATTATCCGATTGCCGGATATCCGAATAATGTGGAATTGATTGTTTCCGATGAAGGATATGGTAAAAATGATTATATTGAGACAAAAAAACCTTTGGTCGTAGTTACGGCACCGGGACCGGGATCAGGCAAAATGGCAACCTGTCTGTCACAGTTATATCATGAACATAAACGCGGTATTAAAGCCGGCTATGCCAAATATGAAACCTTTCCGATTTGGAATCTGCCGCTGAAGCATCCGGTCAATCTTGCTTATGAAGCAGCGACTGCGGATCTGAATGATATTAATATGATTGATCCCTTTCATTTAGAAGCTTATAATAAAACAACCGTAAACTATAATCGTGATGTGGAAATCTTCCCGGTTTTAAATACTATGTTTGAACGCATCTTAGGAAAGAGCCCTTATAAATCTCCGACTGATATGGGTGTCAATATGGCAGGAAACTGCATTATCGATAATGATGCCGCAGTGAGAGCCAGTGAACAGGAAATTATTCGACGCTATTATCACGCCAAGTGCGATGTAAAAAAAGGGTCGCTCGGCAATGAGGTTGTGGATAAAATTGAAATTATCATGGCACAGGCTAACATTACTACCGATGATCGTGCCTGTGTGGCCGCCGCATTGACAAAGGCTGAAGAAACGACAGCTCCTGCGATGGCGATTGAATTAAATGACGGTCAGATCGTAACCGGAAAAACAAGTGCATTGTTAGGTGCGAGTGCCGCGGCATTATTAAATGCTTTAAAAGTTTTGGGTAATATCGATGATGAAATGCTGTTAATTTCACCGAATATCATTGAGCCGATTCAAAAGCTTAAGGTGAATCACTTAGGCAATAATAATCCACGCCTTCATACCGATGAGGTGCTGATCGCATTAAGTATTTCTGCGACCACCAATGAAATTGCCCACACTGCATTAAAGCAGTTGGAGAAGCTGAGCGGGTGCGAAGCACACAGCAGTGTGATTTTATCGGAAGTCGATAAAAATGTCTTCCGTAAGCTGAATGTGAATCTTACTCAAGAAGCACAATATCAAACGAAAAAGCTGTATCATCATTAAGCATAAGCTACTTATGACTGCCGCTTCATAAAACAGAAACAAGCACATTTCAACTGAGAGATGTGCTTTTATTTATCATTTAACAAGGCACGCTTGTAACAGCATCATTCATATTCATCTGCTTTTATCCGTTCAATACACTTTCATCATTGATAATTCCCACACAAAAAGACTGCGAGATTTTCACAGTCCTTATTTATGAACTTGATAAAGAAATAATAAATATTTAGATTATGCTTTGCCTGCAGAACCGAACTGTTCCATCATCGCAACAACTTTTGCCTGAATAGCATCTGCGCCCGGTTTTAACAGTTTACGTGGATCATAGCCTTTGCCTTCCTGATCCTTGCCTGCTTCGATATATTTGCGAGTCGCTGCCGCAAACTCTAATTGAAGCTCAGTGTTTACATTGATTTTAGATACACCCAAAGAAATTGCTTTTGCGATCTGATCTGCGGGAATACCTGAACCACCGTGTAATACTAACGGTTTTCCGTTCGTAATATTCTGAATTTCACCTAAACGATCAAAATTCAAACCTTTCCAGTCTGTAGGATATTTACCGTGAATATTACCGATGCCCGCAGCTAAGAAATCTACACCTAAACCTGCGATTGTCTCGCATTCTTTCGGATCTGCCAATTCACCCATAGAAGTAACGCCGTCTTCTTCACCGCCGATGCCGCCTACTTCACATTCGATGGAGCAGCCCTTCGCATGTGCCAACGCGATCATCTCTTTTGATTTTTCAAGATTTTCTTCAAACGGATAATGAGAACCGTCAAACATTACAGAAGTGAATCCTGCTTCGATACATGCTTTTGCGCCGTCATAAGTACCGTGATCCAAGTGCAGTGCAACAGGAACTGTAATTCCTAAGAAATCGTGAATTTCACGAACCATTGCCACTACATTTTTAAAACCGCACATGTATTTTCCGGCACCCTCGGATACACCTAACATAACCGGTGACTTTGCTTCTTCAGCTGCCAATAAAATAGCTTTGGTCCATTCCATATTGTTGATGTTGAATGCACCGACTGCGTAATGGCCTGCATGTGCTTTGTTAATCATTTCAGTTGCAGATACTAATGCCATAAATATAACCCTCCTTGTCTTTACCTTATTATTTTACTTCATTTTTATCCTTTTGAAAAGATGAAAACGGCGGTTTTTAGCATTTTATTCTGATTATGATATGATATGCGGCTGTTTTAAGCAGCTTATCGCTCACAGAGTTGCTGTTTCATACGTATTATTCACAAAAATTACTGAAAACATAACACTCAAAGTAAAGAATCGTCAAGCAAGAAATCAATGACATTGATGTTCAAAATACCGTTATCACTATACCAGCGCCGGTGTATATCACTACGGACAATGATTTTCGGAAATGAATCTTTTGTCAAAGAAAACGGTTTGTTTTCGATTACTGCCTTTTCCTCGCTCAAAAGTGCATATGCAGATTGAATATAGGTTTTCTTACCGCCGAAAGACGCTATAAAATCGATTTCTCTTGCGACCTTTTTCATTATCCCTTTTGCATTTTTTTCGTTTGAATACACAACCCCTACATCTACTGCGCAGTCTCTGATCACAAGTTCGTTATACAGAATATTTTCCATGATATGTGTCATTTCCTGTTGGCGAAAACCGATTCTTGCATTTCTCAACCCGATATCTTCACAATAGTATTTATTAGGATAGTCAAAGTAACTCTTTCCTTTCACATCCCATCTTTTACATTCGCTGAATAAAAATGCATCTGATAAATAGTCGATATATGCTTTTACTGTATTATGTGCTACAACATTATCACCAGATCGCTTTTGTTTTAAATTGATCGTATTGGTGATATTAGTCGGATTGGTAAGAGAACCGACAGAGGAACACAATAAGTCAAGAATCGAAGCTAATACATCTTCTCTTTTGATATTCTTACGCTCAATAATATCCCTTAGATAAACCTCTGAAACAAGTGACTGTAAATAATTCATTTTCGCCGCTTCATTAGGTCGAGATAAAATCAACGGCATTCCGCCGTAAAAGGCATAATCATCAAAGGCATCAGCTTTATCACCGCCCACCGCCGAATAGTATTCCGCAAAGCTTAACGGGTGAACACGAATTTCATCGCTGCGTCCGCGAAATTCCGTAAGAATATCCGTTGAAAGCATTTTGGAATAACTACCGGTAACATAGATATCAAGATTTGATAAGCTATTCAAATCATTTAAGGCATCATAAAAGGTAATTTTCTTTCCGTCGGGATTATACGGATTGTCAACCTCATCGGACATTTGAATTTCATCCACAAACAGATAAAATTGTCGGTTTTCGCCTTCTGCTTTTTTACGTACAAATTCAGTCAGTTCTAAAGGGTTACGATAACGAATATCACTCGTTAAATCAAGTGCCAGATCAATCATACAGTCATCTGTCACTCCGGTAGATATCAAATAATCGCGAAACAGCTTTTTAAGCAGATAAGATTTTCCGCAGCGTCTGATTCCGGTAATCACCTTAATTTGTCCGTCCCACATAAAAGAAATCAGCTTATTCAAATAACGATTGCGTTTTATCTCCATTACTAACCTCTATTGAAAACTTATGTCAATTATAGTGTTACTTTTCAATGATCATTATACACCGCTTCATATAAAAATCAATATTTTTATTGAAATCTTAGTATAAAAATAGATAAAGTTTTCAATATACGATTGTTAATACCGTAAAAGCAAAGGCTAAGAAGTATAATATATTTAAGAGAAACTGCGCCGTTACGACATTATATCCCATTGAAAGAACTCTGATTAAAGGCTTTAGGAAACCAAATCTACCGGTATCAGTTTAAAGTAAATCGCACAAACCAAAACATTACTGCGACAACATACTCGGTGTCAAAAGCTTATCTGTTAATCGCTTTATATTTCTCTCTTCTCTTAATAAAAAATTATCATGAAATACTTTCTATTGTGACGGCCTGTGGTTTTTTTCAGAATACAGAGTGATGGTAACATGTTAGAAAAGCAACGGTTTTTGCGTTTAACCGTTGCTTTTTATTTGTTATGCATTCACTATTATGATATTTATGCTTTATTATGTTACTTCTCATCATCACACTTCACAATATAATAGATACTGATGAAAGTTAAAACAGTAAACAAGAAAGCCATCAAATACAATATGTGTAAGAAAAAATATCCGTCTACAACACTGTTGCCGGTAGAAAGACCATCTGTTAAACCTATCGGAGTTTCTAAATTCACCGGCATTAGTTTTAAATAAACTATCATGCACCAGCATATTACCGCCGATATCATACTCGGGGTCAATAGTTTACCTGCCAGTTTCCTCATCCGCTCACTCCTTCTTCCATATAAGTCATCGCATTATCAACTGAAACAATTTATCTTTCACATGTATATAAAATCATTCGATATAGATAACTACTGAATCAGTTTTGCGATTGCGTCCTGATATACCTTTGTCTTTGCTTTCGCATCTTGAATTGTCGTACCCTTGATGCAGTAATAGAATTTACATTTCGGTTCCGTACCGCTCGGACGAATTGCGATCCAACTGCCGTCATTCAAATAATATTTCAGAACATCGGATTTCGTAAAGCCGCACAATTCACTTTCCGCGCCGTTTTCCACTACACGACATTCCTTATAATCCTCAAAGCGAATTACTTCGGCATCAGCGATATTGCTTAACTGACTTGTACGTAAATCACTTAAGATTTTTTGGATTTTAGCCGCTCCTTCAGCGCCCGCTAAAGTTAAAGAAGTCTGACTTTCTTCATAAGCGCCAAATTCATCATATAAACCGTTTAATACATCGACTAAAGTTTTCCCTTGTGCTTTATAGAAACAAGCTGCTTCTGCCAACATCAAGCAAGCCTGCGGCGCATCTTTATCACGCACAAACGGTTTAATCAAAGAACCATAGCTTTCTTCATATCCGAAAACGTATTGTTTTTCATTATTTACTTCATATTTCGCAACTTTTTCACCGATGAATTTAAAGCCGGTCAATGTCTTTTCTGTCTCAACACCGTATTTTGCGGCAATTTTTTCACCTAAATCACTGGTTACTACCGTATTGAACATCACCGGATGTTTTGGCATCATACCTTTTGCCTGAAGCTGTGATAGGATATATTCGATTAAAATCGAGCCGCTTTGATTTCCGGTCAATAATACATATTCACCGTTATGCGCTACCCCGACTCCCATACGGTCCGCATCGGGATCACATACAAGAATAATATCCGCATTTTCTTTCTGCGCATATTTCAATGCCAGCTCATAAGCACCCTTTTCCTCAGGATTCGGTGTCGGTGTCATAGAGAAATCAGGATCCGGTGTGCATTGTTCTTCAACTGCCGTATACTGATAACCCAAACGATCATAGATTTCCTTTACCGGCACATTTGCCGTACCGTGTTCGGGAGAGAATACGATCTTAACCGCTGTTTTATCTACATCGGGATTTAATTGAATGCTTAATACATTTTCATAATAGACTTCATCAACCTCAGCACCGATAATTGTAATCAGCTTGCTTTGTTCCTCACTCGGATTTGCACAGATTGCCAATTCATCTTCAATCGCGTTGACCTTATCAATGACCTGCTGCGCCAATACAGGCACCAGCTGGCAGCCTTTTTCATCATACAGCTTATAGCCGTTATATTCCTTCGGATTATGACTTGCCGTAATCATAATACCGCCGAAGCAGTTAAAATGACGAACCGCAAATGATAATTCCGGTGTCGGTCTTAAGGAATCAAATACATAGCTTTGAATTCCGAAGGTTGCCAACACTTTGGCACTGTCCATCGCGAATTCCTTTGACATATGACGATTATCATAACCGATCGCAATACCGCGTTTTTTTGCATCTTCGCCGTGTTCACATATATATTGTGCAAAGCCGACATTCGCCTTGCGGATCGTATGCAGATTAATGCGATTCGTTCCCGGTCCCAATAATCCTCTCATACCTGCAGTACCGAACGCAATCGTTGTATAAAAACTATCTTTCTTTTCTGTTTCATCCATATCAGCCAAAACATCTTTATAGGACGGATCCAAGTTCGGATGATTCAGCCATCTTTCATAAGCTTCTTGTATCATGTCTTTTCCTCCTGTATTCCTTATTCTTATTTATTATACTATTTTGTTAGCGCTTTCGCAATGCGGTAATGATAAAAAATCAGGTTGATGATTCACTGATGCCTCATAATCAATACAATTCTTTTTATGACATCGCCTTGCTTTCTTTACCGGATGTTTTTAATATTTGCCGATTCATTTAATAATATTAGAATACAAGAGTAGAATATATTGAAAAAAGTACTTGTAATATGATATAGTATTTGAAACAGGAGGGATAAGAAATGGGCATTTTCAGTAAAAAAGGATTATGCAGTATCTGCGGTAAAGAAAAAGGAAAAGAAATCTCAGACGGTTTTGTTTGTAAAGACTGTGAGCTTCGATGCGGCATGTTTATTACAAAGCTGGGAGATAATAAATCTCTCGGACGTGTACAAGATTACACAAAATTGATTGAAAAAAATAAGGAATATTTAAAAATACAGGAAGAAAGAAAAGCAATTTTCAAACCGAATAAAGAAATCGGCGGTATCATGTTCGTCGATGAAGAACACGGTTTATGGAGTTGGGGGTCCGGGATGTTTAAAAAGAAACCGGAAGGACCTATCTATCATATATATGAGATAGTTAGTTATTATATAGTTGAGGACGGCGATGTTATTTCCCGCGGCACTGTAAACAGCAGTCATGCCGCAGGCACCAAAATCGTTATTAATCATGGTTCAAGCTCTAAGCAAAACTGTTCTCAGCTGGATTTATGTATCAACACAACTTTAATTCCGGTACCGGCAAGAATGCGCATGATTCAATCAACCACCAAAACAAGCAGTTTAGTTTATCGCAATTCGCATCGCCAATTAAAAGATGCGGAAAACTTTTTAGCCGGAGTGAAATTACAGATATGTAATGAACAGCTTAAAAAAGTCAAAGTCACTGTCTCAACCAAAAGCGCTGAACAACCTAAGCAAGCCGATGATTCATTAGCTAAAATCAAACAGTTAAAGGAATTGCTTGATATGGGTGCCATCACCGAGGAAGAATTCAATACGAAAAAGAAAGAGCTTTTGAATTTATAGACTAAGCCATCGATACGAGCCATCAATACGATGGCTTTTTTAGTCGCTGAATAATTATTGAAATAAATGAATCAATGTTTTCTGCTTAAACCGCACAAAAAAAGAAGCTGTAGGCATCAGGTGTTCCCAATGCATTACAACCTCTCATTCATTAACCGATAATTTTTTGTGCGCGTAATACTTCTTCAATCGCTGCGATTGCGGCATCCTCATCATCACCGTTACATGTAATAGTAATTTCAGAATTCGTAGGGATACCTAAAGACATAACGCCCATGATTGATTTCATGTTTACTTCACGACCTTTAAACGCAACATTTACCTCGCATTTGAATTTGCTGGCAGCGTTTACCGCTACTGTCGCAGGACGTGCATGCAAACCAACCGGATCAATTACGGAAACTGTAATCTGTTTCATTTTTTATTCCTCCTATGTTCACTAAGTTTTTACATCTATTATTTTAAACCATTTTCATATCACTTACAATGCTTTATTGACTTTTTTTATAAGTTTTTTAGGTTTTGCAAGGAAATTGAAACGGTTTCATTGGCAAAATCACGTTGAAATTCAAGTAATTTAAGATATAATAACGCTTTAGATATGATTCAGAAAGTGTAAAAACGTTGTTTTAACAAGTAAGCTAATGAAGTCCGTGACTCATGTCTGACAGAAATTAAGCAATTAAAAAATGCTTTTTTCATTTCGATCTTGTTTTTGTCTCATCAAATTCATGAAACAAGATTACTTGTTTTTACGCTCCCCTTGCATTTCACTGATAAATTCCTGCACATCATAAACAGGGATTTTATGCTCAATCAGCTTTTGCGCAAAGATGCCGTTTCCCGCAATCAAGCGACCGTCAAAATTGCCGCTGTATACGGTATGAACTCCGCAGGAAGGACTGCGTGATTGAAGAATTGCCGCATCTGTTTGAAACTGTAAGGCGATTTCCGTCGCGCTGTGGGCACCTGCCAGAAATGCATCGCTGACATCTTCATGATCGGTATTGATAAAGCAACCGTTTTGTATTTCGACACAGGCACGCGGCACCGGCAGCCCACCCAATACCTCGGGGCAGACACAACGAAATGTATGTTCCTTTAAATAGGCACTTAACTCTTTACAGGCATTACTGCCGCCGTTGTATTTGCATTTCGCTCCCATTAAACAAGCACTGACGATATATCTCATGCGTCCTTCTCCTTTTCGTATTCATAAAGCGATGTTTCAAAATCTTCATCGGTCTGATAATGATAATCATCTTCTGTCAAAATCAGCTGTTCCACAAAAAAGAGTGTATCATACCATACATTTAAATCACCGTGCAGTTCATTGCCGCGAACATTCAAATAGCACAAATCTTCCATCGTTTGAAAGCCTCTGAGTGTATCGATATGATTATATTCTAAATTAATTCTTGTAAGCATCGGTAAGCGCAGTAATCCGATCACATTTTCAATATGGTTAAAACCGAGATCAACTTCACTTAACAATTCCATATGACGCATAAAATTCAAATCATTAATATCATTATGGTCTGCCACAAGCAGCTCTAAGTTTGTCAGCTCCGCAAGCGGCTCCATCGAAGCGATACGACAGCTGCTGGCTCTCAACAGTTTTAAGTTCGTTAAATGTGATAACGGTGAAATATCTACAATCGGACAGTTACTGATGTCAAGCACCTCTAAATTGACACAGTCTCGAAGCGAGGTTATTTTAAAAAGCGGATTGTCGCAGATTTTTAAACGGCGCAGCTGCGGCACAAAGCCAAGTCCCATCAAAGAGATCAGCGCATTGGAATGCACATCTAATTGTACCAATGCAGGAAAGAAACGAAGAAAGGAAAGATCGGTAATCTGAGTATTGGCAATCGTCAATTCCTTTACTTCCGCGAGTGCTTCATCACGTAGCTTTTTACCGAACATGCCGTTTCCGAATTTTTCAAGTAAAAGCTCATACAGTTGAGGATCTTCTATTCCGTATGCATCATTTGTAATTACTCCCACACGCCTTCTCCTTTCCCGATGTATAATTTGATTCTTAACTTAATTATTGTGTCAATTCATTAGGAATGCACGTTGAAACCGTTATTAATTATAGCATGAAAAATTACGTTATCCTATATTTATCGATCGAATAACTTATTCAATATGAGTATTATTCCGAGATAATAACGACTTATCCTATTTATATAAGTGCTTTTTACAATGACTTATTAAAATTGATTATTCCTTTTTTCACATTTGATTTTTATCTCAGTGACATATTCACTGCGATGTAACAGCGACAATTCACTGATTCCCCGCTCATAAGCATATCCGCTTAAATGATAATGATGCTGTTTCGTATAATCCAATATTTTTTCATAAAGCGATGATAATTCATCCCATGTTCCGATATGATAAGCATATAGATACAATCCTCGCTCACAAATACGCATATCGCTTTGAAGCGGCTGTTGTTCAATCACGGAATACAAGCCGTCATACTGTTGAAATTGTCTTTGCTTTATCTTTTCCATATCAATATAGCTTCCGCAACCAACCTTAAACGAATGATACTCCCATGCATGTCGCAAATGCTTCATTAATATGTTTGTTTTATCATTTATTGTTTTAAGTTCTGTACAATAGATATATTCTTCTTCAGCTTCTTTCACAATGATTTGATCTTGTTCAATTTCATGAATCAATCGCATATTAATTTGCTTATCGATTAAATAACGCTTTAAACATTCAAGATGTTGTATTATATCATCAATTTCCTTTAACTTACTGTCGGTTATTTGAAGCAGTTCATCAAGACACGGATCAGATAATTAATCTTTTATTTCATTGATTGTCATTCCTAATTCCTTTAGTGCCAATATATATTCTAATTCACTGCTTTGCTCAATACTGTAATAACGATAACCGTTTGCTTTTTTTATCTTTGGTGAAAACAGGTGAATCTCATCATAATAATGCAGTGTTCGTTTATTGAGATGATGAAATTGTGCATACTCTTTTACGGTAAATAACACTTGATTATTGTTCTCTTTTTTCATGATGATTATTCCCTTCTCTTTTTGCTTGACTTTACAGTTACTGTATAGTTTATGATAACACCGTAATCAGCTTCACGCAAGATTACAGAAAGGATTTTCTTAAGTTATTTAAGAAACGGTGAGTTATGAAACAACATATGATTTATACGGAGAAAATTACTTTTCGACGCATTTTAGCCTTTACTTTTCCGACAATTTTAATGATGCTGATCCAACAATCTTATGCGATGATTGACGGTATTTTTATCGCAAATCAACTCGGTGATGCGGCACTTTCTTCTCTCACATTGATTTCACCCTATTTAAATTTCATTACCGCTGTCGCATCAATGCTGGCATCCGGAGGCAGTGCGGTCGTTATGAAAAAAATGGGCGAACAGAAAAAACAAGAAGCCGGAAATGATTTTTCTGCTTTGCTTGTATTATCTGTGTTGATCGGATTGGTATTATCGATCATTGTTTTACTGTTCTCTGCGGAACTGACAGCGGTGT
Organism: uncultured Erysipelotrichaceae bacterium; assembly: GCA_947569705.1. GTDB lineage: Bacteria > Bacillota_I > Bacilli_A > Erysipelotrichales > Erysipelotrichaceae > C-19. Next base: position 45,402 of record CANOSP010000005.1, read on the forward strand.
TTCATGCAGAACCGATCGTAAGCAGCTATTGCCGATCGTATTTATTTGCTTATGCCTTTTTTATCATTCCGGGCTTGTTATTTTCAAGCTTACAGATATATACAATCGCATCCGGTAATTCTAAAAGAGCGATGTTTGCCGGTTTATTCGGCGGCATTTTCAACATCGTGTTTGATTATCTGTTAATTGTCGTGTTTGATATGGGAATGAGCGGGGCAGCGATTGCCAGCGGATTCGGATTATTGATCCCTTGCATCATATTGGCAGTACCCTTCTTGCACAAAGATAACTTACTGCATTTCACAAAACCGGTTTTTCGCAAGGCCGTTATTGTTAAAACAATGACGAACGGATGTTCCGAGTTCGCATCAAATTTAGTCAGCGGCATTGTAATGCTGTTATTTAATGCACAGATGATGCGCATTGCCGGAACCGAAGGAGTTGCCGCAGGAACGATCACATTTTATGTGTTTGGATTGATGAGTGCCTTTTATATGGGATATATGTTCGGCGTTTCACCGTTGTTAAGTTATTTTTACGGAGAAGCCAAAGGCGAGAAATTAAAGCAGCTGAAACAGATCAGTTTGAGATTCATTTTCACTGTCGGAGTTCTCACCACATTGCTTTCGGTTATCATGTCACATGTACTTGTCGGTATTTTTACTCAACCTGACAGTGCATCTTATCAATTAGCGCTTGTCGGCAATCGGATCTTTTCTTTCGCATTATTATTTGTCGGCTTTAATACATTTACCGGTATGTTTTTTACCGCATTATCAAACGGAAAAACTTCTGCCGTGATTGCCTTTTCGCGCTCTTTTGTCTTTTTAGTGATTATGATCTTACTGTTACCGATCATTTTCGGTATTATCGGCTTATGGCTGGCAGTGCCGCTTTCGGAATGTCTTGCTTTGGTTCTGTCTTTTTACTTGTTGAAAAAATATCAAAGCGTGTATCATTATTAAGCTTTCTGCCGCTGACTTTTTGTATTGAAAATAATGCAATAAAAAAGGCGATACAGTCATTCTGAATTGCCTTTTTTCATTAATAGCCTTCTTCTAATGCCTTTTCTCCTTCATTTTTACCAAGCTCAATCTGATGATTCTCAGCCATCGCATGATAACGCTGAAGTATATAGATACAAGCGAGGATTGCGATGAGGATCATCGCTGCCGCATACATCCACAGATCTTGATTCGCTGCGTAAAAATGATAACGGATAAAGGTATATAACAGCTGTAAAGCTATAGTAATTACAAGGTGTTTGGTCGGCTGCTGTTTCGCAAAGCCGTTTACGATGATTAAATACAAGGCGACATGGAAACAGACAGCGCTGATTTGTGCCGCTAGATCAATAAACATGACGGCAAGTGAGCGATGAAAAAATACTTCTGTTACTAACGCTCCCGTTTCATCACCGACTTGCAGGATCATCAGCTGAATCATATAGAATAAGACAAACTGAAACAGAATTTCACAAAAGGCATGTCCTGTCCCTGCACTGAATGCTCCGCTCCAACTCAACCTGTCGCTTAAGGTCCAACGCACAATCAGATAACGTGCCGCGCTTGCGGCTAATGCACTGAATGCACCGACAAACACTGTCATCGCCGTGTGATCATTCACAGAAAGTTCACTCATCCCAAGCAACGGAAGCTGAAACAGCACTTGCGAAAAGAAGTATCCTAACCCGCCCGCAAATACAATACCGAAGCTGCCGGGAAAGCGGCGATGCAGCCATAGAATTGCTGTTACCATCATGACTAAAACACTCACAACAGTAACGGCAATGATAACCTCACTGTTCATTATTTTAATTTAACAGCGGTTCCGTATGCAATTACTTCGGCAGCGCCTGCCATGATTGAACTGCTTGCGTAACGGAAGGAAACAATCGCATCTGCACCGATTCCCTGTGCTTCCTCCACCATGCGTTTTGTCGCCAATGCTCTTGCTTCATCCATCATTTTAGTATAAGACTTTAACTCTCCGCCGACTAAAGTTTTGAAAGAGCTGCCGATGTCCTTTCCGATATTCTTTGATTGGATGGTACTGCCTTTCACCAACCCCAGTGTTTCATAATCCTTTCCTGCAATCATTTCTGTAGTCACAATTAACATATTCTCGTCCTCCTTTTTTACTTTTTAATTATAAGCTTTTTTCAGCAAATTGTGAAGTTCTGCTTTTCACTTTTCTATGACTTGCGTCAGAACCTTCACTATCTATCTTATTCAAGCTTAGGCAATTTCTTTCACAAACAGAAAACGTGTCTCATCGGATTCTTCCGGCAGAAATTGCCACTGATCAATCGAAAAGCATTTCAGCTGTTCCGGTGTATTGATTCGATGCTTCATAATGTATTCTGCCATATAGCCTCGTGCAGTTTTGGCATAGGTGGTAATCGTTTTACGGACACCGTTTTTTATGACTTGAAAATTAACGGTAATCATTCGCTCATTTTTGTTTAAATACGGGGTAATTGCCTGACTGTATTCTTTACTGGCAAGGTTGATATACACTTGATCATCATTATCCTGCCGCAATGAGCGCATCAATGCATCACTCCAAAAAGAATACAGATTATCAATACGCTGAGATAAACCTTTTGCCTGCATTTCCAAACGATACGGATAAATACTGTCTAAAGGTCTCAGACAACCATATAATCCGGAAATAATCCGCAAATGCGCTTGTGCAAATTGCACATTTTCCTTATCCCATGTATCCGTATGCATTGAATGAAATACTAAGCCGCTGTAGGTAAATAAGGCAGCTGTACCTGAAAGATCAAAACGCAGCTTTTGAAAGTAGGCTTGTGTCTGTAATGCCAACTTCGCATTTACATTCATAATATTCATAATCGCTTCATCATTATATGTTTTAATCAATTCTGCCAAGCATTCGGCTTCCACACAAAATTGCGGCTGTGTCATCGGAAGATCGTATGTTCTCGGCTTCATATTCTTTGTCGGCGCTATAAATGTAATCATATTCATACCTCATTTCTTGTGTATTGTATTATGGAAGAATAAGAAAGTCAATTCATTCACTTGTCTAAAGCTTTCCATTCTATCATGCGTGAACAATCTTACAAGAGAAAACTTCGTAAGCTTTTCGCCTATGCGAAACGAATTTCATACTAAACGAATTGTATCAAATAACAGATAAAAGCCGTACAGCTTTTACTTACGGTACGACTTTTTAATATGCATTTTATTTCGTGCTTGCCTTATCTTTGTTTTTCTTATATAACAATACACACATAACACTCATGCCAAAGACACATGTAAAAATATAGTAATTTATTACTGTGTAATCTGCGGTGAGCGCACCGCCGATCGAATTTCCCGGGTAATAAACACCTTTTACATCGGTATCATTACCTGACTGATTAGGCTGTTCGGGTTTCGGATCATCCGGATTTGTCGGTTTACTCGGTTCATCGGGTTCATCCGGTGTATCGGGTTCCTTTGTCTCATCGAAAATCATCGTATCATACGGTACATCACCGTTGACGTTTTTATTCGGTTTCCACTCGGTAATATCTTTAATGTTTTCATCAGGAGTACCGTCTCCGTCGGTGTCTACGTTAATATCGGGTTTGCCGTCCCCATCTCCGTCGATATTGGTATCAGGGATTCCGTCCCCATCAATATCGATATTAATATCCGGTTTCCCATCACCGTCAATATCAACATTGACATCCGGGCTGCCGTCTCCGTTAGTATCAACATTCAAATACGGTTTACATTCAATATCCGTATCATAGCTAAAGCCTTGGAATGTATAATCCTTTTTCGGCGTCCACGGCATATGAACGGTACCGATATTGATGCTCGGCGTCATTTGATCCTTTGCGATATTGAAATCTGCTTTCATGTCACCGTTCGTATCAATATTGATATTCGGAATACCGTCATCATCCGTATCCACATTAATGACTGCTTTTACACTTGTTCCCGTACAGTATTCTTCAAGGATATTATTGTCAGGATCTGCCTTCACACACTTGGTTGGTTTCCAATCCGTTTTCTTTAACATCACTAAGTTAAGATCAGGCTTGCCGTCATGATCGGTATCGATATTCAAATCAGGCACACCGTCTCCGTCACAGTCAATATTTAAATCAGGAATTTTATCGTTATTGCGATCGCCGTTAATGGTGATCCATTGATCAGGATTTTCAGGATCTTTCCACTTGATGTTTAAATCGGGACAACCGTCGCCGTCCGGATCATTGAAATCAGGTTTCCCATCGCCATCCACATCGACATCTATTTTCTTCAATTCTACTTCATGGCAGCTTTCGGCATTCGTATTACCGGCATTGTCAGTAGCTATTACGCATACTTTGTATTTTCCGGTTGTTTCACTGATTGTAATACTTGCCTTTTCTTTTGTGACTGTTAGTTTACCCTCTTTCATCAGTTCTTCACCTGATCGAGCAACTGTATCAAGCTTATATACCTTATAGCTGATTTCCTTGGTGCCGCTGACCTTTAAGTCATCTTTCGCATCACTTGTAGTAATCTCAAATGAAGTTCCCGGTTTGAAGAAGATGCCGCCGCTGATCTTATTAATAATATCCTGTAGCTTATTGTTTGTATCTTTTGCTTTAATCGCTTTAACCTTTGGCGATGTCTTATCGATCTTGATAATTTCTTGTTTCTCTTTTGTGATTGCGCCGCTGTCCTTTTTCATCCAAAAGTCCTGCGCAGTTTCACCCTCTCTTGTAAAAGTGAGCTGTGCCGGATTCCACGTACTTTGATCAAAGGATAAATGAATATACTCTTGATGATCACTGATGATGTTTACATCTTGATTCGTCCATTTGCCTGTGTAAGTTGTGCCTTTTCCATCATTGATTTCTAAATGATACCAATCATCTTCGATATTATCTTCCTTAATAGTAAGTGTTCCCTCTTTAAATGTAAAACTATAGTTTGGATAAGTCTTGTTTAACGTCGTGATGTCTCCCTTGATCGGATAGCTGCCTGCATTACTGCTGGTCTTTGCGGTTGTGCTTAGCTTAATATCATTGGCTTGGATTACATCCTGTACACCGTTCCATGTGACTAATTGATTCTTAAAATCTTGATAGGTTAAACTTGGATTTTGTTCTCCCTTATATTTCTCTTGATCATCGATTGTAATTTCAATTTCTTTCGGCAATACCTGTACATTAATGTTCTTACTTAACGGTGTTTCTCCGTCTGCCGTTCTTGTCACCTTGATTGTAATATTCGTTTTCCCGCTGTATTTCAATGCATCAAACTCCGCACTGTTTCCGTTAATTGTTGGGTTTGAGATATATGTGGTATTATCTACTTCAAACTGATACTGTACATTCGTACTGCTTGAATCATCTTGAAGGCTACTGATGGTGAAGTGATCTCCGTATACAATCTTTCCCATATTTGTAGTAGCCAAGATACTTTCATCGGGACTCATAATATGAAGCTTGCCGTCAGCTTCCGCTTTCTCATAGTTGCGATTTCCTGCTTTTACTACATGTAACGGTATATCTAAGCCTTCACTTCCGCTGTAATCATAATGAATTGTTTTTCCGTCATTTGTATATGCGATATTGTTAGTGATGCTTGTATCTACCGATATATAATAGCTTGTATCACTTACACTCGCTCCGCCCTCGTTGCTTGAAATATCCTGTTCATTGATAATCGGCGCTACCGATCCTTTTCCGTTCGCCACATAGGTAACTTCTTTAAAAGAAATTGTTTGACTTGCTTTGGTGATATTAATCGGTAATTCAATCGTTTTATCACTGTAGTTACCGCTCGGATCATGACTCGTCGCTTCGACAATCACTCTGCCGATCTGACTCGGTGAAATCGTCGCATTCAGAATTGTAACCAAACCACTCGCATCTACCGAGATCACATCGGTAGGACTTCCTGCTTTCAGTTGATAACTTACGGTAGAACCAGTTGGATTCCCTGCGGTATATAATTGAAATGTTTTTGCCTTTTCGTATTGTTCCACATAAGCACTGTAAGCAGTACCGCTCTTCGGCAATTCATTTCCTGCATTGTCTGTATAAATGAAGTCTTGCGCTCCTGCCGTTACGGTAAAGGTTAATTCCGCCTGTGCATCTCCCTGTCCTGCCGCACCTTTTTTCTCTGCGACGATCGTTACCGTTCCTACTCCGTGTATCGTTATCGCCCCGCTGTTTTCATTGACTTCAATTACATTCGTTGAGCCATCCTCGATTTTATATTTCACAGGATTTGTATTTGTGCTGCCCTTGACTGTCGCAAACACCGTAATATTAGTATCTGTCGCTTTAGCACTCTTTGTCGTTATCGCTACATTGGAGCTGCTGTTCTCATAGAACTTCAAATCCTCTGCCGCTGCCATTCCGACATTGATTGTTACCGGTATTTCTTTCGTACTCCATTTATCACTCACTGTTACAGTAATCGTATAGCTTCCTACTGCCAAATTCGCTTTTGTGGTGATTACACCTGTGCTTGCATTTACCGCAAAGAAGCTTCCGTCTCCATCAGTCTTTAATCCGTACGTATAGGTGAATCTACTGCCTGTTACATCATCCGGCGTTCCCGGTGATCCTTTGATTGTTCCTATCGTTCCGTTGATTTTAATATTAGGATCATTCGCACTAAAGGTCGGTGTACTGATATCACTTGAATTGGCATGAGGGGTTACACTGCCGTTTACCTCTGCATAAACTACAATTTCTTTTTCTGCATAAGCTGAATTATAGTTATTGTTTCCGCTACTTGGATCATCATCTGCGGTTGCCCGTATTTTCACTTTTCCATAAGCACCGTTTCCTTTATAAGTTATCGCTCCTGTATCAGAATCAATATCAATCAGTCCAATATCACCGCCCACCTTTGAATACGTAATCTTTACATCACTGTTGTTTGGTGTGGCTGTTGCGCTTTCATTCCAAACTGTAGCTGCATCTGTGATTGATTTCTTCGTTTGATTGGAATCATCAAATGCCACTGTTAAGTTTGTCTTTTCCACTGTGAATGAGGTACATACCTTAGAATCAGATGTTGCCGCAGTCGGATCACCGTTCGCATCTACAGCACTTACACAAAATTTATAATCTCCTGCCTTCAATCCACCGTTCACTAAATCAGGTGCATTACTTTTGATTTTCACATTCAGTGAGGTACTGTTTGAAGCACCGCTTGAATTTAATCCATCAATTTCGAAGTTTTGATACGTATTATCACCATTTGATGCTACTGAATAAGTAAGCGGCATTATACCTTGCGGATTAATCGTAACCTTGCCTACAGTTTGACCTGCATTCACATTTTTACTGAATTCATAATCATTTCCTGCAGAAGCTCCGCTTTGCGGTGCCTTTGTATAAGTCAGCTTATGCGTCTTTACAATTTCTAATTCTTGATAGGCTGACAACGCTGATGATTCAGCCGGAGCCATGCTTGATTCGTTATAACCTTCATTCACCAATGCGATTTTATATTTTCCTTCATCAATTCCTGACAAATCCAATTCGTATTTATCTGCACCGTTCGCTGTCGCAACCGGAATATAGTATGCCAATTCATTATTTTTAAAGAATAATGCAGAGACTGTATTTACATCACCATCACTCGACCCTGCCGCCGCATTCGCATCAAGATAAATCGACGAATCTTTAACAGCCTTTGATATAGTTGTTGTATTCTTATTTTCAATATCATTGAATATAATTGAATGAGCGCCTGTATCATCAAGCAGTCGAAGCTTTAATTTATCATAATCTGATGTAGCTGTATAAATGTTAGAATAACTGCCACTTAAATCAGGACTTGAATTTTTTACTTTCGCATACGTACTTCCTGACCCCATACCTGTTGCGAATACTACATCGTTTAAATCTAATTCCGCACTTAATCGTAAACCACTTGTCGTATTGGAAGAACAAGCGGATTTAGTACATTTGGGAGCAGTATCATATATAACATTTCCTGCTGAAGAAAACACAAAAACTCTTAAATCGGCATTTATACTGAGATCGGATCCGGCTGATAAAGTTTCTCCTACAAAGTAGTCCTGAACAAACGCTAAATCATTATTAGATAAATGGTAACCTCCGGATACGTTTATCTTGGAAGATCCGGAAATAGATAATAAAGTAAAACGATCACCAATAAAAAAACTTTGCGGATTTAAAAGACCATAATGTAAAAACTCTTCATATTGTGTTGCTAATCCCGGCTGAGAATTTCTTTCATTATAAAGAAGTTGTAAATATTCGAAATTTCGATTTATCAGAATTTTTTTTGTTTTATTTGATATATTTGTGTTTACATTTCTTAATTCTGACGCTATAACAGAAGTAGGCTCACTTGTCAGATAATCCTCAACCATAGTATAGGTACCCACCATCTGAACCGATGGATAAGAGGTGAAACTAGGCGTATTCGTATATACTTCATTTTGCATCGCAAACCATCCTGTGATATTAGGAACAGATGTATCTAATGAATAAACTCCGCTACCATCGACCTGTGGTTGATACGTCTTATAGGTTTCCTTCAACAACAGAATAAAAGACATCGGATTACCGGATGCAGTATTAGAGCCTACATATACTTTATCACCTTTTACCATTGATCCTGGACCGCCGGGTCCTATCCCTTTTTCACCTAATTTCATTGTGACAGAACTGCCTACATTATAAGCAGATGCAGCATCTAAATTCATATTGCTGTAGACATAGCCTATCGAGCAGAATCCTATTAAAGTTACTAATACGATGATTAATCTTTTCCACATACAAATTTTTCCTTTCTTTTTGTCTACAAATGTAGACGTTATGAAACAGGTGTTTTTATATAAAAAATCAAAAGGTGCTTCATTTCGCAGCGACATTCATACACTTATGCGCTCCCCTTTTCAGAAAAAAGGTTCAAAAATATCAGAAAAAATTTTAATTTTTTTAACTTTCTTTATTTAAAATAATATTATCAGTATTTTTACGTAAAATCATCAAGTAAATTATGGAAATTAGATCATTTATTTATAATTCAGATATAAAATAAGCAAAAATAAAAGCTTATAAAAATAAGCCTTTAAAATAAAATATTTCTTTTCACAAATTATTTATAAAGTCTACTTTCAAAAGCATCTGCCCACAGATCAGTTTTTAATTGCTCGTAATAGGCTCCGCCGTAGCGCTTTAATTCCTCGTATAACGGTTGAATCAAACGAATTTCCGCATCTGCTTTTTGATTGATCATATCTTCACAACATGCCCAAGCAATTAATGTAAAATACGCATCCTGCGCATTATCGATCACATCATCTCCGAGCTGTTTTTCAATAAATTCACGCTGTTGAACGATTGTTTCCTGCGAATCATTTCCAAAATGAAAATCGCTTAACATCACGGCACCTGTGATGATTACGGCAACTGCGGTAACACCCGCAATGATTTGAGTAAATGTAAAATGAAGCATCTGCCTCGGTGAAATCATTGCGGCAGGCTCTTTACAACATTCATAAAATTGTCTCGTCAACACACTTGCGACAAGCGCATCAAATTCACGAAAGGTTAAAGTGATTCCCTGTGCTTTCTCATATTCATCCAGTACTTGTTTTAAACAAGTTCTCCCGTAGGACAATCTGCTTTTTACCGTCCCGATCGGTATTTCCAGTATTTCCGCAATTTCTTTTACGCTGAACTGTTCCAAATAAAACAGTGTTATAATCGCAGCTTGAGAGGGCGGAAGTTTAGCTATCAATGATTCCAAAACTTCTTTATCACATTTAAAATGGGTCAACTGTTCCGGAGTAAACTCTATTCTTTCTTCCTGTATCGAATTGATCAGCGGTTCATCTTCAAAATCAATTGTGGTATGTTTATTTTTGCGAAAGATTTTCTTGCATTTAGAAAGAACGATTTTATAAAGCCATGCTTTAAAATAAGCATTCTCTTTTAATGTATGAATTGATCGATGTACTTCAATAAAGGTGTCCTGCACTGCATCTTTCGCATCTGCCTCATTGCGACACAGCTTGTTCGCAAAGAAATATGCCAGTTTATAAAATTCATTATATAATTGTTCAAAAGCACCTTCTTCATGTTTTTTTACTGCTTCAATTAATTTACAGGTTTCTTCTTTCACATCAATCAATCCCTTCTTTTTTAATCATATTGTTTATTTTTATCATTGTCAATATTTATTTTTCTTTTTTGTGTTTTTATTAACATTTATATATGAAGGAATAATTACAAAAGAAACAAAAAAAAAGCTTGATAACAATGTATCAAGGCTTTTCGCTTGTTTCATAAGTCTTATGCCGAAAGTATTTCAATATCGTGTTCGCGAATAAGAATCATGTTTTCCCATTGAGCGCTCAGACTTCCGTCTTCACTGTAAGATGTCCAACCGTTGTCCGCATCAATATATAAATGCCAGTCACCTGCATTGATCATCGGCTCAACCGTGATAATCATTCCCGGTGTTAAAACCATTCCGGTATTTTTAATTCCTACATGCGATACAATCGGATCTTCGTGGAATTCCTTGCCTACTCCATGTCCTGCATAATCGCGTACTACGCTGTAGCCGTTTTTATGTGCATGTTCCACAATCGCAGCTCCGATATCGCCAACACATCCCCACGGTTTAATCGCTTTGATGCCGATCTCCATGCATTCTTTCGTCACTTCGACAAGACGCTTGGCTTCCTCACTGACATTGCCGATCATAAACATACGGCTGGCATCGGCATAATACCCGTGATAGATTGTGGATACATCTACGTTGACAATATCACCGTCCTGTAATATTACATTAGGATCGGGTATTCCGTGACACACCTCATCGTTCACACTTGTACAACAGCTTTTAGGAAATCCCTCATAGCCGAGCGGGGCGGGTATTGCGCCGTGTGAGACAGTGTATTCATAAACGAGTTTGTCAATATCTTCCGTACTCATACCGGTACGTATATGCCCGGCAACATAATCTAAGACACCGCTGTTTATTTGAGCGCTTTTTTTAATTTCAATAATTTCTTTTGGATTTTTGATCAATTCACGATGCGGCATATGATAGCCTTTTATTTTCATCATTTGGTATTTTTCATCGAATTTTTCATGACATTGCTTGTATTTCTTTCCGCTGCCGCACCAACACAGCGTATTGCGTTTCATTTCCATTTCATATCCTCTCATTCTTTTGTATAGTATAGCATGATTTTTATGATATTTCACGTAGATGATGGCAGTTTTTCATACAAAGGGACTGTTATTTTCATAAAAAATCCGTTATAATATTGGTTGAGTTACGGAGACGTATCGAAGTGGCTGTAACGAGACTGATTCGAAATCAGTTGACGTGAAAGCGTCCGTGGGTTCGAATCCCACCGTCTCCGCCAAATCACCAACGAAGCCTTCCAATAAAGGCTTTTTGTTTGTCTTTATCGGAAGATACAGTAGATTATACGGAAATTTTGTGATAATTATAGTGTATATATATCAGCATAAAATTTCCACCGTTAACACTTTTCAAATGCCTTAGAGTATAATAACAATGACATTTCAATGATAAATCGCAAGATATTTTATGACTTTTCAATAATAAATCGCTGTATATTTTATGACATTTCAAATAAAAACAATAAAACTGTAAAAAAAACTGACGTGAAAGTGACCTTTGGTTTGAGTCACACTGCCTTTGCCATATTTTCATTGAGCCTTGAGAAAAGGCTTTTTTGATTAAAAGAAAAGCCTTTAATTTCATATTTTCCATACTACTCTTAAAGGCTGATATACAATATTTACTTTTAAAAACAAAATTGCGTAACTTCTGTCAGATCCCTTCGACCTATTCTCCGCTTAACAATGCTTTCGGAGTAATTCGCTTAATTCTCAGTGACATCATACAAATAATCACAAAAGTGAAAATGATTAAGCCGACACCGAACACGATAATTAATCCGATCGGAATTTCAAACATGCATTTTACGATACCGACATTACTTAAAAACAAGGATGCCAACGGATTAATCAAATAGGAATTGATCATCAGACCGATCACACAGGAACAAATTACCACCGGCATAAAGCTCAACGCTGTTTGTAAAACGAGTTGACGTGTTGTAAAGCCCAATGCTTTCATAATTCCGTATTCATACTGTTTTTGATTCAACAAAGTACGAACAAGTAAATACAGCACCAATAACACGATCAAACCGCCCAACAATACGATCGCAACTACAATGAAACTCATTAGCACAACATAGACACCGCTTGTGGCGTCAATCACCGCATCGATATTTACCGATGCTTTCACATGTTCATGAAAAGTATTTCGCACATCTTCATTAAAAGCATCAATATCACTTCCCGGTTTTAAATTCAAATAATAGTTTGCCTCGGTAAGCTTCCCCATTCGCTCATAGCCTTGTCTTGTTAAAAAACAATCCTTACCTAAATTATTAGAAATCTGAGAATAACCGCTTACGATATAAGACGCCTCTTTGCCGTCAGTGCTGAAGGTAATTTCATCACCGATTTTAATCCCCTGATCCTTCGCATATTTAATCGCAACAGCGGTTTCGTTTTCATATCGAGGAAGTCTGCCTTCTACACAAACCATTTGATTATTCAGATCATTGAAATCATCGGTGATTGTGACTGCCAGTGATACACCGTTCACATGACGCAGTGATCCGGTATGAAACAAATAACTCTTTTCAATTCGCGGATCCTGTTGAAAATATTCTTGTAATTCAGCTTCCGTTTCCGTATCAACACCGATACTGGAATCCGCTGTCTCTCCGGCGATCATATCAATCATCGGCTGAATGTCTAAAATAACATTTTTCAACATCACGGCAGTAAACGCCGACACCAGTGTCAACATTACCGTCGTAATACATACAATAATATTTTGTTTCGTCTGTCCTGCCGCTGCTTTTAAAGATAAACTCGGTAATAACGGTATGCGTGAATTTGAGAGCGGTACATGATTTTTACGGAAATTATGATTCGGAATACCTTGACGAAGCGCTCGAATTGCTTCATAGCGTTTTACACGATGTACGGATAAATACACAGCGATCACCACGATTGAGGTAATAAAGGCAATCGTTGTTAAAAACGGCATCGGTAAAAAACGCATATGATAAGGAATGCCTGTTTGTGAAATCATCATTTCATTGACAGACGGAAACAGACTGTAGGTCAATAAGGCACCGATCGCACTGCTTAATACACTGAGCAACATCATTTGAAACATATATGCCAGAATAATCTGACGGCTTTGATAGCCGATTGCCTTTAGAATCCCAAGCTTTTTCATGTTTTCCTGAATATCCGTGATGACATTCGCAACGATCACAATCATCACAATTAACAATACAATAAATGCCATGGCACTTAAGATTGCGGCGGCGATCATCTGTGAAATGTAACGAGAGGAAGAAATCAACTGATAAGAACTGGTGATCACGCGCAAATTCGGATATTGCTCGGATAACAATTCATTCAATCGTGTTTCTACAACCTCTCCGGCTTGCTTATCATGTAAACGCACCGATACAAATGTCGATTCCGGCAGCTGCTCATATGCTTTTATTTCTTGATATAACTCACTGTCTAAAGCCATAAGGACCACTATACAGTTATGGGAACCGTTCATAATGTGATTCGTATACCCGGCAATCGGAAACGTAAGCGCCTGATCACCGATAATGACTTCAAAATCATTGCCGAGTTTTAAATTTTCATCATTCGCATAAAGCATCGGAATATAGATGCCTTCAACTCCTTGCTTTTTTTCAATCAATTCACTTGTTCCGATATTGCGTGAAAATGCCGTTTTTTCATCCATAAACATAAGATTCATACCGATGGTACCGCCGTTATATTGAAATGTCCCGAAAGTAAATAAACCATCGTCCATTCGATATTCACTGATATCGGGATCTTCTTTCAACGTTGTATCCAAGAACGCTCGCATCTTTGTATCATTACTGCTTATTGCCATCGTCACATGTTCACTGTGCAGTCTTTCATGTTGAGCATCGAAATTATTCTTATAATCGCCGGATAAAATCAGCCATATATTCATCATGCAGGCAGCTGTGATAATCAAGGTGATAATTACGATTGTCTGTTTTTTGCGTTTGCGGATATTGCTTGCCGCAAGCATTGCATATTTTCTCATACTACCAGCCCATATCGTTTAGAAAGGCGGTAAGCTGTTTGCGGCGGCTTCCTGATTCTTCATAGTCACCGAGCTGACATTCACCCAAAACAATGCCGTCTTTCAGATATAGAATTCGATTACCGCGTAATGCCGACTGAATATCATGAGTCACCATCACGATACTTTGTCCCTGTCGATGAAATTCACTTAATGTATCTAATACCTCGGTTCCGGTTTTGGAATTTAAGGCACCGGTCGGTTCATCCGCAAACAAAATCTGCGGGTGATTAATCAACGCTCTGACGATTCCGACACGCTGTGCTTCACCGCCGGAAATTTGTGTCGGAAATTTCGCCTGTGTTGTCTCATCGATCCCGACCGCTTCAAATAAGCTTTTCGCCTTTTTTATCAATGCCTTACGACCCTTTGTGACAAGCAAACCTGCCATCAATACATTATCCATTACGCTCATGGAATCCATTAAATAAATCTGTTGAAACACAAAGCCGTAATTCTTACGGCGAAATACTGCCAGTTCATCGGCACTGTAATCACTGATACAATGATCCTGAAAATGAATTGTTCCGAGTGTCGGCGTATCCATACCGGACAATGCATATAAAAGCGTTGATTTTCCGGCTCCGCTCGCTCCCATAATAATTGTAAAGTCTCCTTGATACAGTTCTAAATCAATATTTTTTAATACGTGTTGAATCGTTCCTTTATTGGAAAATGATTTGCTTAGCTTTTCGGTTTGAATAATTACAGGTTTCATAAAAGCCTCCTTTTTACACTTCTATTTTATTAAAATAAATATTAAATGGCTTTAGCAGTTTCTTAATTATTTCTTAAATTTGACAGTACAATATTTATCAGATAATGAAGCTGCTATAAAAGTTTATAGGTGCCTTTACCGAGTTTTTTAACTAATCCGTTTGCTTCATTTTGATTCATAATCCTTTGAAGCTGTCTTGAGCTGCAATGAAGATGAAAGGCTGCCTGCTCAATTCCCTTTAATGTTTGATTAAAACACTTATATTTCATATATGAGATCACTCGTTCATTAAGCGTAGTCGGAATTGTTTCTACATCTGTTATTGTTGCCATTTTAGCAGCCAAACTTTTACAAACAAGTGCTAAAAAATGATGATTTTTCAATAGTGCTTCTTTATGTTTTTCAATAGAAAACGATAAACATGTTACACTTTCAACAGCTTCCGCATAAATATGATTACTTTTCGGATAAAAAAGATCCATCTCTCCGAGCAGGTATTCGTGTGTTCCCTTTGATAAGAAATAACAAGAGCCGTCATCTCTTATCAAATAGATATTTACTGCACCTTGTTCTACAATTTGGAATAGGCTTTCCTCTTGAAAAGGCGAACTGATGAATTCACCCTTTTCATATTTCATTAAGTAAAAATCATGCCCGTTTTCTGAAGTATTTTACTGTATTCGCTTTTTTCAATATGCGCAGCGACAGTTTTTTTTATCATAAATTCTTTCCATAAGCTTTCTCCTACAAGACATATGTCTCGTTATTCTGTTCTATTTTACATTATAATAAACTGCGATACAAGAGAGGAGCATCATATGACAAACGTATTTGAAGAAAAAATATTTCTAAAGCAATTATGAGTGTTGGCTTACCCACAATGCTCGGTCAGCTTACGACACTTATTTATAATATAGCCGATACTTTCTTTGTTTCATTGACAAAAGATGCGGCTATGATTGCCGCTGTTACGCTTTGTGCACCGATCTTATTGATAATCATGTCAATAGCCGGAATATTCGGAATGGGCGGAAGCAGTGTAATTGCCCGTTTATTAGGAAAAGAAAAAAATGAAGAAGCGGGCAATACATTAAATTTTTGTGTTTATGCAATGGCGGCAGCCGGTATTTTAACCCTGCTTGCCGGTTTATTGTTATTGCGCCCTTTCGCCGTATTATCCGAAGCAGATGCTGAAAACATTGCTTATACTTGCAGTTATTTACAATGGATATTTTTGGGTGCTCCTTTTATTATTTTAGCCAACGGCTTTGTCCATCTGTTTCGTTCCGTCGGATTAATAAAAGAAAGTACTGTCGGCTTAGTGCTGGGAAATGCAATTAACATGATCTTCGATTATGTTTTTATCGCTGTTTTAGACTGGAAGACGGCAGGTGCCGCACTCGCTACCTCATTAGGATTCGCCTGTGCAACAA
Organism: uncultured Erysipelotrichaceae bacterium; assembly: GCA_947569705.1. Classification (GTDB taxonomy): domain Bacteria; phylum Bacillota_I; class Bacilli_A; order Erysipelotrichales; family Erysipelotrichaceae; genus C-19. Next base: position 61,781 of record CANOSP010000005.1, read on the forward strand.
TTTATTATCTGTTATGTATGCTGCACAAAAGAAGAAACGGAAATCAACTGCTGTCGTTGTCACCGAAACGATTTTCACTTGATAGAATAATGGTTCAAAGTGTGATCGGCATCGGCATTCCCGGAGCGCTGATCACCTTACTTATGAGTGTTTCTAATATTGTGCTTAACAATTATATCGGTATTTACGGTTCTGATGCGGTAGCTTCATATGGGATTGCTTATAAGTTGGATATGATTCCGATATTATTATCTGTCGGACTGTCGCAGGGTGTTGCCCCCTTGATAGGTTATTGCTACGGCGGAAATAATCGTAAAAGAATGCATGATATAGTAAAAATTGCAATCTGGTACGGTATACTCATGGGACTTTTGTTTACCGCAGCCTTTATGCTTTGGGGAAAGCAATTTGTCGCGATTTTCCTGCAAGACGAACATTTAATTGATCAAGCCGGTTATTTCTTAAAAATACTCTGTCTGTCGGCGCCTTTACTGAGTGTGATTAATATGATGACAAGCTATTTTCAAGCACTGGGAAAAGCAATGAAATCTTTGAGCGTTACTCTGCTCAGGAATGCTGTTTTATTTATTCCGGGAGTTATTCTTTTAAACCATTTTTGGAAATTAAACGGTGTGATTGCTGCACAGCCAGTTGTTGAAATATTATTAACAATCATCTGTATTTTTATGTATTTGTCGGAAACACGCAGATCCGCTTCGATTGAAATGCACTGTAACTATCATTAAATGGAAGTAATTTTCAAAGCATAAGCAATGCATACCGCAAAATTCTAATCTCTGCTTAACATCAAATAAAGCTTTACCAAAAGACCTTGCTTCCCGTTTTCTACGACACATGCCCCCTGCATCATTTTCATTAAATAATCGGTGATATAAAGTCCCAAGCCTGCCCCTTCCATTGCCTCGGTATGTTTGCCTCTTACATATTTTTCTTTGATGTGCAGTATTTCCTGTTCACTGACACCACCGCCGAAATCCTCAATCGCTATGATCAAATATTGATCGGAAAGCGTGTGTGTGACAAGAATTTCTGTATCTGCGTATTTGTACGAATTGGCAAAAATATTATCAAACACCTGCTGCAAGCGCAATAAATCCGCACAAACGACACACTCCGGCAGCGATGATAATTCCGCCTTGTGCCGATAATCGGCATTTTCCAACAGTTTGAAAATTTCACTGCTTTTACAATCAGTGACAGCTACTGATAATGCTTCTAATTCTTCTAATGATGAAGTAAATAAATCATTGACCAATCGATCAATCTGATCACTTTTCTGCATAATCTGATGATAGGTAGCTTTATTTTTTTCATTGTCGCTTAATGCCGCACCTACCTCTGATGCCGCTTTGATACTGGCTAACGGTGTTTTAATATCATGAGAAAGCTTCGCAATCAACTCTTTTTTACTTTCATTGGCTTTCGCTTCGGCAATACGCGCCTGTTTGATCTCATAGCGCATTAGATCGAATGCTTCACTGAAAGCACCGAACGCATTCTTACGATCCATAGCCAGCGGTATATCTAAATCTCCGCAAGCCACTCGCTTCGCAAATGCCAGCATTTGTGAAAACGGCAAAATAATTGTTCGCTGTAAATAACTAAAGTAAATTACCGCAATAATACTTTGAATGATTATCATGATCAATACAATGGAAACCATTGTCTGTAATTGCGTTTGATATTGTTGATTCAGGCGGTTTGAAATAATCAGCTTGCCCTGTACTTGATCTTCGATCTCAATGTCGAGAATCGTATCCTGATTGTGAATCGCTTCATTAATTGTGGTACTTACTGAAGAATCGCTTTGATAGCGAACATTGCCGTTCTGATCGATTACACTGTATTCTTGATTCGTACGATTCACATGATGATCTAAAGCATTCCAGTCGTTTTTCACTTCCCAGAGGATTTCATTGACACTCACCGTATCGGTACTTAATTCGCTTCCTTGATCAAACAGCGTGACAAGACAAAAAATCTCGATCGTTAATACAAGCAAATACAGCCAGACAATTCCTTTGCTTTTCATAAGCCGTCACCGCTGAACTGATAGCCTTCGCCCCATTTGGTTATGATATACTTCGGAGCGGACGGATCCTTTTCAATCATTTGCCGCAGCTTGCGGATATGGACGTTTAAAGTTCCGTCTGTTGTATACTTATCTTTCCACACCTGTTCAAATAATTCCTGTTTGGTAATCGGCTGATTCGCTCTTTCCATCAAATACACCAATAAGCGATATTCCAGCGCCGTAAGATGCTGCAGCTGATTTTCCACATATACTTGATGAGTGGTAAAATCTACACGCAAATGTTCATCTCGATACGCATTTTCCTGCGGCTTGCCGTATCGTTTTAATACTGCCTTCACCTTTGCTGACAATACGCTGAGTGAATAGGGCTTTTGAATATAGTCATCTCCGCCGATATTTAATGCGACCACCTGATCATCATCACTTGTACGCGCCGAAATAAAAATAATCGGCACCTGCGTGATTGTTCTTAATTCCTTACAGAGCGCAAAGCCGCTGCTGTTGCCGAGATTGATGTCCAACAAAATGAGCTGTGTGCTGTGTTGCTTAAAAAAATCACGGCAGCTTTGTGCATCATATACAACCGCAGTGTTCACTTCAAAAAGATTCAAATATTCTCGCGTGCTGTCTGCCAACAGCTTCTCATCATCTACAATCAGGCAATCGTATTTCATAGGCAGCTCCTTTTTATCAGCTTCGGCTTTTTTAACAAGCATCAGCGATTAATTACTTATATTATAGAGGTTCTTTTACATAAACTCAATGAAAATGTCATCGGTTCTATTTTCATCTCATAATCACAAAACGCTTTTATAATGATCTTTCATATGCGTACTTTTCTCATATTATCCGCATTCTCTCATTTTGCTTTCCTTTATTTTGTGATACAATATGATTAATAAAGCGAGGATACATTATGAAAAAGATCAGAAAAGCAATCATACCGGCAGCGGGATACGGCACCAGATTCCTTCCTGCCACAAAAGCGATTCCTAAGGAAATGCTGCCGATCGTCGATATTCCAACGATTCAATATATTGTTGAGGAAGCCGTAAACAGCGGGATTGAGGATATTTTGATTATAACCAATGCACATAAATCTTGCATAGAAAATCATTTCGATCATAATTTTGAATTAGAACAAAAGCTCATTCAAAGCAACGATCAGGAACGCTTTGAAATGGTTTGCCGTATTGCCGATATGGCAAATATTTATGCAGTCAGACAAAAAAATCCGCGCGGCTTAGGACATGCGGTTTTGTGTGCAAAATCATTTGTCGGTGATGAACCGTTTGCCGTTTTGCTCGGTGATGACATTGTTGTCAATACAGACAAAAGCGCAACCCGTCAATTAATGGAAGCGGCTCAAAAGCATCAAGGATCGGTAATCGGAGTACAAAAAGTAAAGGATGAAAATGTTCATAAATACGGAATTGTTGATCCGGCGTCAACCGTTGAAGAGCGTATTGTAAAGCTTGCTTCAATGGTTGAAAAACCGGCTTTAAAAGATGCACCGAGCAATCTTGCGGTCATGGGCCGCTATGTATTGGAAAGTGAAATCTTTGCATTCTTGGAAAATCAGGCTCCCGGTGCCGGCAACGAAATCCAGTTGACCGATGCGATTGCCCGCATGGCGAAAGAGCGTAATGTCTATGCCTGTGATTTTGTCGGCAAGCGTTATGATGTCGGTGATAAGGTTGGTTTTTTACAAGCACAAATTGACTTTGCCTTAGCCCGCGCAGATCTGCATGATGCGATGGCAGAAATCATTAAAGAGACAAAGCTGTAATCTATATCGCTCAAACATATTATAATTTTAGTATATTATATTCTTATATGAAGCTGTATATCCTACAGCTTTTCATTTTTTATTCATTCTCGACTCATAGTATTTCAATCATTTGTTTATGAATCATTTTCAATTAAATCATTTATTACTTTCTTCATAGTTTTCATATTCGTAGAATGATACATTTCACATAACTTACCCAGTGTATCAAAATTTAATTGTTTAAACAAATCAATATCTATTCTTAAATCATCAAACAGAAGATGATACATTTCTTTTTTACTGCGAACCGGTTTTATTGTATACAGTTTATCACAAAGTGCCTTTTCCGCAACGGCAATTGTAAAACAGCGATCACCTTCATCTATAATTTCAATCCCATAAGGATATACAAGTGAGGGAACATCACGATATGTAAAAACACCCAAAGCATTCCTGTATTCTTTTTTCTTTCCTTTATTAAAAGTAGCACTTGTGTATACGTAGACTGCTTCCGGTATTAACCCATAATATGCCAATGCATAATCAAAGGATAAGTAGGAAGGCGCGTATATCGCGTTAGCTACTAAATAACCGGGAATATTTTTATCCGTCTCATATAGATTTTTAGTTAATTTAATGATTTTGTTTTGATCACTCATTCTTTTGATTTTAATATCAGGTGCTTTATATTCAGTCAATGAGTTTCTTAACATTTCATATGTCATCAACATATTTTCACCTCACACTTACATTATATGTTAGTATGCGGTGAAAATCAACAATTATTTAAAGGCTGAGCACATAAATCAACCTATCATAAGTCAAAAAAATAATGCTCAACGCTTCAGATCACACCGGATACATAGTCAAACTATTATCGTTTCTTTATCATGATATAATTTGTAAGAGATATTCCTTCTCGCACTACTTCCTGCGCTTTCATAACCACATATCCTCTTTTTTCAAAAAAAGCCTTTGCTGTAAGTGAAGCTTGTGTCACAATATCCTCTTGAACAACTGCTTCTAATTCATTACAAATTGCTGTAGCGATACCTTTTCTCTGATAATTTGAATGAACATATAAACGATCAAGATACCCTGTCTGATCTATATCGCCAAACCCTACTATAATATCATCAATCATCGCCACAATACTGTAATGCTTTTGAAATGACTGATTCCATTTGTTCCGATCTATCTGAGCGTTCGCCCAGACAGCTAATTGTTCTTTTGTATAATCTTTTGCATTAACGATATGCACAGTATTATAAAAAAGTTCTGCCGTTTCTTTGCCGTCTGCTTCTCGATACTCTCTGATCATAATCTCATAATTACTCTTTGACATCATAATTTCTCCAAATCAATGCTTGTTTCATATTCTTTATCAATCAGTATATATGACACATTATGTTTTTGAACAAATTCTAAATATCTCGCATTATCTTTTAAAACATTTGTAATCGTACATTGATCATCATCTAAGCGATTTTCTATGATCTTCGCAAACCTTTTTATATCTGCGAAATTACTCTTAATATAATCTTCACTCATTACAAGACAGTAATATTTGATCTGTACAAGATATTCATCACTAAAATCGTTTTCCCAATCAAAAGGAATATAGCACCCTTCAACGATAAGATTTTGCTTATTCTCTATGGCTGTTTTAATCATTTCACGAATAATGGGCCACATAAACTCTGTTAATTCAATATCATCTTCGATTGTTAATTTTGTATAACCGCTGCGAATTAATCCCATTTTCAAATGATCTATTGATAGATATGGATAATGATACTTTTCAAGCAATTTTTGCGCAAGTGTCGTTTTCCCGGTGTGTGAAGCTCCCGTTATTAAAATAATCATTGAATTTTCCTTTCCTATGAAATATACTTTACGAATGATTTTATTATAGCACTCCTGTATGAAAAACAAAATTCATTTTTTGTATCAGCCTTTCGTATATTAGAATTACATTTTGAGATATACCCATTGTCAGATCAAAAAACAAGATTTATAAAAAGATGGAATCCCACACCCTTAAATGTTATAATTCTGTTTGTATAAAACTCTATGTTTTGAAAGGACTGAAAAATGCTGTATTTAAAAGAAGTAAATTATGAAGATATGGAAAAAGAGTATCTTTTTGTACGCGATATGCCTATCGATGAGAACGGTTTGACTAATAAATGGCACGGTATTTCATACGATGAATTTAAAGCAAAAGCAATACCGGAAATGATCGCATTCGCAAAAGGAGAAAATCTCCCCGATGGCTTTGTACCGGAAACATTTTTGTTTTTGTGGAATGATGATGAAATAGTAGGACAGTTTCGGATCCGTCATTACCTTTGTGAGTCCTTGCGTACAGGCGGGGGACATATCGGTTATTTTATTAAGAAAGAATTTCGTAAGCAAGGATATGGAAAAGAAGGACTGCGTCTTACCTTACAAATCGCAAAAACGATCATTCCCGAAGATGAAATATATTTGCGTGTAAATAAAGATAATCCCGCTTCACTGAAAGTGATGTTAAATAACGGCGGATATATTAAATACGAAGATGAATTAAAGTATTATGTAAGAATCAAAAAATAAAGGAGACTGTTATGCGAGAACCGTTGGCTTTCAGAATGCGCCCACAGACAATCAATGAAGTAATCGGACAACAACACTTACTGGCTAAAGGCAAAGTTATTCGTCGCTGTATTGAAGAAAAAGCTGTTTGTTCGATGATCTTTTACGGTCCGCCGGGTACCGGTAAAACCACCTTGGCAGGAGTCATTGCCAATGAGCTGCATATTCCCTATCGGTTATTCAATGCGGTCAGCGGCAATAAAAAGGATTTAGATACTATATTTGAGGAAGCGAAATACTATGACGGTTTAATCCTGATTATTGATGAAGTACATCGTTTAAATAAAGATAAGCAGGATTTATTACTGCCGCATGTTGAAAACGGCTCAATTACCTTAATCGGAGCGACTACCTCCAATCCGCTTCATGCGATCAATCCGGCTATTCGTTCTCGCTGTCACTTGTTTGAAATTAAAAAGTTGAATCAAGATGATATAAAAAAAGCGCTTTGTTATGCGATGGAAAGTAAGCGAGGCTTGAACAATCAGGTGGAAATTGAAGAAGCTGCGCTGAACTATATTGCCGGCTGCTGTAACGGTGATCTGCGCTTTGCGTTAAATGTTTTGGAAATCTGCGCATTGGCATGTGAAAATAAAATCATTGATCAACAGTTGGTCATTCAATATGCACAGGTTCAAAACAAAAGCATGGATAAAGACGGTGACGGCTACTATGATGTGCTGAGTGCATTTCAAAAATCAATCCGCGGCAGTGATGTCGATGCGGCGTTATACTATTTGGGCGTTATGATTCAAGCAAACGATATGGATTCCATAGAAAGAAGACTGCTTGTATGTGCTTATGAGGATATTGGCTTAGGAAATCCGGCTGCGCTTGCCCGCTGTACACAAGCGATTGATGCCGCAAAGCGAATCGGCTTTCCGGAAGCGCGCATTCCTTTAAGTGTTGCCGTGATTGATCTGTGTCTGTCACCGAAAAGCAAATCAGCGGAATCCGCTATTGATAATGTTCTGCGTGAGTTAAACCGACATCCGTATGAGGTACCTGCCTATTTACGCTATACACCGGTCGGAATGGATCAAGATGAAGTTTATGACTATCTGCGCAGTGATTTATGGAGTCAAATTCAATATTTACCGGACTTTTTAAAAGATGTTCATTTTTATGAGCCGCAGACAAACAGCGCTTATGAGAAAGTTTTGGCAGATAATTACCGCAAGCTTGCCGCGATCCAACGCTCTAATGATTTAAAGAAGTTGAAAAAAGGAAAGAAATAACACCGGCAAGGCTAAGAAATTGATAAACAAAATGAAATATTTCTTTAAATACTAATCAAAACAAAGACACCGTGTGAGGCAGAAATACTTTTCTCGGTGTCTATTTTAATCTTTATAATGAATACGACTGCACATTGAAATGATATTTCAGACTATGACTTCCAATAGTTTTCATTTTTAAAACATGAATTATCTCTTTGATGTTTTCAATATTTGAGCAGCTTTGAAATTTCCGAAATAATATGATCAAACTCAATTTCTTTTGCATAAGCAAACTGCTTACGGTATTTATCCCACATATTACGAAGCTCTTTGCTTTCCGATATATTTTCAATAATACTGTCTGTTCTGTTTATCTGTTTTAATGTACCGCGAGCCAGTGATGTAGCCGACAATGCTTCAAGAAGTAACCTTTTATCAAATTTTTGTGTTGTTGCAAGAATATAAACATCATAAAAATCTCTCGGTCTCGTATTAAAAACAGTACGACGATGGATTGTTTCTATCTTTTCAGCCATAACAGTTTCAATATTATATGTCAATAAGTCAAAAGACTTATTATTGAAAATTTCAAAAAAAGTGAAGGTGACAGGGGTAGGGGTAATCACATCGCCGGTTGAAATATCGACAGAAAGCGGTACTAAAATTGTATCGTATCGCGCATTCAACATAACACGATAACCACCGTAAACATCATTATCGCGGATAGATAATAAACCCACATATGAGAAATTAACATTATCGGCACAATCAATATCGCAGATTTCTTGTATACTCTCTCAATTATTTCAGGAGTTAGCGGCATATTTTTCAGCGTTGCATCCAAATCCATCGTCGCCCGACTATCCAATCCGACAATGGCTGCGACAAGCATTCCGCCTTTAAGAACAAATTTATTTTTATATTCCGATTGTGATAAACGCACAAGAAATCGTTCAAACATATAATTTTGAAGAACAACTTGGGCAGGTATATTTTTATTTTTAGCAATGTTACGAAGTTTAGCTTTCAGACTCATTGCATTGCTCATAAAAGCACCTCTAAATATTTTCTGACAACACCTGCAATTTTCATTTTCTTTGCATAACTGTTCAGTAAATTCAAATTTTTATTTGGACTGGCTACATACATTTTTAATGCTGACAAAAAGGTCTCGCTTCCGATATTGTTGCGGCTGCGAATCACATCACACAGAGTCCGTTCCAAATCATAAGCAGTCACTTCATTGCCGAATTGAGTGTACATTTTAGTTTTTCCCAATTCAAATAATTCAGATTTTATATAGTAGATTTTACAATCTTGCCTGATTGCGCCGGACGGAACTTTATTTGACGGTGCTGTCAGCGAATATTCAAACGGTACGCGATCGGAAATACCGTGAAGAAAAAGTGCAGTTTCATGCGAAAAAATCAATTGCTTAGAACGAAGCGCTATGGAAACAAGTTCATCTTGTATATCATTTTCAAGAATATATTGTCCTCGCATTACTCTCTGTATTTTATTTTCCTTGCATAGATTGGAAAGTACAGCACGAGAAATGCCGACAGAAGCTGCTGTTTTATTATCTATAATACCGCCGTTTGTTGCGGAAATCTTTTTCATTTCATAAATGTAATCCATAGTGCTGCTCCTTTCAATATATGTACTAATATCATACGTAGGATATTGTCGGATGTCAATACAAATATCAAAATATCGAATCTAATATTTTGATATTTGTCAATTCGTTATTCCTATAAGAAAATACGCATGTTCCATGATTCTGATACAAAAAAAGCCCATACGGGCAAGCATTTAGAAATATTTAATATAGTGATTCATCGATCTTCTTGTTTCAAAGCCATGCTTAATAAATAATTCATGTGCCTTTTCACGATCTAAGTCAAGCGCTAAGCGGATTCCCTTATAACCGAATTTCTTCGCTCTTGATTCAAATGCCTCGTACAATGCGTTGCCGATTGCTTCACCGTCTTCAAGATCTTCCTTCACACAGAAACAAACTGTGTTTAATAAGTTATCCGCATAAAGTGTTTCATACGGCGCACCGTGTGCATAAGCAACCACATGACCATCCTTTTCCGCAGCCAATAAAATATCATTACCGGCTTCTAAAATAGCGATAATCTTGTTATACACCTTGTCCTTCTCATAAGCATATCCCAATTCTGTATTCAGATCATAAATATCCTCATAGTCCTGTGTCGCAATAATTCTTATCACTGCATTACTCATTTTACTTCCTTCTTTCCTAACTGACTTACCATATGTTTATGATGTAAAAAAACATAAACCTGTACTATTGTACCATATTTTTTATAAAATGCACGCTAAAATATGCCTATAACTGTATATTTCCCGATGTAAGCGGTTTTATACAGCATTTTCCTTTAAATTACGAATACAAACAGGTAATTCTACCTGAAAAAAGACTGCTCACAAACATAACATTCAGAACCATCAATAAGGAAAACATTCATAAAGTTATAAACTTCAAATAAAGTAAAAGGCACGACTCTCGTTTCAGAATCGCACCCTTGTATCATACTTATTTTTTAATAATACTTTCGTTCCAATTTTCATTCGGAGCGATTTCCAACAGGTCGCAAACTGTTGCGGCTACGTTGGATAAGCCGAGATTATCATCCTGCTTTAATTCAACATCGGCACCGTACACAATAAACGGAACCTTATTTAATGTATGGGAAGTTTTAGCCTTGATCGGCGCATCTGCCTTTTTCGCTTTTTCATACATTTCATCAGCGTTACCGTGATCGGCTGTCACAATTAAGATACCGTTTACCGAATCAACTGCCTTAATGATGCGAGCCAGCTGGAGATCAACCGATTCAACACCGATTACGGTTGCTTCAAAGTTACCGGTATGACCGACCATATCACCGTTCGGATAGTTCGTTCGTAAGAAGTCATAGCTTCCGGAAGTAATCGCTGCACATAATACATCGGTGATTTCAGCGGATTTCATCCAAGGACGCTGTTCAAACGGAACAACATCGGATTTAATTTCCACAAAATCCTCTAATGCCTCGTTGAATTTCTCGGAACGATTTCCGTTCCAGAAATAAGTCACATGCCCGTACTTCTGCGTTTCGGAAATCGCATACTGACGAATGTTGTGCTTTACGAGTTCCTCTGATAATGTATATTTGATCTTCGGCGGGAATGCCAAGAAGTTATGCGGAATATTCAAATCTGCGTCATACTGAAGCATACCGGCATACATCACATCCGGTTTGCGTACACGATCAAACTTGTCAAAGCTTTCATCACCGTCAAAAGCCAATGAGATTTCCTGCGCACGATCGCCGCGGAAGTTAAACAGAATTACACTGTCACCGTCATGTATCGCACCGACCGGCTGACCATCTTTCGCAATAACGAACGGCGGCAAATCCTGATCCACAGCCTGAAGCTCATTACGATAAGTCTCAATCGCTTCCTTAGCACTCGCAAAAGTACGACCTTCTCCTAATACATGCGTTTTCCAGCCTTTTTCAACCATTGCCCAGTTCGCTTCATAACGATCCATCGTAATGCACATACGACCGCCGCCGCTGGCAATACATGCATGGAAGTTATCATCATTGCATTCTGCGATAAATGCTTCAATATCATCTACATAAGTCAATGCACTTGTTTCGGGAACATCACGTCCGTCCAATAATGCATGAATGCGGACTTCTTTCACACCCTCTTGCTTTGCCTGTGCAATCAAAGCCTTTAAATGCTTGATATGAGAATGCACGTTACCGTCACTCAACAAGCCTAAGAAGTGCATAACACCCTTATCCTTGCAGTTTTCAACCAACGCCTTCCAAGTAGAAGACGTAAAAATATCACCGGACTCAATAGACTCATTCACAAGCTTCGCTCCTTGAGAATAAATCTGTCCGCAGCCAAGTGCATTATGACCTACCTCGCTGTTACCCATATCGCCGTCACTCGGCAATCCTACAGCCAAGCCGTGCGCTTTAATTTCAGTGTGAGGGCAGTTTTCCCACAAATGATCTAATGTTGGTTTATATGCGTGTTTAACGGCATTTCCGAATTCTGATTCATTGATGCCGACACCGTCCATAACCACTAATACAACAGGTCTTTTACTCATAACCTTAATCCTCCTATGTTCGTGGTTATTATAGCACGTTTTATGATATGTGAAAAGTCAGATAAGCTTCAAAAGACGTTTTATCGATTCAAAAAAGCACGATATAACCATTGAGAAAAGAGTGACTCCCTGAAACTTGAATAAGCACACTTCTAGCCTAGGCGAAGTAATGCCAAAATCATCAATAAGCAGCCGCTGAGCCAAGAGACATCACCGGAAAAGCGGTACATAAGCCGTTTCCCGAGCGCACTGCCGACAACAATCAGCACAACGCCGAAGCCAAAGCTGCATCCCAGCAACACGGTGAAATTCACCACACCGATGCCGTAAGCCAAGCCGCTGGCCAAAGAATCAAGTGACAGCGCAATTCCCAAATAAAGCGCCTCACTGATACTCAATTCTTTAGAATGATCCTGATCGGCTTCGGTTTCATCAAGAAAAATATCAATGACAAAGGAAATTCCCTTCATTTTAATAATCAGCGGTTTATGCTTCTGTTTTTTGACACAGCGCTTCACCTGTGCCTGAAACAAATGAGTAAGTCCCAATCCCGTCAAAATCAAAAAGCTGATCCATCGTCCGATCTGCGGTGACAAAAATGAAGAAAAGCTTTTCGCCAAAGCGATCGAAACACCGAGCAGTGATGTACCGCAAAAGGCGATAATCAAGGTTGCTTTCCATGAAATGTCAATGCGCTCCGCGCCGTACGCAACACTCATAAAAAAACTGTCACAGCAAGTTGCACAGATCAGCAGCAGCATATCAACCATAGCCTCACCCATCCTTTGTCTCATTTTATGATGGATCTACCTAAGCGCTATGGGCGAAACTCATCGTTTTTACAAAGCATTAAAAAACAGCATTCAAACGAACACTGCTTTAAGAACTCATCGATAACACATTCTTTGATTCCTCATGATGATTTTGTGAAACATAGTTAAGAATCGCTTTTTTAATCGTATAAAAGACTTTATCCAATACGCCCATATCCAAGGAATCAATAAACAGCTGTATAATATAATCACCGGTAAATACAGAATCATCTTGATCAAACAGTAACAACAATACAGTAAGCGCCGCATGTTCTTGAAAAAATGCCCTGTCCTCTTCCATCAAAGCCTGTACTTGTTCACTTTCTTGTAATTGCGTTAATAAATCTTGCGGTATTTCCGCAAAACCCTGTTTATAATAAATCCGTTTGCCTTTAGAAACCAACTGATAACGCTCCGTAAAATCCTGAATTCTTCGCTTCATCGGCAATCGCCAATCCTCAAACGGATCGATTTCACCGTTGCGATTCACATCCTTGAAAGCATATCCGTCTTCTACCAATATGCGAATTCCGCTGTTGGGATGATAGCTTAAATCTTTTCCTTTCTGATTATAAATGCGCCAACGCTTTGCCTCATATTTTAGTTTCCATCGATTTGACATATCAACATTCCTTTCAAAATACACTATGATTAAGATACTTCCAGTATAACAGTGAAATTCGTTTGTACTGTCTTTTGTTTATGTGAAATTGCGTAAAAAAGCAAACTGTTCTGCTGTAACCAATGAAAAAGCGCTGATTCAATGAAATATTTTCAGGACTGATCAAAGTAACTTTTTTCTTATACAGAATCAAATAAAAGGCATTGACATTTCATAAAGCAATGCTTACAATGATGTTGCTGTATATGACCAATCAGCTTTATATCCGAGTATGAATAAGGAGGCACTTGCCATGTTTTCATTCTTTAAGCCAAAAAGCGAACAGCTGTATGCACCGATCGACGGAAAAGTCATCTCCTTAGATGATGTCGATGATCCGATTTTTTCTAAACGTAAAATGGGCGACGGTGTGGCAATCATCGCAAGCGGTCACACGGTCTATGCACCGGCAGACGGTGAAATTGCAGTAACGATAGAGCGAAAACATGCATTCGGCATGATCTTAGATAACGAGATGGAATTGATTGTACATGTCGGTATTAATTTAGAGGCTTCTAAAGGCAATGACTTTGAAATGCTCGTTAAGGAACATGAACATGTGAAAAAGGGGACGCCGATCATTAAAATTCATTCTGTCGCTGCCGAACAGGAATTAATCACACCTGTCATTATAACTAATTCTCATTGCTTTTCGATTCTGAACAATCATATCGGAGAAGATGTTAAGGCAAAGGAAAGTATTTTGATTGAATATCGATGATTCATATCAATGATTCATACAAGGAAAAGTAAAGTTGACAATGATCCGGTCCCTGACAAGTGGACACACAAAATAAATAATATTGATAACCTAACCGGCATTATGCTGATTGGGTTTTTAATTTGTTTAACAAAAGCTTTAGTTTAGCTTTCTTGTATGACATTATTGAAACGAAGTGGTTGAGATTATTTAAAAGATTATTATCTTTCCATTGTAGGAACAACTGTCATGTTGCCTTTGAGATACTTAGTAATAAATCAATAAGCAAAAGCCAATAATTTATGTTATATTTTTTCAAATAGATACATTTTGTATCATTACTTAATTATTGACAATTATTCTATATTTGGTAAAATGATTGTGGAGGTATATTTATATGAAAGAACTGGTTAGGATTGAAGAAATAAAAATAAACGGCATCAAGAATGTTCGCCATGGTGAAATTAGTTTTAATGAATATAGTAATATTTTGAAAGGAAACTTTCATGAATTGAAGTCCGTCTTAGGTATTTATGGTCAAAATGGTTCAGGAAAAACAACAGTGCTGGAAGTGACAAAACTGTTAAAAAATATTTTGATTGGAAATAAACTGCCAGATTATTTTGACAAATTTATTAATAACGAATGTCAAAACACAGAAATCAGTTATACCTTTTTTATTAATTCTACAACTTCAAAACAATTAGTAACTTATACTTTTTTGATTGGCTTAATTGATGATGAATATCAAATTTATTCAGAAAAAATTGTATCAAAAGAATACTCTGAGACTGAAAATAAATGGAAACCACAAATTACACTTATTGAATGTAATAATCAAGAAATTGTTTTAAAGAAACTCAAAAGTAAGATTTCAAAAGACAGCTTAATTGAATTACGAGTTGCTCAAGACATTGATAAAGGAACATCCTTTATCTTTCACAAAAGAAATAATAAAATATTATTGGAACAACTAACAAATACAATTCAAAACGATGTTCAAAGATTAGTTGATGTATTACGATTATTACCACTCTACGCTGAAACCAGCTTAATCATTATTGAAAATGATGTTATGGGAAGTATTAATTTGAACACTTATGTTCCGATTAACTTATATCTATCTAAGGATAATTCGTTAAAGATGGGAGAAATACCCGTCAATTTATTGAAACCTAATGAGATGCCTTTGGAAGTATTTAAAGATCTGGCAATGGTTATCAAACAAATTGATATGGTTTTAAATGCAATTATCCCTTCACTTCAATTAGAAATCACAAATCTGAAAAAGCGATTTTTAAAAAATGGCGAAGAAGGCATTAGCTTTGACATAGTGAGCATAAGAAATGATAAACTAATACCTTTAAAATATGAATCTGAGGGTATTAAACGCTTAATTTCTGTTATTAGTTCAATGATAGCCGCATTCAATAACTATTCTATTTGTTTAATGATTGATGAATTTGATTCCGGTATTTTCGAATATTTACTGGGAGAATTAGTTGAAATTATTGATGAATCCGCAAAAGGTCAATTTGTTTTTACTTCTCACAATTTAAGAGCACTGGAGAAATTATCATATAAATCTATTATCGTTACAACTGCTAATCCAAATAATCGCTATATCCAATTAACCGGAATAAAATCAAATAATAATGTTCGAGATTATTATTATACAAACATTCTTTTAGGTGGACAAAGTGAACCTATTTACGAAGAAACTAAGAATTTTAAAATTAAACGTGCATTTAGAAAGGCGGGCTCTCTAAATGAATAAAAAAATTTTATTATTTCTTGTAGAAGGATTAAGTGATAAAGATGCATTAGAGCCAATTTTATCTGAATTAGTTGATAGTGCTAAAATACGCTTTAAAGTTCTAAGATGTGATTTAACTGCGAGTTCAGATACTGAAGTGCGTAATTTAAATATGAAGCAACGCATTACTACAGTAATTAAGAGTTACTTAGTAAATAACCATGGCATTGAGAAAAAACATATTGAAAAAATTATATTTCTATCAGATACTGATGGATGTTATATTGATGATTCCTGTATTTATTTATCAGAAAAGGATACTTCATTCCGTTATGAGGATGATGGAATTTATACAAGTCGTCCAGATGATGCAATTAATAGAAATCAAAGAAAATCTAGAAATTTAAATATGATTCATTCAACTTCAAAAGTGTTCACACTCCCAATTGAAACATATTATTTCTCTTGCAATTTAGATCATGTTTTGCATAATAAAAGAAATTTAGAACAATCTCGTAAAGAGGATTATGCATTTTATTTTGCACTTAAATATGAGAACAAAGAAGAAGCGTTTATTGATTTTGTGAATGATTCTTCACTATGTCTAGCGTATAATTACGCAGATACATGGGTAAGAATAAAAGAAGATAAAAACTCATTACTGAGATTCACTAATCTTAAAACATTCTTTGATAATAATCTTGAATTCTTAAAAGATGAAGTAAAAGGAAAAGTTGTACAGTATCAAGTGGGATAGTCCAATGGTTAGTTCTTATTTTAGAATATTCATAAAATTCCAAATTAAGAAATCATCGCAAAAAGGTCATATATAGTGTTTAGAAACCAAAGAAAGATAGATAACGAACATGCCGTTTTGATTAAAAGAAGAAATATCTGGAATTATATCTTGATGTATCCCCAACATAATATATACATGATTAAACCACACCTTTCATAGTAATGTTGTTTGACGAATACATTCTACTATGAAAGGTTTTTATATGGAAATGAACAAAAAAAAGGAACCCCTATAAAAATTTAGAGGTATCCTTTACTTAACCCTATCATTATTTAGAACATACGTTTATCCCTATAATAATTTAGAATCCGTTTTATTATGTGCCTACTTTAGTGGAATCCTATCATAACGCTTTACGTTTCAATACACCTTTTTATGTATTTATGTATTAATAATTATTTACGTTTGCTTCCTCAGGATGATGCTTTTGTTCCGCCTTTAATTCAAAGTGGATTAACATCGTCAGTACGGCACGAAGCAAAATGATCGCACCAAGCACATAGATTTCACTCATCTCATGAATCAGAACTGTTTTTAAAATCTCTGCGCCCATTTTAAATTCCAAGCCGAGTGCCAGAGCATTTGCGAGTTCGATTTTGATCGGATAGCGTTTCTTTTTCAACAGTGAAGCAAAGTAATAAGCAAATGCTTTTACGGAACCGAAGGCAATTACGATGATACCGAATATTTCAATCGTCGCATAAACCTCAGGCAGCCATGTTTCTATCAAATGTTCCAGCATGATTTACCTCAATCAGCGCTCTTGTGCGTATACCGCTACAATTTCACTGACCGGCTTGCTTTCTTCCATTGCCTTGATGACATCACCGAGTACAGGTCCTACGGATAATACACGCATTTCCGGATAGGACGGAACCTTTTCATCTTGACAAATGGTATTCGTACAAATAAAACCGCTCAGATTGCTTTTTTTCAAGCGCTCAATCGCCGGTCCTGAAAGGACACCGTGAACACAGGAAGCATACACTCCGGTCGCACCTTTATCATAAAGCATTTTGATTCCGGCAGTTAAAGTACCGGCAGTATCTACAATATCATCAACCATGATCGCGGTTTTCCCATTGACGTCTCCGATTAGATTCATCGCTTCCGCAACATTCGGTTTCGGACGGCGCTTATCGATAATTGCCAACGGCGCATGCAGAATTTCCGCAAGCTTTCTGGCTCTTGTCGTACCGCCGTGATCCGGTGAAACAACAACAACTTCAGGTAAATTCAATTCTTTGAAATAGCTGCCGATAATACTGATTGCGGAAATATCATCTGCCGGAATATCAAAGAAGCCTTGAATTTGGGTCGCATGAAGTTCCATAGTAATAATTCGGTCAGCGCCGGCTTTTTCCAACAGACCGGCAACCAATTTAGATGTGATCGGCTGACGCGGTTTCGCTTTGCGATCCTGACGAGCGTATCCGAAATACGGCATTACAACCGCAATATGCTCTGCACTGGCACGTTTACATGCATCGATCGCAATCAGAATTTCCATCAGATTGCTGGAAACCGGATTACAGGTACTCTGTACGATATAAACATTCTTACCGCGTACACTTTCCCCTAATTCAACCATAATTTCACCGTCAGCGAAATGCTTTACATCACAAAGTCCCAAAGGGATTCCTAAGCGTGCCGCAATTTCATTTGCTAAACCAACGCTGGAAGTTAATGCGAAAATCACTGTCTTTTTTTTCATTCTGCCTTTTCCTCTTTTCTATTTATAACACTTTCGTATGCGTCATTCATTTCTAATGATTTTTTTACTTATTTTTATATTTCATACCGAAGTCTTTTTTATTTGACTGACGAGCGCGGGCAATCCCCATATCACCGTCATCTACGGAATCGGTAATCGTTGAACCGGCTGCCAATAATGCATTTTCACCGATCGTTACCGGTGCGATTAAATTACAGTTACTGCCGATAAACGCTCCGTCCTTCACGGTTGTGCGATATTTGTTTTTACCGTCATAATTCACTGTCACCACACCGCATCCGACATTAATTCCCTTGCCGAAATCACTGTCTCCGATATAGGTTAAATGCGCGCATTTACTGTTATTATTAAAATCTGAATTTTTAAATTCAACGAAATTTCCGATACGGCAATTCTCATGAATGTGCGTATGGTTGCGCAGATGAGTCATCGGTCCTACCGTCGTATGTGCATCTACCTGTGATTCCACAATCTTGCTTGAATCAATCAACACATCATCGCCGATTTGCGCATCCTGTAAAAAGCTGTTTGATAAAATACGGACATTCTTACCGATCTTGGTATTACCGAAAATTACGACATTCGGATAAATGATCGTATCTTCTCCGATTTCCACATCGGCACCGATATACGTATTCATCGGATCAAGCAATGTAACGCCGTTCAACATATGCTTACGGTTGATATGTGCTTTCATCCAGCTTTCGGCTTTTGCTAAATCGACGCGGTCATTGACTCCCATCAACTCATCACGATCCTCTACGATCAGTGCATTTGCGGACAAGCCCTTCTGATTGAAGATCTCCACTAAATCGGTTAAATAGTATTCGTTTTGCGCATTATCGTTTTTCAATTCCTTTAAGCCTTCAAACAATGCCTTTGTTTTAAAAACAAACAAGCCGGTATTGATTTCATTCACTGCCAATTCCTGCGCATCACAGTCCTTTGCCTCAACGATTTTTTTCACCTGTCCGTCAGCTTCACGAATGATTCTGCCGTAACTGCCGCCTTGTTCCAACACAGCACTCAATACGGTTAAATCATGTAATTCATTTGCCGCAAAAGCTTTTTCAATCGTTTCACTTTGTATACAGGGACCGTCACCGTTTAATACGATCGTATCTCCGTCAAAGTCCTTTAAGCAATCTGCCTGCATCACCGCATGTCCGGTTCCTAACTGCGGACTTTGCAGCGCATAGGTTACATCATCTTTTAAATATTCCTTGACACTGTCTGCGCCATGTCCGACAACTACGACAATTTTATCAACACCTGCTTTTTTCAATGCAGTTACGATATGTCCGATCATCGGTTTATGTGCGCATTCGTGCATTACCTTGCATAATGAAGATTTCATTCTGGTGCCTTTTCCGGCAGCCAACACAATCGCTGATCTCATAGAAATTTACCTCCGTATATATTTTATCAAAAAATCGTCATAATAAAAAGGATAAATTTTATATCATGCCCTATCTAACAGGTTTTATTGTATTTTCTTTGTTTATTTCCTCTTTATTATCCGCTATTCATTTATATTATATTACTCAGCGATGCGCATTATTAAATATTCCGTGATCTATCAAGTTTCACGAACATAAAAAATGTATCAAGCAATCTGATTTTTTATGCAAGATACATTTTATTCTATTGTAATTTATTGGATGCTTTACTGAATGATATTGAGTGTTACACAAATTTAATTTTATCGCTTACGCTGATAAATCATACATATTCAATAATTGATCTACCGTTGTTTGTTCTTTCTCAATACCGCTTAATTCTTTTACGATCTTTCCTTCGTTCATAACAAGCAGTTTATTGCCGTAAGTGAGTGCCTGTTTCATATTATGCGTAATCATGATCGTCGGAATGTTGTTTTCCTTTACAATTGTTTCCGTTACTCGCATAATCGTATCTGCCGTCTTCGGATCTAAGGCAGCGGTATGCTCATCCAATAATAACAGCTTAGGGGTAACTAAGGTTGCCATCATCAAGGTCAATGCCTGCCTTTGCCCGCCGCTTAATAAACCTACTTTGGTATCCATGCGGGCTTCTAAGCCAAGATTCAGCTTTGCCAGTTGTTCCTTGAAATAAGGAATATCCGACTTTTTAATCGCCTTGCTTAAGGTAGAACGCTTTCCGCGGCTGTATGCCAAACCGAGATTTTCTAAAATCGTCATATTGGGTGCGGTTCCCTTCAAAGGATCCTGAAACAGTCGTCCGATCATTTTCGCTCGCTTGTATTCCTTCATCCATGTAATATCAATGCCGTCCAGTTCAATTTTGCCTTGATCCGCTTCAATATTTCCGGCGATGCAATTCAGTAAAGTGGATTTTCCTGCACCGTTGGTTCCCAATACAGTAATAAAGTCACCCGCTTGTACTTCATAACTGACCCCGTCTAAAGCAACTCGCTCATGAATCGTCCCTTGATGAAAGGTAACGTGTAAATCGGTTATTTTTAACATGTTCGCTTTCTCCTTTTCATGATCTCTTTTTTCAGCACAGGGAAAGAAATCGCCAAGGTTACCAAAAGTGCTGATAACAGACGTTGATCGGTCGCATTCACGCCGAGTTGTAACGCAAAGGTCAACAGGAAGCGATAGACGATCGCACCGCTGACCACTGCTAAAAAGCTTCTGAATAATGTTTTCTTACCGAAGAATGCCTCACCGACAATAATTGAAGCCAAGCCGATGACCAGCTTTCCGATCCCGTCATTCACATCCGCAAAATTTTGATACTGCGCGAGAATACCGCCGCTGAAAGCGACCAGTCCGTTTGCCAGTGCCAATCCGAGAATTTTCATTCGATCACTGTTTACGGAAGATGCTCGCACCATCGCTTCATTATCTCCGGTCGCCCTAAGACACATACCGAGCTGTGTTTTTAAAAACACATACAATGCGATAAAAACCATGAAGACGATCAGAATGCATAAGATCAACGGCATCAGTTTGGATTGATTCCATGAGGAAAACTGCGTAAATATCGTTTCTTTATCAAACAGGGAAATATTCGGTGTATTTCCCATGATTTTATAATTGATGGAATATAAGCCGCTCATTACGAGAATGCCTGATAAGATCGGCTGGATTTTACACTTTGTTTGAAGGAATCCGGTCACAGCGCCTGCCAATGCCCCCGCAATGAGTGCCGCAAAAACACCGAGATACGGATGTCCGTTCAAGGTACATATTGCCGCAGCTCCGCAGCCGGTGATAAAGGTTCCGTCAACACTTAAATCGGGAATATCCAAAATACGAAAGGATATATATACTCCGAATGCCAAAATCGCATAAATCAATCCTAATTCCAGTGCGCCCTGCAGGGTGGATAATGCCATGCTTTCAACTCCTGTCTGTTTGAATAGGTGGATTCAACAATCCCTTAACTTAACTATTGAATCATTTGCAGCTTTTCGTTGCCTGAAATGCTGTCCGGCAAGGTTATGCCGAGTGTGTTCAATACTTTCTCATTTACATAAATATTTAAATCGTCCTTAAATACCTTTACCGGTATCGCATCGGCACTTTTACCGTTTATCATATCATCTACCATATGTGCGGTTTCCTTACCTAATTCCTTGTAATCAATGCCGACTGTCGCAAAACCGCCGTCCATAACCATGGAATCCGCTCCGACAAATACCGGAATTTTTGCTTTGTTTGATTCATTGGCAAGTGCGCTCATCGCTGATGCGACTGTATTGTCGTTCGGCACAAAGACAGCGTCAACCTTTGTTACAAGCACCTGTGCATTTGTCTGTACATCGGAAATTGTCGTAACTGCACTTTCAATTATTTCAATATTTCTTTCCTCACAGAAAGCTTTGGCTTTTTCTAAATTTGATACGGAATTCGCTTCACTCGGGTTATACATAAAGCCCAATGTTCTGATCTCCGGTTTAATGACTAAAGCTAAATCTAAAATTTGATCTACTTGAATTTCATCGGAAGTACCGGTGATTCCCTTATCCGGCTTTTCAAGTGAGGTCAACAGTCCCGCACCGATCGGATCGGATACTGCCGAGAACACGACGCTGCGCTCTTTCGCAAAGTTTGCGGCTGCCTGTGCCGTCGGTGTTGCGATTGCGACGATAACGTCTTTATTGTCACCGTTGAATTTCTGCATAATCGAATTGAGATAGCTTGGATCATTCGCCGCATTTTGGAAATCCATAGATGATTCCGGATAGCCCAACGCGATCATTTCTTCTTTAAAGGAATCGCGGATCATATTCAGTGACGTATGATCTACAATCTGCGCCACACCGATTTTTACTTTTGCCTTGTCACTTGTCTTTTCGCCTTCATTGGCGCATCCGCCGAAGATTACCGCGGATAATGCGAGTATTAAACTGATTTTTTTATTCATCTTTTTCATTTGCTTTTCCTGCCCTTTCATTATTCTATGTGTTTTTTTAGCTCCTTGTATTGCCAATGCCAATCACTTATCGACATGACAACCACCTCCTTATAAAAAAACATCTGCCCTGTCAAAATTGACACACAGGACAGATGAATCATCTGCGGTACCACCTGAATTGGTGCTTTTAACACCCTCTCATTAAGATGCAACAACATCTCTTGCCGTGTAACGCCGGTATACGTCTCGGATACTTGCATTTCTGCTTTCCCCTTGCCCTACAAGGTCCATTTGTCTGATCCGCATCTCCGTCAGGTTTCCAGCATCCCCGACTCTCTATCGGCACTGAATCAGTTTTATCTCCTTGATCTTTGGTTTGTGGTTATAGAATACACCTTTTGAAAAAACATGTCAATAATTTTTTCATATTTTTTCAGAAACATTCAAATACGAATCTAAAAACACTCATATGGGTACTCGTCGATAATCTTCAATCGGAACAATCAGGAATTTTGGAACAGTTATCGTTTCAGTTAATTCCTAATTCAAAAGGGCAAAGTTTTTTATATCATTTGCTTTTGCACACACAGTGCCTTTCTGCCTATTTTTTTATGAAACAAAAAAGCACTGAGTAAATTCAGTACCTTTCTGTCATAATTACTAATGACTTAATTGCTTAACAGTGTTTAAGTCACAATAATGTTTTAGTTTAAATCACTTTCATCAAAATCCTCACGAAACAGCCGATAACACAAATACAGCCGCAATATTCCCATAAGCACAAGCAAACATCCGCATAATATCATAATGACACCGTTTGATGCTTGTGTTCCTTCACGAAATCCCATAACCATCAGTACGATCCCGATCACAGCCATTAAACCTTGTTGGATCATTGCCTGATATTGAAGCTTTAAGCGCTGTTCGGGGTTATTAGGATCTATATTATGTTTACGGTTAAATATCATTTTATTACCTTCTTTTATCTTTTGAATTTTGATTCCTGTCAGCCATATATTCAATACTCGATCTGAACGAAAGCTACCGTTCAAATAATTATTTATCAAGATATTCTATGCTTTCAAAGTGATTCTGTGACATCAAACTCATTCCTAAAAGTACTTGAACTGATCTACTTGTAATACGCTATCATTGATCATGCGTATTATCTTTCTCAAGATCAATTTCAATAATGCCGGAGTGCTTCAGCATTTTTTTACGAATCCATGCGCACTGTAACAAGCCGATCGCAATACAAGCGACAGAAACTGCCGCAATCAATAAGCTGTTGCCGTCAAAACTGCCGTTCACAAACGCCAAATAGCCTAAGAATATACCGATTAAGATCCATTGAAGCCAACTTATTTTTTGTTTTTGCATCAGCTGACGATAGTTCCGTTTCCTAATGCTTTTTTAATAGTTACTAAATCCAATCCGTCCTCATCCCCGGCACACAAAATCATACCTTCGCTTAAAACACCGCGCAGCTTTGTACTTTTCAGATTAGTTACCACAACAACCTTTTGACCGACCATTTCCTCAGGGGTGAAATGCCCGGCAATTCCACTGACAATTTGTCTGACATCACCGTTCCCAAGATCAATTTTTTCCACCAATAAACGATCTGCCTTCGGATGCTTTTCACATTCGATTACCGTACCGATTTTCAATTCAATTTTCGCGAAGTCATCAAAGGTGATCTCGGCTTTTTTTACCGCTTCCTTTTCAGGCTTCTGCTTAACTTCTTCCTGTTTCGGCTGTTCCTGTTCCAGCTTCTTCATAAAGGCTTCCGCATCGATACGAGCAAACAAAATCTGCGGTTTTTCACAGACACAGTGATCGCATTCCAGCTGCCCGAATTCTTCCAATGTAGATAACGTTGTTTGTTCTGTCTTCAATTCCGCAAGAATCGCTGCGGCGCTTTCCGGCATAAAGCTCTGCAAAAGTACTGCCGCATAGCGAATACTTTCCATCAAATGATAAAGCACGGTTGCCAAGCGATCTTTTTTCGTTTCATCTTTGCCTAATACCCATGGCTGTGTTTCATCAATATATTTGTTTGATCTGCGCAACAAGGCAAAGATGTCATCGATTGCCTCGCCAACCTTTAATTCATTCATATGCGCTTCTGTTTTACGAACAGTTTCAAGCGCCAAGTCCTTTAATTCCTGATCAATCGGTTCACAAACATTCGGATTGATAATTTGCCCGCCTTGGTACTTATTCACCATGGATAAGGTACGGCTCACTAAATTACCGAGAATATTCGCAAGATCGGAATTAATACGCTCGACAATTAAATCCCATGTGATCACTCCGTCTTGTGCAAACGGCATTTCATGCAATACAAAATAACGCACTGCATCTACACCGAAATGACGCACAAGATCTTCGGCATAAATCGCATTGCCTTTGGATTTCGACATCTTTCCGTTACCGACTAACAGCCACGGATGTCCGAACACCTGCTTAGGAAGCGGTTCATTCAATGCCATTAACATAATCGGCCAATAAATTGTATGAAAGCGTAAAATATCTTTTCCGATAATATGCACATCTGCCGGCCAATATTTGCGATATGCTTCCTTATGGTTACCGTCCGCATCAAAGCCAAGTGACGTAATATAGTTGCTTAACGCATCAATCCACACATAAACGACATGCTTCGGATCAAAATCTACCGGAATACCCCATTTGAAAGATGTGCGTGATACACATAGATCCTGTAAACCCGGTTTTAAAAAGTTATTTAACATTTCATTTTTACGGCTTTCCGGCTGAATAAATTCAGGATGTTCCTCGATGTGCTGAATTAAACGATCCGCATATTTCTGCATTTTAAAGAAATAAGCCTCTTCACTCGCTTTTTTCACTTCTCTGCCGCAGTCGGGACATTTTCCGTCAACCAGCTGACTCTCCGTCCAAAAAGATTCACACGGTGTACAATACATTCCCTCATAGGTACTCTTATAAATATCTCCCTGCTCATATAGCTTTTTGAATATTTTCTGTACCTGCGCTTCATGATAGTCATCGGTAGTTCTTACAAAATAATCATAAGAAGTGTTCATTAAATCAAAATTTTCTTTAATGGTCTTGGCTACACCGTCCACATATTCCTTTGGTGTAATTCCTGCTTCTTTGGCTTTTTCTTCAATCTTTACACCGTGTTCATCGGTACCGGTCTGAAAGAAAACATCATAGCCCTGCGCTCTCTTATAACGGGCGATCGCATCTGTCAGGACAATTTCATACGTATTGCCGATATGCGGTTTTCCCGAAGTATAAGCGATTGCCGTTGTAATATAATACGGTTTTTTACATTGTTCACACATAATAATTCCTCCTATAAAAAAGCCTTCGCCAAAGGACGAAAGCTTCGTGTTACCACCTTTATTCGCATACGCTGTATGCCTCTTGCACATAACGCCGTGTCGCGTTTTTTCCTACTGAATTTCAGAAAAACAGTTCAAGGACCATCTTCATCATATTTACTTCATCTGTTTTCACCGACCACAGACTCTCTGTAAAAGCTTTTATGACTACTCTTCCTGTCATTACCTTTGTATACCATTATATAAAATAATAGATATTGTTTCAAGGCTTTTTTTATTTTTGCCTGTTTTCACAGTGCTTATTAAGTTGTGATATGCTTCTATTTTACTTTGGCTATTCGCCGATCGGTTTGCGATGGGCATCTAAAAATTGCTTTACCAGTTTTTCCGCAGTCGGCGGACAATTTGTTTCACCGAGATGGTGATCCGGCTTCATCTGTCCGTGGAAATCACTTCCGGCAGTGATAAATAACTGATGTTCCTTCGCAAACCTTAACAGCTTCGCCATTTCTTGATCATCGTGGTAAGGAGTAAATACCTCAATTCCGGCAATCCCTTTCGCAATGATTTCCTCAAGCAGTCCTTCTTGTTCCAACAGTTCTGCCGGCTTTGACAATACGGCAACTCCGCCGGTTAATTGAATCACATCCAAGATGTCCTCAAGCTTAGGATGATGCACCTCTACATAACAAGGTGCGCCTTTCACAAAGAAATCCTGATTCATATGATATACGGAATGCTCACGCTTTTCACCGTAATGATACTTTGCCAACATCGGATGATCCCGATAAGAAGGATTTGCCAATACTTGTTGAGCGATCATTTCACCGCTGATATTCTGATAGCGATTTTTTGTCAACAGGGCATCTACATCAACGCGAATGCCGGTATAGCGACGGAATGCTTCCACTCTGCGTAAAGAGGCATTTTTCTCATGCTTCAAGCTTTCATTTTCTAAATGATTATATATCTCGGTAGAAGCATTGATATAATACCCGAGGACACGCAAATGCACATCCTGATAACGAGCGTCTAATTCAACACCGTTTACATATTCAATATGATACAGCTCTGACATGCGTCTTGCGCTTAAATTTGCCTTTACACTGTTATGATCACAAATGGAAATAGTTTTTAAGCCTCGCTTCGCCGCCATTTGAAACAAATCCTCAACATTATAGCTTCCGTCATCACTGAAATTAGAATGTATGTGCAGATCAATCGTATTTTTCACCGTTTCCGGCTGCGGCTTTTGAGTCGCTGTACTCACTCGCTGTTTCGTTTTTGTGCGAAGCACAACGATGCGCGTATTTAAAAACAGATCAATAAAAGATATATGATAAGGATGA
Source organism: uncultured Erysipelotrichaceae bacterium (assembly GCA_947569705.1). Classification (GTDB taxonomy): domain Bacteria; phylum Bacillota_I; class Bacilli_A; order Erysipelotrichales; family Erysipelotrichaceae; genus C-19. Next base: position 89,124 of record CANOSP010000005.1, read on the forward strand.
ATCAGTAAAAACAAAAAATTCAACATCCAGTAGGCAATCACTCCGATAATATTAAAAAAGATAAACAGCAGTAATGCCGGTATTGTAAAGCCGATTATTTCACGTGCCATCAAAGTTCCGCGGGAAGCTTCTTTATGATTTTTCTTTACGACCTTTAAATCATAAAAATATTTTCCCAATGTCTGTCCGCCCGATTTCGCGCTCAACAGCGGATTAAATGTAAACATACTGACGGCAAGTGCAATTAAGGTCGCCCATTCCAATCCATTTAATAAAATCACCGGTATTACGCCGACAAACATCAGCAGCATGCATAATTCCCACAGCGCAATCGGCAAAAACATCACACACGTATCTAACGCAAATGCGAATATGCGCTCTAATAAAAACGCATTGGATACATTCAATGCATAACGGTATCCTTCCTGTTGATAATATTTTGATTGTTTTCGCTGATATACAATCGCCAACTGACGACGGCTTAAATGTCTTGTGTTTGTCTCCAAAGCCTTCACCTCTCATGTGAGTACTTTCTCAACTTATATTATACTACAAAGAGATTTTTTGTATAGAAGGAACACTGCTTTTTTTCATAAATTGAGCTGTTGCATATCATCCTGCCTATTTGAAAAGCATCATTTCATCGACACTCAACACAGTCATTGAATCGGTAATACAGTTTCTTTTATGAAAGCTTTAAGGCGTCATCATCTTCTTGTATAAACCAACTCAACCATACCGTTATATGAACGAGTGTGCATTAATTTTAGTTTAATTTCCTGCTTTCCGTATTCAAAAAGCCGAATTCCCGATCCCAACAGTGTCGGAATTATTGTAATATAATAATCATCAATACAGTCTTCATCTACTAACTGCTGTATTATATCGGCTCCGCCGCAAATCCAGATATCTTTCCCGTTTATTTCTTTCAATTCCTTTATTACATCAATCGGATTTTTATTGGTGAAAGTTCTGTCGGTAGTATCAGATATTTCTTTATGAGTAATTACATAAGTATGAAAATCATCATAGAGCCAATGATTGATTGAAAGCTCATTTATGATTTGATCATAAGTATTCCATCCCATAATAATTGTATCAATATCCTTTATAAATTCCCCGTAAGCATCAATATTTTCATCGTCTTTTCCTTCTCCGCAAAGCCAATCCACCCCACCTTTTTGATCGGCAATATATCCGTCAAGACTCATCGCAATAAATAGTTTAGTTTTTCTCATTCTCATAATCTCCGTTCTGTATTTATTTCGTTATATATATTCGATATAATATATATTTTCATAAATGTATGCTCACAAATAAATACTCACAAGAGCATACCCTCATATGTATACTCATACTTTTCAATATCCGCATATTTATTATTTTATTCTTTTTCAATAAGCATACTTACCTGTTTTTTCATATTATCTTAATATTTGAATTTTTTGTCAATCTTTATGTTTATTTAAAATAAACAGAATTGTAAACAGTCTTTTAAGAGTCTCGAAAATTTCTCAATTTTTTTATAGTATTTTACCGCTTTTTATATTATAATACTTCCGTTAGCAGAGTAGAAATATGCGCGTCAAGTACATCCTGAACGGGGAGTTGTCAGTTTGGCGAAAAACATTCATTGTTTGCGGTGCATATTTCGCATCCCACTGTTGCCTATGAACAAAGGTATAGCCTCTTTTTTCATATGCGATGATGGAAAAGGAGGTACTTTTTTATGGAAAAATACTTTGTGAAACAAACAACGTCTTTTTGGATTGATGCCGCACAGGAGTTTAAACGTGTGACGAGCATCACTGTTGCCGCGATGATGATGGCTTTAAATACACTGCTGGGGTATTTTAAGATCATTCTGATTCCGAAGGTTTTAACGATCAGCTTTGCATCGTTGGCGGTCGCTTCATGTGCTATGGTTTGCGGACCGCTGTTAAGTGCTTGTATGGCAGCTGTTGCCGATGTTATAAAATACATCGTTCGTCCGGACGGTCCGTTTTTCATCGGGTTTACCGTAAATGAATTCTTAACCGGTTTTATTTACGGATTATTCTTTTATAAATGTACGAAGGTATCTTTAACCAGATGCATTTGTGCAAGATTGGTCATTGTCCTTTTGATCAATCTGTTTCTTACACCGCTTTGGCTGTATGTCATGTACGGAAATGCCTTTTGGGCGATGGTTTCGGCACGCTTATTGAAAAATGTGCTGATGTTTCCGATCGATGTGGCACTGCTGTATCTTGTTTTAACTACTACAAGTAAAGTCATGAAACAGAAGGCTTATCAAAAATAAACGGTTTCGGTAATCTGATATTGCCTTTTACCGTTCAAGGCAATATGGCTATCTAAAGGATTACAAAAATAAATATGAGGTTGTAATGCATACGGCAAAAAGCTTGTGCTTACAATCTCTTTTCTTATTTAAAAAGAAGCGTTCGTCATTCCTTTGACAAATGCTTCTTTCATTTAATTTATCTGTTTTACAGCTGTATTTCCTTAATTTTTTCCCATGTAAATTCATTTCTGCCAAAGTGTCCGTAACAAGCAGTTTGTTTATAAATCGGACGACACAGATCTAATTCGCGAATGATATTCGCTACTTCAAAATTAAAGTTTTTATTGATGATTTCCAACAGTTCTTCATCACTTTTGATTCCTGTACCGAATGTATCAACCATGATCGATACGGGTTTTGCCTTGCCGATCGCATAGGCAACCTGAATTTCACAGCGCCTTGCCAAACCATGAGCGACAATATTTTTCGCTGCGTAGCGACAATAATAAGCAGCACTGCGATCTACCTTGCTGGGATCCTTGCTGGAGAAGCATCCGCCGCCGATGCGTCCCATGCCGCCGTAAGTATCTACCACAATTTTACGTCCGGTTGTGCCGCTGTCACCGAAGCTGCCACCGACCACAAAGCTGCCGCTCGGATTAATGAAATATTTGGTGTTTGCGTCTAACAATTTCGGATCAAGCACCTTTAAGATGACTTCTTTCATCACTAAATCGGCAATCTCTTCCTGACTTGCATTTTTTGTATGTTGGGTTGATACTACAACAGTATCAATGCGCTTCACCTTATCATTTTCATATTCCACACTGACCTGTGTTTTACCGTCCGGCTTTAAGATCGGATTGGCTCTGCGTACATCGCTTAAACGCTTTGCCAGCTGATGTGCATAATCGATCGCTGCCGGCATATAGTTTTTTGTGTCATCACATGCATAACCGAACATCAGTCCCTGATCACCGGCCCCGATGGAATCTCCCTCATGCACAACCGCATGATTGATTTCATTGGACTGTTTGTTTACTTTAACGGTTACATGATATTCTTCCGTATAACCGATTTCCTTAATCACATCTAATGCGATCGCTTCATAATCAATGACTGCATTCGTATTTGCTTCACCGTAAATTAATACAAAATCGTCTTTGATCGTACATTCTACAGCCATTTTACTGTTCGCATCTTGTGCCAGCGCCGCATCTAAGATACTGTCGGCTATTTGATCGCAGATTTTATCGGGATGTCCTTCAGTGATACTTTCTGATGTAAATAAATAATTTTTCATGAATAATTCCTCCTATAAAAAAGCCTTCTGATAAGAGAAGGCACTGTTTTCCTACTTGCTCTTATCGTTGTCAGCATTACCACCTTGCATACCTGCAGGTTGGCGTGGGATCAAACGAGCTAACTCTCTAACCCATCTCTTGATAAAAAGGCTGTATATATTAAAACATATTCTTATGGGAGATGCAACTTATATTATAATTTTTTACTGCAATTCCTGTTTTATGATAGTGAAACTCATACTTATCCGGATATAGAGACTGAGTAATGCGTTGTCTTATGTATTTGTTTACTAACTATTATTTTCATAGGATTCGCGTTTTGTTTGCGATTGTTATTTTAATATCTGAAAAGTTCACTGATAGTTGTATTTAGCTCCCAAGCATATTTTCTCTTATTCCAAAAAAATAAATATTTTTCATTTTTTTGGAATAGAAAGCAAAGAGGCATCTGTCCATCTGTGATACGATTATAATTTATGACTTCAAATACACTGCCAATACTGCTATATCGGCAGGATTCACACCGGAGATTCTGCTTGCCTGTCCGATGGTCTGCGGCTTGATTTCATTTAATTTCTGTTTCGCTTCAAGTGACAGATGCTGAATAGCGGTATAATCAATATCTTCCGGAATCCGCTTTGCTTCCATCTGCTGTAAATGCTTTGCGTCTCGCTTCGCTTTTTCGATATAGCCGGCATATTTGATTTCAATTTCGATGCGCTTTGCTACATCTTTCGCAAATTCAGTATCTAAATACGGCTGTAAATTAGCTAAGGTAATTTCCGGACGCTTTAAAAGATCATACGCAGTGATTCCTTCATTCAGCGGTGCGAATCCCAGCTGCGCCAAATAAGCCGCAAGCGGTGAGGACGGAGTAAAGCGTTGTTCCTGAAGTGCTGCGATTCCCGTTTGTTTTGCCGCTTGTTTTTCGATAAAACGTTGATAGCGTTCTTCACTGATCAGACCCGCTTCATAGCCATAGGCACATAAGCGCTCATCGGCATTATCGTGACGTAACAACAAGCGATATTCGGCTCTTGAGGTCAACAGGCGATACGGCTCATTCGTTCCTTTTGTCACCAAATCATCCACAAGCACCCCGAGATATGCTTCATCTCTGCGTAAAATCAACGGTTCCTTTCCGTTCAGCTTTTTTACGGCATTGATACCGGCCAACAGTCCTTGTCCCGCAGCTTCCTCATAGCCGCTGGTTCCGTTGATCTGCCCTGCGGTAAATAAATTCTCAATCAGCTTGTTTTCTAAGCTTGGCTTCATCTGCAGCGGATCGATTGCATCATATTCAATCGCATACGCATATTTTTCAATGACACAGTGCTCCAATCCGGGCAGGCTTTGAAGCATTTGTTTTTGTACATCATGCGGCATGGAAGTGGAAAAGCCTTGGATATAGGTAGTGTTCAGTTCCTCGCTTTCCGGCTCTAAGAATATTTGATGGCGCGGCTTATCGGCAAAGCGCACAAGCTTATCCTCAATGCTCGGACAATAGCGCGGTCCAACGCCCTTTACCATACCCGAATACATCGCCGATTTCGTCAGATTTTGATTGATGATTTCATGTGTTTCCTTTGTCGTATAGGTCAGGTAACAAGGATATTGTTTACTGAAATCTCTGATTGAAGTCGTTTCATAAGAAAAGCAGATAAACTCATCGGTTCCGCCCTGATACTCGGTTTTAGTAAAATCGATCGAATCGCTGCGTACTCTTGCCGGTGTTCCTGTCTTTAAGCGAAAGGTACGCAGTCCTAACTCACGTAGGGACGCTGAAAGGGTCGCATTTGTTTTTTCTCCCTCCGGACCGCTTTCTGTCGCCTCATGTCCGACCAGAATCGTTGCGCTCATAAAGGTACCGGTCGTTAAGATAACGATTTCGGCATGAACGCTATCACCGTTTTCCTGTAAGATACCGATGACTTTATTATCCTGTGCCAACAGATCGGTAACCATCATTTCTCTTACTTCTAAATTCGGTTGATTCGCTAATACATTCTGCATATAGCGCTTATAGGCAAGCTTATCCGACTGTACGCGCAAGCATTGAACACCCGGGCCCTTCGTAGTATTCAACATCTTAAACTGTAATGCGGTCGCATCCGCAGCCTTCCCCATTTCACCGCCCAAAGCATCTATCTCACGAACAACGATTCCCTTAGCAGGACCACCGATGCTCGGATTACAGGGCATGCTTGCGATCATATCCTTATTGATTGTATATAAAATTGTCTGTTTTCCGCTTCTTGCGCATGCCAATGCTGCTTCTACACCTGCATGCCCACCGCCGATCACAATAATATCAGTCATTTCATCACCTTCTCAATATCTATATTATACACATTATTTCATGCTTTCGATAGCTTAACTGTCAGGTTTTTGGTACTTTTAATTGATGATTCGGTTACTGAAATTGATGTCTGTTAATTTTTCCCGCATTTGAAATCAACGCGCATATCCGATTTCCACAATTCAAAAACATCGTATACCTCCAATTTCCGCTATTCAAGTATGAGCAAACAGTTAAAAACCGCAAAACTATAGGTATATAAACAGGAGACAGTCAAGGGTATAAGAGCAAAAACTTTTTTGTGCTTTCTGCGGAAAAATATTACTCGCCCCTTGACCGTCCGGATAGTCGCAACGGACATAGAACGAGTTTGTTTTTCATAATTGGGTATGGTATAATTTCCCTCAGTGTAAACCGATAAATTGCTGTTTAGCATAACGGAAAATCGAAATTTGCAGAGGTATTTTATGTTTAATGAAATATGCATATATGAGGCAAAATTGACTAAGTTAGATGAAATTGAAGAGCTGATGAGAGAAGTAGCGGAATTTTACTTGGAGCAAGACGGTGTTATTGATGTACACTATATAAAACGTACTCACCGACAAAAAGATTTCAATGCAGTTAAAGAGGGAGAATTACCTGTTCGTCTTACAAGAAATGTAGGTAAGGTAACATATGTCTTGTATTGGGTGATGGAAAATGAAGAAGTTCATTCAAGAGTCGGAAAACTTGGTATAGAAAAATTCTATAAACGTTGGAACAGGTGTTTAACTACAATGCCCAAAATAATCTTGGGTGAGAATATTGTTTAATTTACAAATTGGTTTTTATCGATTTATTAAAAGTCCAAAACAGAACGGCAGGTGTAGCTTACAGTTAAGATCAGGCACTCCAAAGGTATACCCCAAAAAATACTCTGTCCTAAAATGAGCCTATCGAGGATGCGAGCGATAAAGCACCTGAGCGACTGATTACAACCGATGTTGAATCGGCATAAAAAAATATCCTCTTTACGCATTGCCGAACGCACCGAGCGAACATGCGATCCAAAGAGGATATATAAATTTACACTCCTACAAATTGATATAGATAAACAACATACGATCCTTGCCGCTCATATCCTTAACAATTTCATAGCGGTCATTCGGAAAATAAGTTTGAACGAGCTTAATTATCGCTTCTTTTTGATTCCAGCCCATTTCAAAAGCCATCATCGCTTTTTCTTTCAGTACCTTACGACAGTTTTCAAAAATAATACGATAGAATTTTAATCCGTCATCACCGCCGAACAGAGCCACATGCGGCTCATAATCCACAACGCTCGCTTCCATTTCTTCATGAATCGGGATATAAGGCGGATTAGAGATTAAAATATCCACCTTGAGATTTCGATCGATTAACGGTTCCAGCATGTCACCGACCATAAACGGTACGGCAGCCTGATTACTGCGTGCATTTTCACACGCTACCGCAATTGCTTTTTCACTAATATCTGTTCCCATGACATTCATCGCTTCTGCTTCTTTTTTCAACGAAACAGCGATCGCACCGCTTCCGGTTCCGACGTCGACAAGCGTCACATCTGCTTGATCTTGGAAATATTCATCATATTCAGCCAAAATATTGGCAACCAATTCTTCTGTTTCGGGACGTGGAATTAACACATCCTCATTGACGGAAAAACGATACCCGTAAAACCATTCATATCCGAGAATATGTGCCAATGGTTCGTTTTTTAATAATCGCTCAATCCCCGCTTCATAAGTATCCTTTAGTTCCGCATCCATTTCTTGATCAATTTCCATATAAAGATCATGGACTTTTAAGGCGCATAGCTCTACCATATAAAGCTGTGCTTCCTGCTCATTCATGCCTTTGTCGCGCAGCTGCTTCTGTGCCTGCCTTAATGCCTCACGATAAGTAGCCATTACGCTTTTTCTCCTGCCAGTTTTGCTTGTTGATCGGCACTTTGAAGTGCTTGGAACATGTCATCTAAGCGTCCTTCCATAATGCGATCCAGTTGATTTACATTATAGCCGATGCGATGATCGGTAACGCGATTTTGCGGATAGTTATAAGTACGGATCTTTTCGGAACGATCTCCTGTACCGATTTTTGAGCGGCGCTCCGCTCCTGCCTGTGCTTCAATCTCACGCTGACGTTCCTCATAAACGCGTGAGCGAATTGTCATTAACGCTGTTAAGCGATTTTCATGCTGAGAGCGTCCATCCTGGCATTTCACGACAATGCCTGTCGGCTTATGCACAATACGCACCGCAGAATCGGTTTTGTTAATATGCTGACCGCCGGCACCCGAAGAACGCATTGTTTCAATCTCCAAATCATTCATATCGATATCGAAATCCTCTTCTTCAATTTCCGGCGATACTAAAACAGTCGCTGTGGAAGTATGAATTCTGCCTTGACTCTCGGTTTTCGGCACACGCTGTACACGATGGCTTCCGCTTTCAAACTTAAAGGTTCCGTAGGCACCGTCTCCTTTGATCATAAAGCTGACTAATGCAAAGCCGCCCGCCTCACAATCGTCCATTTCGATCGTTTCGATCCGCCATCCTTTGCTTTCGGCATATTTTACGTACATTCTGAATAAATCACCTGCAAAAATATTTCCTTCATCCCCGCCGGCTGCTCCGCGTATTTCTACAATCGCATTGTGAGAATCATTAGGATCTTTCGGAATTAACAAAATCTCTAAACGATCAAAAAGTTCTTCTTTTCGCTTTGTGCCTGCTTCAATTTCAAGCTCTGCCATTTCTTTGATTTCTTTATCTTCTTCCTGTAACAGTGCCTTTGCATCTTCCAGATCCTGCATCAGCTGTTTGTATTCCGTGTAGGTCTCTACAACCTGCGTAAGATCTGCCTGTTCTTTTCCTAACTTCGCTAATTGTTTATTATCTGAAACAATTTCGGGTGACATCATCATTTCGGTGATTTCATGGTAGCGATTCACCATTCCCTCTAATCGTTCTATCATGATACTCATAATTATTCCTCGCTTTCACTTCGTTTGTCAAACACTATTTCTTTTCAGTCTGTTTTAGGGTTTGATTTTCCTTATATACTATACCAAAAAGTAGCTGTTCCCACAAGCGAAATCTCGGATACTTCCCCTATCCGCCGCATTTTATACAGATCTGATGTCGTTTGTTTCTCTGAAAAGGGATTTTCTATGTTCGCATCATGCATATAACGTCTGATTTCATGTACATTCTTCTGTTAAATCATCGCAGATGATAAGGTTCTCTCAGCATTTTGCGGCTTCACTGATTCTGTCAATTCCTTCATTTCATTCCAAAATGCACGTTGATTCGCATGACGCAGCTGCAGATCTTGTTTTAAGCGCTCACTTGCCTGCGCTTTACCGCTTTCTTCTTCCACAAGTCCCAAAAGAATGAACAGCGCCGCGGCCTTCCAATAACTTTGTCGATGTCTTCCTGTCAATATGTTCCTTACGCGATCTATTATTTCTTGATGAAGCCATCGTATTGCCGATTGTTTTTCTGTATCGCTGAGCTGAAAGCTGTCTTTCCATTTAGAAAATGTTACTTCAAAAGCTTCATAGGTATCCTGATAACATATTCTCGCAATCAATTGTCTTATTAATGCGACTTCTGCCAAAGTTTTTGTTTTTGACTGCTTTAAGGCGAGCAGTAAAAGAACCGAAACGACGTCCTTGGTATCCGTATTTTGCTCAAAATGATTTTGTTTACATAAACGGATCAGTTCTTGATAGTCCCCAAGCATAAAGAGACAAACTGTCCGAAACGCTTCATTGCGCATCGTCGCTTTTCGATGTTGTGATCGATCATTTAAATCATGCGATATTATCATTGCTTTAATAATCTTTAGTGCTTTTTGATTGAATGTCGCATCATTAAAGTAGATGAGTGTAAGCAAGTTTTCTAAATCGGGATTTGTATAAAATGCTTCCGCGCAGAACAGTTTCCGGTCTTTGTGATGGATTTGTTTAGTTGCCGCTGCCGCAATCATACAAATATCACTGCGTATTGCTTTATCGGTTTCAATCAATGTCAATGCTGTTTTAGCGGCCTCAATACACTTTAAAGCCGCATGATTTTGATAGCTGTAATGACAATATGCCAAATATAAAGAAGGATGCAGCCTTACACATTCCTCAGCACATTTCAGTAAATAATCGATGCCGCCGATATAAAAACAAGCGTCAATTAACAGCGATGTCGCACGCTCATCGTCTTGTTGCTTCAAGTAGGTACACCATTGATTCATAAAGTCTGCTTCATCTTTGATTCTTGCCGGTCCGAAAGCAAATACATCGCTTAACACTAATTCACTGCATTCTTTTCGCTTAAAGCATTGATATAGGCGATGAATGCGTTGTTGACCCGTATTGTTTTGATAACAGGCATAAAGCATGATTAATGCCGTTCTTTTTAAATCTATTTTCAACAGCTTTGTTTTAATTAATGCTGTAATACTTAATTTTTCACAAGCTGATTCATGATCGTAATCTATTATGCATGTTATCTCAAGTGATAATAAACGTGTAATTATTTTTTCTGCTGTCTTATAATCTCGATTCATTAACATTTGATAAGCACTTTGAAACGCTTGTTCTAAAAACGGGATAATTCCCGCATCGTCTGTATATTCCGTTTCCCACTGCGCTGTTGTATCCTGTCCATATTGATATTCCTGTCCTTCTTTGATCATGCAGACAGTCCCGTCACTGATCTGATCGCATAGGTCATTTATCTGCTTTACATTGAAAGGATAACAGTATTTCTTGTTTCCGCATAATCGGTCAAGAAACGCTTGTCGTTTCGTTTTTGGTGTTGTTCTTGCGGCTTCATTCATCCATTCAGTTTTTTGTTTTTCATCCATTTCACTGATACGTTTCGCCGCAGCTGTTATAAAGGTTTGATAGTCCATATTCAATACCTGCCTTTCCTGCTTTTATGACAGACATATCCTATCACGGATTATCACATTATTTATGTGATAATCATTTAAATCGCTGCTTTTCACACACTTGCTCGTACCAACTGTTTCAACAATGTGCCTAGTCATCAACACTTCATATAATTTATTGTTTAACATTATAAAAAGGCAGCACATAGTTGTTCCACTGCCTTATTAAAGTATAATGATTTTCGTATTTGCACAGAACCTTGCAATAATAACAAATCTTTGTGATTATATATTTCCGTTGGTTTGCGCGTTGATAAACTTGTTAATTTCAGGTTGAATTTCTTTGTCTATTCCAAGCATTTTCATCACTTCATTTGCTGTCTTGTTCGTTGTTTTCATCATATTCATGACAATATTACTTTGACCCTCTATGAAACCTTTCATCATTCCCTTTTTTATCCCTTCATCAATATAGACTTGTGACAAGTTACACATACCTTCAACCTCCCGTTCTGTTTTCTTTATCATCATTATACCATAGTTTTGTTTCAGTTGACACTTTTTCTCTTTTGCCGTCATTTCTGCTTTAAACAAGATATGTAACAGCTCCATTAAATCGTATTTATCATCATTCATATCGTATTTACTCTTTGGATAGATCATGATGATCGTCAACTTATCATACGTTTCTTTAGGGAAATGATACGCTCTTTTTAAGCATGTTTCACTGATTGAATATTGATTCATTACTCCCTCTGTCGCCTTCTTCGAATTCATTACGATCCATATCGAATAGACCTTTTTTAGATTCTGATATTCAGAATGTTGAAAACCGACAGGTCGATTCTTTTGTCTCGCCAGTAACCTGCTGCAATAATAAATCGCACGGCTTACTAACGGATAAGAGGTATTACCGTTTGCCTGTGCTTCAATATTCAGGATTAAATCAATATTTTCTTTATAAGGTGAATTAGGTAATCTGATCCCTACTATAATATCGAAAATTACTTTGGCGCCGAAAACAGAAGTATCTTCGGGATTCATGCTGTAAATCTGATCGATAGCTTTATCAACATTCATATTCGTTGCCGGATCACTGACTATGTAATCCGGTATCTCGGCTAACGGAATATCATGAAACTCTGAAACACACTCTTTAATGATTCGAGATAATATTTGTTTATTACATAAAATCTTTTTACAATGTTCATCATAGGTGACATTATGAGGATTGCGATCGATCTCCTCTACAAATTCTGTTGTTTTATCCATAGACTTTGTCATCTCCTTTCGCTTATCTATACTTTGGTTTTAAAATCCCCTATCTTTTATATACACGTTAAAAAGTGAGATTACGAAAAATTTATGAATTTTTTATTTTTATCATGCGACAGATATTTTGAAACATCGATCTTTTATTCTGATGATTATAAAAAAGCCACTTCCTAAGAAATGACTTTTTAACAATGATTATCTCATTTTGTTTATAAACTACTGATTGAAATCACTCTTTTGATATTTATACATGAGATAACTGATAATACTTAAGCTCAATAAAATCGTAGTCATAAGAAACAGTAGATTAGTTTCATCTCCTGTCATTGCGCCGCCGACACTATTACCCGGGTAATAATAGCCTTTTACATTAGTATCATCTTCGTGCTGATTCGAATCATCAATGGGTTTTGGAGTTATTGGTTTATCCGGTTCTTGTGGTTCTTTGGGATCTTCCGGTTCTTGCTGCTCATCGAACACCATCGTATCATAAGGCAGATCTCCCTCCACGTTTTTATCCGGTTTCCATACAGTAATTTCTTTTATATTTTCATCGGGATTACCATCATCATTTGTATCAACATTGACATCAGGTACTCCATCTCCATCTCCGTCTATATTGATGTCAGGGATATAATCACCATCTGTATCAATGTTAATATCAGGCACACCATCTTCATCTAAATCAACATTTATATCCGGTCTGCCATCTCCGTCACTGTCGATATTGATCTGTGGCTTATGTTCATCTCCGATAGAATCAAACGTAAATTTACCGCTCTTATAATTCTTGTTTGGCCTCCATTCATGAACATCCGCAATATTTACCGTTGCTTTTTCTCCGTTTGATGAAATATTCAAATGTGGTTTAAAATCACCCTTATTATCGATGTTAATATTAGGAATAGAATCGCCGTCTGTATCTACATTGATTACTGCTTTCACACTTGTGCCTGTGCAGTATTCCTCAGGGATTCCGTTATCAATATCTTGTTTCACACACTTGGTCGGTTTCCAATCAGTTTTCTTAAGAATCACTAAATTAAGATCAGGTTTGCCGTCATTGTCTGTATCGATATTCAAGTCAGGTTTCCCATCCCCGTCACTATCGATGTTCAAGTCAGGGATACCATCGTAATCACGATCGCCGTTGATCACAATCCATTTCTTTGTATCATTTGAATCTTTCCATTTGATATTTAGATCGGGACATCCATCTCCGTCCGGATCATTGAAGTCAGGCTTCCCATCTCCGTCCACATCGACATCAATTTTCTTCAGTTCTACTTCATGGCAGCTTTCGGTATTTGTATTACCTGTGTTGTCTGTCGGTATCACACATACTTTATATTTGCCTGTGGTTTCACTGATTGAAATACTTGCCTTTTCTTTTGTGACAGTCAATTTACCCTCTTTGATTACTTCCTCACCTGCTCGAGCTACGGTATCAAGTTTATATACCTTATAGCTGATTTCCTTAGTTCCGCTGACCTTTAAGTCATCTTTCGCATCACTTGTCGTAATCTCAAATGAGGTTCCCGGCTTGAAGAAGATGCAGCCGCTGAGTTTGTTAATAATATCTTGTAGCTTATTGTTTGTATCTTTGGCTTTTATCGTTTTGACCTTTGGTGCAGTTTTATCAATCTTAATGATTTCTTGTTTTTCCTTTGTGATTGCGCCACTGTCCTTTTTCATCCAAAAGCTTTGGTTTATTTCGCCTTCTTTTGTGACTGTGACTTGGTTTGGTTTCCATGTGCTTTGATCAAGAGACAAGTTGATATATTCATTGTGATCACTGATGATATTAACTGCTTGATTCGTCCACTTGCCTTCATATGCAGTGTTATTTCCGTCATTGATTTCTAAATGATACCAGTCATCTTCAATGTTTTCTTCCTTAATGGTGAGTGTTCCCTCTTTAAACTTAAAACTATAATTCGGATAAGTCTTGTTTAAAGTATTCGCATCTCCCTTGATCAGATAGTTCCCTGCATTACTGTTGGTTTTCGCTGTCGTGCTTAGCTTAATATCATTGGCTTGGATTACATCCTGTACTCCGTTCCATGTGACTAATTGATTCTTAAAATCTTGATAGGTTAATGGTGGATTTTGTTCTCCCTTATATTTCTCTTGATCATCAATCGTGATTTCAATCGGTTTCGGTAATATCGTTACTTGTACTTTCTTGCTTAACGGTGATTCTCCGTCTGCCGTTCTTGTCACTGTGATTGTCGTTTTCGTTGTGCCGCTGTATTTCAATGCGTCAAACTCAGCGATATTACCGTTTACAGTCGGATTGGATACATAAGTCGTATCGTCAATCTCAAATGTATACTGAACATTTGTACTGTCCGCATCGAATTGTGTACTCTTAACTGTGAAATGATCTCCGTAGATGATCTGTCCCGGACTTGTGATCGCTAAGACATTTTCATCAGGTCCCATAATATGAATCGTTCCGTCTGCTTCCGCTACCTTGTAATTTCGATCCATCGGTTTCGTCGCATGGATTTTAATATCTTTTCCTGTTTCTCCGCTATAGTTATAATCAATCACTTTATTATCATTCGTCCATGCGATTGTATGATCTTCATTACTGTCTACTTCAATCAATATATCACCCGATGTATCGACAACACCGTCTACCTCAATTACAGGTTCGACTTTTCCTTTACCATTCACAACATAAATTGGATTTTCCGCAAAAGTAATTATTCTTGTGCCTTTCTCAATATTGATCGGTAATTCGATTGTTTTATCACTATAATTACCACTCGGATCATGACTCGTTGCCTGTACAATCACTTTTCCCATTTGGCTGTTTTGACTCGCATTCAGAATCGTTACCAATCCGCTGGGATCCACTGTGATCACATCGGTAGGACTTCCTGCTTTCAGCTGATAGCTCACTGTGCTTCCGGTTGGATTACCTG
>CANOSP010000006.1 GCA_947569705.1 uncultured Erysipelotrichaceae bacterium
AAGACTGATTTCCACTTGCATCACATTGAAGTGGAAGTTACTTTTGCACTTCACCCTTTTTATAGAGCTCCCTTGCTATATTGGATTTTGTCGAGAAATGAGTTATAATAAGTTGTAGAAGCTTTTAGTCAATCATGGTATGAGCAAAAGCGATCTTGGAAAAGCAACTAAAAAGATCCAAATACCATTGCCCCTGCACGGCAAGAATAAAATGGTATCTTTGAAAGTATTGGTAAGAATATGTGAGATTTTACAATGCGACATTTAAGAAAGTGTAGAGGTAAATTTGGATTAAGACAATAAATTCTGTGATAACAGAATCGAAGAAAAATAGCGGAGGAATAAAAATGAAATATGCAGATATGCCGCCGTATGCGCCAACTCTTATGGAATCTACTCGAGCAATAGGCTACTCCATAGAAGCTGCTATTGCGGATATTATTGATAATAGTATTGCTGCCAATGCTACCCGAATAGATATTGATTTTTTTCCTATAGGACAATCATATATTTCAATTCTTGATGATGGCCACGGTATGTCTGAAGCTGAACTTATCTCTGCTATGCAGTACGGTAGCCGCAACCCATTGGACATAAGAGAAGATTCTGATCTTGGAAGATATGGATTAGGAATGAAAACAGCATCCTTATCCCTATGCAGAATATTGACAGTGATAAGCAAGCAAAATGAATGGTTGCGGGGGCACAATGGAACCTTAATCATATTAAACAGGCAAAGTCATGGTCATTGATAGTGCTTAATGAAAGTGAAGTTAAAGAATTTCCTAACTGGGATAAGTTAAATTGCTATCTTAATGGTACTCTTGTTGTTTGGCAATGTTTAGATAAATTTGGAATAGGTGAAAATGATATTGCTGCAGCATTTACAAGAAAGATGAATCTGATTCGTGACCACATTTCTTTAGTGTTTCATCGTTACTTAAGCGGAGAAGCAGGATTAAAGAAAACAGATATTAGAATGAATGATTTAAGCATTAGTCCTCAAGATCCTTTTTTAATCAAGAAAAGTACACAGCTAATGGATGAAGAAACTATTGTTGTGCGTGGTGAAAAAGTTAAAGTCAAACCATACATTTTACCTCACACATCAAAACTGACTAAAAAAGAGCTGGCTGTGTTGGGCGGCAAAGAAGGGTTGAGAAAGCAGCAAGGATTTTATGTGTATAGAAACAAACGTCTTCTCATATGGGGAACATGGTTCCGATTGATGAGGCAGGGCGATTTGTCAAAGTTGGCTAGAGTCCAGGTTGATATTCCTAATTCACTGGATGACTTGTGGACTTTGGATATTAAGAAATCAACAGCCACGCCACCAGAAGAAGTCAGAAAGAATCTGTCCGTCGTTCTCAAAAAAATTTCGGAAGGCAGTAAGCGTACTTGGACTTATAGAGGAAAAAAAGAGGTCAGCGATCAAGTGGTTCATGTTTGGAATAGATTGGTGACCAGAGATGGGGGTATCGTTTATGAGGTCAATCCTGATCATCCTATGATTAATGCCCTCGTCGAGGAATATCCGAGAATCAGACCTAAAATCGAGGTGCTTCTTAAACAAATAGCTATGACTTTGCCATTGAACTCGCTATACATAGATTTGACTAACGATGAGAAGTTATCAAACGAAAGCGAAGCTAAAAGTTCTGAAATAATCAGTGTATTAAAACAGCTCGCTGTGCCTTATCCTGCGGGAGATAGTAGGGTTGCTATGATAAATACACTGATCCAATCGGAGCCGTTTTCAGCTTTTATTGACGAAATAAATGACGCTATGCAACGAGGTGTATTTAATGACTGATAATATGAAATATATTGTGAACACTGTTACAAGCATGATCAACTGTAAGTTCGGTGATGAATTGCCTACTATTGAGGATATACATACAGAGGCAGATGTAATACGTAAGGCCTTTGCTAATATCTATCCAGTTACTGATGAGGAATTTGCTCAAATAAAAATTACATTGTCCTCAAATATTCTCCATTCTATTGGAGTGGCAATTACATTGCGTGGTCGTGATTCCACACACCAGTCGTGGTATTTTGTTCAGGAAAATGATGGATTCTATTGGAACAGATATAAGAATTATCTGAAGAATAATAAACATTGGGGAATTGAAGTTGTAAACAGGCTTCACGAAACAACGAATGGCATTATGGATGATTTGGGAAACCCTAAAGACGCAAACCATCTTTTCCAAAGGCGTGGTCTGTTACTTGGTGATGTTCAGTCAGGAAAAACAGCGACATATACCGCAATCTGCAATAAAGCTGCGGATGCAGGATATAGAGTAATTATCGTACTTGCGGGTATGATGGAAAATCTCCGTGTACAGACTCAAGAGAGATTAGACGCAGAATTTGTTGGAGTTGAAAGTAAATATACTCTTGATAAAAAAGCTGCTCAAGAGATTAAGAATACGCCCGTTGGTGTAGGTATAATTCCCCCGCATAATCAAGATAAACGTATTGCGTGTTTTACATCAGTTTCTACAGATTTTAATAAATCAACCTTGCGTGCATTAGGATTGAGTCTTAGAACAATAAGTGGTACAGCCTTGTTTGTTGTAAAGAAAAACAAAAGTGTTCTTAATAATTTATATAAATGGTTAATAGAAAATAATGCAGATCACGAAACAGGAATGATTGATCTGCCATTGTTGCTGATAGATGATGAGGCAGATAATGCTTCAGTCAACACTAACTCAGAAGAAAAAAATCCGACTGCGATCAACCAAGCGATTTGTAATATTTTGAATTGCTTTAAGCAAGCCTCTTATCTGGGAATTACAGCCACTCCGTTTGCGAATATTTTCATTGAACCTGACGCTGATAGTAATACAAGAAATTTGTTCCCAAAAGATTTCTTGACGGTTTTACCGACACCAGAATTATATATTGGTGCAGATAGAATATTTGGTAATGGCGATATTGATGATTGGGATAGTGAATGTGGTTCATTGAGAATTGAAGGTCAGTATGGTTCTTCTATAATTTCTATCGAGAACAAAGAACAAGAAAGCTTTTATGTGTTTAAGCATAAAAAGGAATTGGCAGATGAACTAGATGAGTTACCGCCAAGTATGCGAGAAGCAATTTGTTATTTCATTCTTGTTACGGGAATTTCCGATTTGAGAAAAGATAATACTGAACATCGTTCTATGCTCGTGAATGTCAGCCGCTTTACGAAGGTGCAAAATGTTACTGCTGATTTAATTGAAATGTTTGTTTCGCAAATTAAATCTGATCTTGAAAACTATGCCCAGCTCCCTTTAGATCAAGCGATGCAGATTTTTTCTATTACTATGCTCAACATGGTGTGGGATAAGTATGATTTAACTTCACTGGCTGGAATAGAGTGGGCAGTTTTTTTAAAAAAATATCTTTTCAAAGCAGCACGACGCATTGAAGTAAGGTCTGTCAACCAGCAGCATGGAGCGTCTTCACTGAATTATTATGAATACAAAAAGACTGGCATGAGAGTTATTGCTGTCGGTGGAAATAGCCTTTCCAGAGGTTTAACATTGGAAGGTCTTTGTGTAAGTTACTTTTATCGCAACACCATGATGTACGACACTCTGCTACAGATGGGGCGTTGGTTTGGATACAGACCCAATTACGATGATTTATTCAAAGTGTGGATGGCGGAAGATGCTGTAGATTGGTATGGATTTATTACTGATGCGGTTAATGAATTGAAAGAAGAACTCAAGAAAATGAAGCGTCAAAATCAAACGCCAGAACAATTTGGCTTAAAGGTAAGGCAAGCGCCAGGAGTTCTGCTTATTACCGCCAGAAATAAAATGCGTTCTGCAACAGCAGTATCACGACCTATTACTGTTTCAGGAAGAATGATTGAAACACCTCGTCTGAAAGGTGATAAGGCAACTATTGCAGAAAACGAAGCATTATGTCGTTCTTTCTTAAAAACTTTGGCAGCCGATGAACGTATTCCAACCGTTGAATATGATGGTTTTACAAAAGCGCATATTTGGAAGAATGTTCCTAAAAAACTGATTGTTGAGTTGGTTCGTAACTTTACAACTCATCCGTGGAATTTGAATTTCCAGCCGGTTGCACTTGCTGACTATATCAGTAATGATGCCCTTGAATTTTGGGATGTTGCAATACCGCAGGGTTCGCAGACCGAAGATACGGTACCTATCGATCTGATTGATAGAACTATTAATATTGTTCCTGAAGGGCGAAAACTCGAATGGGATACCTCTATTGCCAATTTACTTCGTGTCAATGGACATCACGTAAGAGTTGGTACTGGTGGATGTTCTAAAATTGGTTTGGTAGAAGATACAATTCGTCAATTGAGGAAAGATAACGAGAGAATTACGGATAGGACATACCTGATAAAAGATCGTAATCCGATAGCCTTGGTTCACATATTGAAAAATACTACATCGATCGAAAACAGAAAAGAGAATGATCCTGATATTTTGTTTGCGTTGGGGCTTGGTTTCCCCAATGACGGACGAAATAGGCAAGCAAATTATATGGTAAATGTGAATGAACTCAGGAATTGGGTTGATATCACAGACGAGGATGATGACGATGATATCGATTAAGGAATTATATAATAAATGGAATAATATATCTCCATTTACGGGTGGCTTTTTGCTTGTCTCAGAAGATCATCCTTTGTCATTCCATATCGGATATGTAAATGGAGAAAACAAGTGCTTTATGGTTTTGAATACAGGAAAAGTTGATAGGATTACATCTTCAAAAGCTATTATAGCAGAATGCGTTCAAGCAACTACGAGCGAATATGCTTTGAGATTCACGCTGAATTTTGCTTCTCTTGATGAACTGTTTGTAAAACTTTGCTGGGATTTGATTGATGCATCAAAAGCATCTTCCAATCCCGTAGAAAAAATCGTTGTTCAATATAAAAGTTGGATGAGGTTGCTTCAGAAGGCAAGTGTGGGATTACTGTCATCGTCTTCTCAAAAGGGGCTTATTGGAGAACTGTTATATCTTGAAGAACTAATTAATAAGATTGGCGAAGCAACGGCTATCAAAGCGTGGGTTGGACCAGAAGCAAGTGATCAAGATTTCATATTTGAAAATACATGGTCAGAGATTAAAACTACATCTATCGCTTCTGATGCGGTCACAATATCTTCGATTCAGCAGCTCGATTGCTCGGAGAATGGACACTTGATTGTTTATTTCATGGACAAGACTTCTTCTAAAGGGCAGATAACAATCTCCTTGCCTGAAATGACTGCGAGAGTTAAAGTTTTGTTATCTGTACAATATCATGATGAGTTTTCATGCAAATTAGCTAAGAGCGGTTATTTTGATAAAGATGCTGAACATTATGAAGCAGATCGATATCGTTTGGCCGAAAAAAGAACTTATATAGTGGATTCTGCTTTTCCAAGACTAATACGAAATAATATTCCTGCAGAGATTGCAAATGCCCGATATGAGTTGTGCCTTACAGCAATTGATGCTCATAGGGTTAGGAGGACGAGAAATGGATGTACATGATTTTCATAAAGATTTTTTGGAAGAAATCAAAGCAACTGCTGCTACGAAAGGAGCAGGATCTAACGCCGCTTTTGTAGAAGTTGCGTCATTATATCTTGTGAATGCTGAAATTCTGCCCGATTTCACGCCTGCATTCTTTTTGGGAACGGGTAAAAACAATCGCAGAATTCGAGTTGATGGTTATGTACTGGATGAGTTCGATATGACATTCAACCTGGCGATAGCAGATTACACTGGAGATGAGAATCGTGATACTTTAACTCGCTCTGCGGCAACTGCATTCTTTGATAGACTCATGTATTTTGTCGATGAAACATATGGAAGCAAGCTGTATCGATCCGTTGAACCAAGTACACCAGCAGCAGATTTAATTGAGTTGCTACGTTCATACAAAGATAAAATCAGAAAGTTTCGTCTTATTTTATTGACCGATGGCTTTATGAGTGGTCGTATCGGCAAGATCGATGCTTGTGAATTCAATGGTATTCCTGTTGAATATCAGATATGGGATATTGATAGGATTTTTAAAGTATGCTCCTCCAATTTGGGGCGTCAAAATATTGAAATTGATTTCAAGACATATACAGGCGGAAAGGGTGTCCCATGCATTGAAGCCAGCAGTGCCAATACAGATGATTACAAAAGTTATCTGTGTATTATTCCTGGATACGCACTTGCCGATATTTATGACCATTATGGGAGCCAATTGCTTGAGGGCAATGTTCGCTCCTTCCTGTCGACTAAAGTTGCTGTTAATAAGAAAATTCGTGAAACGATTTTAAAAATCCCACAGAATTTTTTTGCTTATAATAATGGTGTATCTGCTACTGCGATGGACTTACAAATTGAATCCACAGAAGATGGCCGTGTTATCACTTATGCAAGAGACTTTCAGATTATCAACGGAGGTCAAACAACGGCTTCTTTATCAAATGCCCGCTATAAGGATGGTGTTGATTTAAGCCAGATTTATGTGCAGATGAAGCTTACTGAAGTTGATTCAGATGCAGATAAAGCAAGTGAATTAATCAGGAATATTTCTCGTTCGTCTAATAGCCAGAATAAAGTAAGTGATGCAGATTTCTTTGCAACACATCCATTTCATGTCCGTATGGAGCAGATATCACGAAGAGTTTTTGCTCCTGCGTCTGGTGGGGCGCAATACGAAACGAAATGGTTTTATGAGCGTGCTCGTGGTCAATACATTCAGGCTCAGATGCATATGACAAAATCTCAGAAAGATAAGTTTGCTGCACAGAATCCAAAGAAACAGGTTATTACAAAAACCGATTTAGCGAAAGTGAGAAATTCTTGGGCAGGCATTCCTCATATAGTAAGTAAAGGTGCACAGACAAACTTTATGAAATTTGCAGAAACTATTGATGAAAGATGGTGTAATTCTGATGTTCAATTCAACGATAAATATTTCAAAGATTCAATAGCACTAGTGATTCTGTTTAAACATACGGAATGGGTAGTTTCACACCAGCCGTGGTTTGAGCAAGGTTATAGGGCAAATATTGTTACTTACTCTATTGCTCTGCTTAATAGACTTATTTCACAGCAATTTAAGGGCATGGATTTAGACTTGCAGCTAATTTGGAACAGACAACAAGTGCCTGATGCTTTGACAAATGAACTTGTTAAAATAACAAAATATGTGTTTGATACAATAACAGATCCGAACAGAGAAACAATTAACGTCACACAGTGGTGTAAGAGAGAGGCTTGTTGGGAAAGTGTTAAATGCTGCAATATAAAACTTGCTGATGAATTGCGTCACATACTTCTTGATAAAGTCGAAACGAAGGTATCTGATAGAGTTGCAAAGAAAGACCATACACTAATATCTGATGTCGAAGCACAGAAGATAGTATTGGGACTTGGTGCAGATTATTGGAAAGCAGTCATTGAATTTATTACTGTAAAGAGAATAAATACTACTTCTGATCAGTTGAAGGCACTAAAGTATGCAGTGCGAATTCCTGTTCAATTTCCAAGTGCATATCAAAGTGTACATTTGCTTGACTTGCTGGAAAAAGCAAAATCAAATGGATTTAAGGGATGAGGGAGAGGAAATACATGGAAAAATATAGTGTCGTTGATTTGTTTGCAGGTGCAGGTGGTTTGAGTTTAGGTTTTATGCAAACGCAGAAATATGATATAAAAGTTGCGTTTGAAAATAACAAAAATATGCAGGACACATATCGCCGAAATCATCCTACTGTGGATGTGCAAGGAGACGTATGTGCGGCGGATTATGCCGCGATTCGAGAGAAGTATGGCGAAATAGATATTGTTATTGGTGGACCTCCTTGTCAGGGTTTCTCTAATGCAAACAGGCAGAAAAATCATGCAATCAATAAAAATAATATGCTTGTAAAACAGTATATTAGGGCTGTTATAGAGCTTCAGCCAAAGGCATTTGTTATGGAGAATGTAAGTATGCTTCGTTCAGAAGTACATAGATTTTACATGGAAGCTGGCGACGAAGAGTTGATTGAGAAGTATCATGTGCCAGTGAAAACAATAGATATGGTACTTCTTGAAGAAAAGTACATTTTTGATGGGGCTTTAGAGATAATACAAAATTTTGATCAGCTTGAGGCTTCTTTATGGCCGGAAGAACATTATGCGGCATTGAATATCATATATAAGGCTGCAAAGAATCCGCAGAAGATGGTGAATTCTTTACAGAAGCATAAATCTAAATTGCTTAAATATGCGATGGAATACGATACTCTCGAAGCTGATTCTTTTGTTAATGAACAGAGCAAAAAGGCATTTACTGCTATTGAGGATTATTATAATGGAAACATAGATGCTGGAGAAACACTGAAGCATATTGAACCAGCAATTATGATTCAGAGAATGGTGAGCAAAGCAATAGAAATCTTCGAGAACAATATTATTGTGGACGAGTTTAACTGCCAAGGTAATATTGTAGCCAAAATACGATCATTCGCCGTTTATGATTATCTAAATGCAATTCTTAGTTCAGATGAAAATGGATATATAATTACCAGCGATGTATTGTGCGCAGCAAACTATGGTGCGCCTCAGAAAAGGATGAGATTCATTGTTATGGGTATTAAGCGGCAGATTTCGACCAAGGTGGCTTTGCCAAGAGGACGATTTGATGAGGATGAGTATAGAACTGTTTACGATGCAATTGCAGATTTAGCGAATGTTGAACCAGTAACTGAAATTTCTGCGGATACAGGTATTGCGTTAGCTAAAGTGAAATTAGGTGAATTAGGAACATACTTACGTGATAGTGATGTTTTGTATAATCATATTATCACCAAAACTACGGAGACAGCAATGGAACGTTTCCGTGTGCTGAAGCAAGGCCAGAATTTTCATTCTCTTGATGAGTCAATGAAAACTAATACCTACACAGATGCTTCACGAACACAAAATACAATCTATCTTAGATTGAATTACGATGAACCGAGTGGAACTGTTGTTAATGTTAGAAAGTCCATGTGGATTCATCCTGAAAAAGACAGAGCTATAAGTATTCGTGAAGCTGCTCGTTTACAAACATTTCCGGATGGTTTTGTTTTCTGTGGATCCAAGGATCAACAGTATCAGCAAGTAGGCAATGCAGTTCCGCCAATTATGGCAAAGTCAATCGCGAAAAAACTAGCAAAACTGTTGAATCAGGGGTTGGAAACGTAGGTAGAAAAAGATGGCAGATAATCATTCAAAAGCTCAACGAAGTTATAATATGTTCAGTATCCGAGGTAAGGATAATAAACCAGAAGACTTGGTACGTAAATATCTATTTTCCAAAGGATTTAGATATAGAAAAAATGTTAAAAGGCTTCCGGGATGTCCAGACATCGTTTTGACTAAATACAAAACTGTGATTTTTGTAAATGGATGTTTTCGGTATAAGCACGATTGCCCTTGATTTGTGTGACCGTCTTTTAATCAAGATTATTGGATTCCTAAAATAACTCGAAATGTGGAGTGATATAATTAACCATGATTTGCTCCGTTTGCAAGAATGGAATGTAATTGTTGTTTGGGAATGTGAGTTGAAAAAGTCGGAAAGAGAAAATCGTTTAGAGGGAGTCATCAATGAGATTATATGTAATCAGCATAGGGTTTCTTGATAAATCATAAAAGAACTTCATCTTAATTTGGGATGAAGTTCTTTTAGTATGACAAGCAAGTCGTACATCTGTGGTGAGAGGCTACAAGGGATGTAGTTACCAAGCATTGAAAGATGTTAAACTAATCCAAAAGCACTTTAGGTGCCTGTTTTAGTTATATCACAAGGCATGTTTTTTTTTAATTTAACAGTAAGCGAATTATAGATATTAATTATAGCGGAGAATAATAAGAAAAATAAGATAAATATATTGACAATAGAAAAATAAATAATATAATAATATTCAGGAGGCGGTGCAAATGTTTACTTGGGTAAAAGGAAATGCATATACACCGGTTGCGACACTCTACGCAAATAACATCACTTTGAATCAGGCAGCGGCTGTGTTGGTTCAAGATGTGCGTTGGGTAATGCTCGGATTGGATCATGAGAATAAAAGAGTCGCGATACGTCCTGTTTCAAAACAGGAGATCGATCGTAAGCAGGTGATGCTGCAACAGCTTCATAAAGTATCATTAGGGAAAGGCTATGCGCGAATTTCCAATAAACAGGTTATGGAGGAAATTGCGGATATGCTGAAGCAGCCGTTAAACGGTGATAAGTTTGAAGCTGTTTATGATGAGGCAAGCAATTTATTAGTGATTGAATTAATGAAGCAGCGAGAAAAGGGGTGAATTGAATGGACATGGATATAGTTTGGATAGGGATCGGAGTTCTCGCACTTGTTTTAGAAATATTGACACCGACTGCACTTGTCAGTATTTGGATCACAATCGGTGCTTTGGCAGCTTGGTTATGTGCTGCTTTAGGGCTGTCTTGGGTGGTTCAGGCAAGTGTTTGTGTAATTGTTTCCGTACTGTTTATTATCGTCGTAAGACCGTTTGCGGTAAAATATCTGCGCGGTAATACGGTACCGACCAATGCCGATCGCATCATCGGAGAAACCGCGATTGTGATAAAGGAAATCAATGAGCAGCATTGGGGCGAGGTCAAGGTACAGGGAATGGTTTGGAGTGCTGTAAGTCGCTCTCATGAGGCGATTGAGGTCGGAAAAAAGGTACGAATAATAGCGATAGAGGGTGCGAAATTACTTGTTTCGCAGCTGTCTGATTAAGGAGGATAATTATGAATTTGTTAGGAATTATTTTATTTGTGGTAATTATTTTGTTGGTGATTGCGCTGATGGCTTATGTGGTACGTATTGTACCGCAGGCAAAATCTTATGTGATCGAGCGCTTAGGTGCGTATCATTCAACGTGGTCTACCGGTATTCATTTTGTGATTCCGTTTATTGATCGTATTGCGAATAAGGTTACTTTAAAGGAGATTGTGAAGGATTTTCCGCCGCAGCCGGTTATTACAAAGGATAATGTTACGATGCAGATTGATACCGTTGTGTATTTTCAGATTACCGATCCTAAGCTGTATACGTATGGCGTTGTCGGACCGATCACGGCGATTGAAAACTTGACGGCAACGACACTGCGTAATATTATCGGTGAGCTGGAGCTAGATGAAACCTTAACAAGTCGTGATATTATCAATACGAAAATGAGAGCAATTTTAGATGAAGCTACCGATCCTTGGGGAATTAAAGTCAATCGTGTCGAGGTCAAAAATATTATTCCGCCGCGCGATATTCAAGAAGCGATGGAAAAACAAATGCGTGCCGAGCGTGAGCGTCGTGAATCAATATTGCGTGCCGAGGGTGAGAAAAAAGCCGCAATCTTAACAGCAGAGGGTGAAAAGGAATCAATGGTTCTTCGTGCTACTGCTAAAAAGGAAGCGATGATTGCGGAAGCAGAAGGTCAGGCACGGGCAACTGAGCGCTTATATGAGGCACAGGCAAGAGGTATTCAATTAATCAAGGATGCAGAGCCAAGCAAGGCGTATATGACACTGAAATCCTTGGAAGCGTATGAAAAATTGGCAGACGGCAAAGCCACGAAGCTGGTTGTGCCTTCCGAACTGCAGAATGTGGCTACTTTATTAACCAATATCAAAGCATTTGTAAATGACGATCAAGCGTCCTAATGACTGTGAATTAAACAGTGAATTAGGAAAAAACAACTGAAACAGGAAATCATTAAGAGCGATAAACGGGAGTATTACGGTTACTCCTGTTTATTTTATATATTAAGATATATTATTGTTTTTTTATATTTTCTAAGCATAAATGGTGTTAAAATTAATAATCATACACAAAATCGAGTTTTTTTAAAGAACCAATATATGATAAAAGAAAGCGATTTATCCGTGATCAAACAAGTTTTTCTTAAACATGAAAAAAATTAAAAAATTTTTCGTAATCGCATAATTTTCCGTGTATAACAAATATAGGAGGAAATTATATGCGAAATAAAATATTGTATTATTCTTTGAAATATCAAGGAGAGTGGCAACAGATTACAAATGCGATTGCGAAACGAGAACCGACGGAGCCGATCGATTATCCTCGTCCTTATGTGACAGTGTTGGATGAGAACTATCCGACGGCATTTAGAAAGCTGCGATATGCGCCTTGGGTAATCTTTTATGAAGGTGACTTATCATTGCTGGATAAAAAGGCAGTATCTTTAATCGGCGCAAGAGAATGTAATACTTACGGAAAAGAAATGGCTGTGCATGTGGCAAGGCTTTTGAAAGAGCGTGCCGTCATTGTTTCGGGATTAGCAAAAGGAATCGATGCGATTGTTCATCGAGAGGCATTGGATCGTCAGACAATCGGTGTGATCGGATGCGGAATCGATCGAGCGTATCCGAACGAAAATGCGGTGCTTTACGAGCAAATGCGAAAAGATCATTTAATACTCAGTGAATATCCGTGCGGCGTTAAACCGTTAGCCTATCATTTCCCATGGCGCAACCGTTTGATTGCGGCACTCGGTTCGGCACTTGTGGTCATTCAGGCAAAAAAAAGAAGCGGTACGCTTTTAACGGTGAATGAAGCATTGGAATTAGGGATCCCTGTGTATTGTATCCCCCATAAATTCAACGATATAAGCGGTCTCGGCAGCAACATTTTATTGTCACAGGGGGCGAATATTCTGATCGATGATCAAGACATTTTAGCGATTTTATGAAAAAACTATTTGACAAAATTGCAATTTACGGAAATAATAGGATACGTATTTGTTAGCTAGGAGGATGTTAATGAAGAATTTAGTAATCGTGGAGTCACCATCAAAATCAAAAACGATTGAGAAATATTTAGGTGAAGATTTTCAGGTTGTATCCAGTAAAGGTCATATTCGCGATCTTGCGACAACCGGAAAAGGCGGACTCGGAATTGATGTGGATAACAACTTCACGCCGACATATAAAGTAAGCAGTGATAAACGTGATGTGGTAAAAGAATTAAAGGCCTTGGCAAAGAAAAGCGATCATGTCTATCTGGCAAGCGATCCGGATCGTGAGGGAGAAGCAATCGCATGGCATTTGGCGCAGGTGCTTGATTTGAATATGGAACATGACAATCGCATCATTTTCAATGAAATAACGAAAAAAGCTGTTTTGGAAGCTTTTCAACATCCTCGTACGATTGATCAGGATCTTGTGAAAAGCCAAGAGGCACGTCGTATGTTGGATCGAATTATCGGCTTTAAGCTATCAAAGCTATTACAAAGCAAGATTAAGTCAAAATCGGCGGGACGTGTGCAATCGGTTGCCTTACGCTTAATCGTTGAGCGCGAAAATGAAATTCGTCGTTTTAAAAGTGAAGAGTATTGGACCTTACATGCGAACGTAAAAAAGGATCGCAAGGAGTTCAGTGCGCAGCTGATTAAAATTGACGGTAAAAAGGCGAAGCTGAAAACACAGGAAGAGACAGATGCGATTATTGCCCGTCTGAATGAGTTTCATGTAGCCTCGATTGAAAAAAAGGTAAGAAAAAAAGAAGCGAAGATGCCGTTTATTACTTCAACGCTTCAGCAGGAAGCAAGTACGAAGCTTGGATACGGTGCGAAAAAGACGATGCAGATAGCGCAAAAGCTTTATGAGGGAATTGCTTTGGGCGGACATACCGAAGGTTTGATTTCGTATATGCGTACTGACAGTACGCGTTTATCGCAGGTGTTTGTAAATGATGCATTTGCATATATCGAAGATGAATTCGGTAAGGAATATAAAGGAAAAGCACGTCAGAAAAATGACGAGCATGCACAGGATGCTCACGAAGCAATTCGACCGACTAATATTCATAATACACCGGAGAAAGTAAAACAGTATTTAACGAATGAACAATATCGTTTATATAAGCTGATTTATGCCAGAGCGGTTGCTTCTTTGATGGCGCCGAGTAAGAGCAATGTCGTCAATGCCGTCATTCGCAGTGATAATTGTGATTTCAGTGCCAACGGAAGTATTTTGGCTTTTGACGGTTATTTAAAAGTGTACGGCGATTATGAAACCACAAAGGATGAGATGTTGCCGGAATTAGCAGAAAATGAACAATTAAAACATGTGGAATTGGAAGGGAAGCAGCATTTTACCGAACCGCCGCTTCGTTACAGTGAAGCGCGTTTGATTAAGGAATTGGAAGAAAAGGGCATCGGGCGTCCGTCCACCTATGCAATCATTATTGATACGCTGCAGGCACGCAGCTATGTATCATTAGACAGACAGAGCGAAGGCAGTAAAACAAAGGTGTTTGTTCCTACAGAACAAGGGGAACTGACCGATGCGAAACTGCAGGAATTTTTCAGCAGTATTATCAATGTAACCTATACTGCCAATATGGAAGAGCATCTTGATGAAATTGCGCAGGGTGATCGTAATAATATTGAAGAAGTGCGTACTTTCTATGAAAAATTTGAACCTTTGTTAGATGAAGCATATGAAAAAATGGAGAAAAAAGAATTAGAGCGTACCGGAGAAATGTGTCCCGACTGCGGGGCTGAATTGGTTTATCGCAACGGTCGCTTCGGTCGCTTTATATCCTGTATTAATTTTCCGAGTTGTCGCTTTACCAAAAGTGAGCAGGAAGAAGATAATGCAAGTGATGAAGTATGTCCGAACTGCGGCGGCAAGATGGTCAGTAAAAAAGGTCGCTACGGTGCTTTTCTTGCTTGCAGCAATTATCCGGAATGCAAATATATCAAAAATACCAAACAAAAAGAAGAACCGAAACCGACCGGAGAGATGTGTCCGGAGTGCGGTCATGAATTAGTGGAGCGTAAATCACGCTTCGGTACAACCTTTGTCGGCTGTTCAAACTATCCGAAATGTCGTTATATTAAGAAGACGCCGAAGCCGGAGAAGAAAGAAACCGCCGCAAAAACAACGAAGTCAAAATCCGCGAACAAGAAAAAAACGACGCGTAAGGTGACGAAAAAGACTGTCACTGATCATGAGGAACAAGCATAATGCGACCGGTCAAGGTGATCGGTGCCGGTCTTGCCGGAAGTGAAACGGCATGGCAGCTTGTAAAACGCGGTGTCCCCGTTCAGCTGTATGAGATGCGTCCGAAAAAATCATCACCGGCGCATCACAGTGCGGATTTTGCGGAATTGGTATGCAGTAATTCGCTTCGATCAGATGTTTTAACCAATGCCGTCGGATTACTGAAAGCGGAAATGCGTTTAATGGATTCGCTGATTATACGCTGTGCCGATGAACACAGTGTTCCTGCCGGCAGTGCTTTGGCTGTTGACCGTCATCAGTTTGCACAAGCGGTAACT
The DNA here is from genome assembly GCA_947569705.1 of uncultured Erysipelotrichaceae bacterium. Lineage (GTDB taxonomy): Bacteria > Bacillota_I > Bacilli_A > Erysipelotrichales > Erysipelotrichaceae > C-19. The sequence continues at coordinate 15,328 of CANOSP010000006.1, forward strand.
GCCGCCCTCAGTAATCATCCGTTAGTTGAGGTGATTCATGAGGAAGTTTGTGAGATTCCGCAAGGACCGACAATTATCGCCGGCGGACCGCTTATTTCAGCTTCCTTAAGTGATGCGATCGCTGAAGCGGTTGACAGTGATTATTTCTATTTTTATGATGCAGCGGCACCGATTGTTGAAAAGGATTCCATCGATTTTTCCAAAGCATATATGAAAAGCCGCTATGATAAAGGGGAAGCAGCTTATATTAATTGTCCGATGAATAAAGCACAGTTTGAAGCATTTTATCATGAGCTGATTCATGCTCAAACCGCAAAGCTTCATGAATTTGAAAAGGAAATATATTTTGAAGGCTGTATGCCGTTTGAAGAAATGGCAAAGCGCGGAATGAAAACCTTGTTGTTCGGTCCAATGAAGCCGGTCGGCTTAGAACAGCCGGACGGTACAAGACCTTATGCAGTTGTACAGCTGCGTCGTGATAATGCGGCCGATACTTTATACAATATCGTCGGTTTTCAAACGCATTTAACATGGGGCGAACAAAAACGTATACTATCGATGATTCCGGGATTGGAAAACGCCGTTATTACACGCTACGGTGTTATGCACCGCAATTCTTATCTCTGTTCACCGAAGCTGTTGAAGCCGACCTATCAGCTGAAAACAAGAGAGGATCTCTTTTTTGCCGGACAGATGTGCGGGGTAGAGGGATATGTGGAAAGTGCCGCCAGCGGCTTGCTTGCCGGTTTGAATATGGCAAGACTGATGAACGGCAAAACGCCTCTGGAATTGCCGCCTACTTGCATGATCGGGGCGATGGCACATTATATTACACATGCCGATGCGAAGTATTTTCAGCCGATGAATGCGAATTTCGGCATTATGAAATTAAATGAAGCAGTGAAGAAAAAGGATCGTAAAGAAGCGATGGGAAAACAGGCACTGCAGGTCATTACGGAACTGCTTGAGGAATGCTCATGAATGAATGGAAGCAGCGCTTTCTTTCCTATATCGATCAGCTGAATACCGGTTCGGATCATACGCGTGAAGCCTATGAGCGAGACATTGATGATTTTATTGCTTTTCTTACAGAAGAAGGTGTTACCTCATTTGAACAAACCGATCGGATCATCGTAATGAATTATATTGCTTCACTTCGTCAAAGAAACGGATCCGCAGGAGCGATGAAAAATACCAGCATCGCCCGCAAGCTTTCTTCATTGCGATCATTTTATCGCTATTTGAATGAATATGTCGGTATTCAAGATAATCCCTTTCTCTATGTAAAAGGACCGAAAATCAGCCGCCGCATTCCCGAATTTCTGTTTTACGATGAAATGGAAATGTTTCTGAACAGCTTTGATTTACAGAAACCGGTGGATCTGCGCAATCGTGCCTTATTTGAACTGATGTATGCATGCGGATTGCGTGTCAGTGAGGTCGTTGCGTTACAGCTTGAAGATATTGACTTTAACGATCAGGTACTGCATATTACGGGAAAAGGGGATAAGCAGCGGATCGTTCCGTTTTATGATATGGCGAAGCAGCTGCTGCAGCGTTATCTGTATGAAGTCAGAGCTTCATGGATCAATAATCAAAAGCACTCGGTTGTTTTTATCAATCAACGAGGAAGCGGGCTGACGACAAGAGGGGTGCAGTATTTGATGCAGAAACAGGCTGATGCACTCGGAATGTCCGTTCACATTCATCCGCATATGTTTCGCCATTCCTTTGCGACGCATCTGTTGGATAACGGCGCAGATCTTCGACTGGTTCAGGAGTTGTTGGGACATTCTTCGTTATCTACGACGCAAATTTATGTTCATGTATCGCAGGAGCGATTAAAAAATGCTTATATTCATGCGCATCCGCGTGCTAAGGCAGAACCAAGATAGCTTATTTTAAATCTGTTCGTATGACTTTTTGTTGTACGAATTTTTTATTTCGGCTTGTTTAAAATCTTGTTTTAACAAAAGTTTTATATCTCAATAAGCAGTAAACAAATAAGGCTAATTACAAAATGTCTGAGAATGAAATGAAAATCCAAAAAGCACTTCCCATAAAAAGGGAAATATGTTATACTATATGGCAGTGCGAACGAATTGCACAATACACACATCATGGATACGGCAGTCCGTGCCTGTCACCGAAGTCGGTATTTACAAGGTTGCTGTCGAGAGGAAGTGATGGAGGTATAACGGAAAGTGAGGAAATTTTTATGCCAATCGTTTCAATGAGAAAATTATTGGAATCAGGTGTTCATTTCGGACATCAAACACGCAGATGGAACCCTAAGATGAAACCAAACATCTATGCGAGCCGCAACGGGGTGTACATCATCAACTTGGAGAAAACCCAAGAACAGCTGGAAACTGCATATAACGCATTAAAGGATATTGCAGAAAAAGGCGGTAAAGTTTTATTTGTAGGAACTAAAAAACAAGCGCAGACATGCGTTGTAGAAGAGGCACTTCGCAGCGGTTCTTTCTTTGTTAATCAGCGCTGGTTAGGCGGATTATTGACAAACTTCAGAACGATTCAGAAACGTGTTAAGCGTTTGGTTGAAATTGAAGAAATGGAAGCCAGCGGAATCTTAGAAGTTTATCCGAAGAAAGAAATTGCTCAGATCAAAAAGGAAAAAGCACGTCTTGAAAACTTCTTAGGCGGTATCAAAGAAATGAAAAAACTGCCGAATGCCGTATTTGTAATCGATCCTAAGGAAGAACACAATGCGGTAGCGGAAGCGAAAAAATTAGGTATTCCGGTATTCGCTATGGTAGATACTAACTGTGATCCGGAAATGGTGGATTATCCAATCGCATCTAATGATGATGCGAACCGCTCTGTGAAATTGATCACTACCTTAATGGCTGATGCAATCGTAGAAGCAAAGGGCGGCTTATTGAGTGTTGCTCATAATATTGATGAAAATGAAACAGATGTAACAATGAAAGATGTTATTCAGAATGTTGAAGAACAGATCGCTGAAAATGAGCGTCGTCGCCGTCAGAGAATTGAGGAGCGCCGCAATCGTCGTAACAACTTCGATCGCAATCGCAACTCACGCCGTGACGGAAAGCCGTTTGTAAAGCGTGAAAGCGCACCGGCAAAAGAAGAAACGGCAGCTGAAACAGCACCGGAAGTAAAAGCAGAAGCAAAAACTGATGCGGCTGAATAATAAGCGATAGGAGGAAATGAAATGATTACTGCAAAGGACGTAAAAGAATTACGTGAAAGAACCGGCGCAGGCATGATGGACTGCAAAAAAGCCCTGACTGAATGTGACGGAGATATGGAAAAAGCAATCGACTGGTTGCGTGAAAAAGGAATCGCTAAAGCTGCTAAAAAATCCGATCGTATTGCGGCTGAAGGTTTAAGTCGTGTAGCGGTAGAAGGAAATACAGCGGTTATTTTTGAAGTAAATTCAGAAACTGATTTCGTTGCGAAAAACGAACAGTTCCTGACACTGTTGGATGATATTAAAACTGCTTTGTTTGCGGCAAAACCGAAAACCTTGGAAGAGGCGCTTACAGTTGCTTGCAACGGTGCTACAATCAATGATGAATTGACTAATGCAACTGCGAAAATCGGTGAAAAAATCACACTTCGTCGTTTTGAAATTGTTGAAAAAAGCGATGATGAAGTATTCGGCAGCTATATGCATATGGGCGGTAATATTTCCGCACTGGCTGTATTAAAAGGCAATGCGGATGAGAAAATCGCCAAAGAAATCGCAATGCAGATCGCAAGTATGGCACCTCAGTATGTAACACGTGATGATATGCCGGCAGAGGTTGTTGAGCATGAGCGTAAAGTACAGACTGAAATCGTTAAGAATGATGAAAAACTGGCTAATAAACCGGAAAAAGTATTGGCAGGTATTATTGAAGGTAAAATCTCTAAGAATTTAAAGGATCTTTGCCTTGTAGAACAGGAATTCTTCTTGAATCCCGATCAAAAGGTTGCTCAATACTTAAAGGAACATAATGTTACGGTTGCTTCCTTTACTCGTTATTTAGTCGGTGAAGGCATTGAAAAACGCAGTGATAATTTTGCGGAAGAGGTAATGTCACAAGCATTCGGTAACTAATAATGAAATGGACACCATACAGTGTCCATTTTTTACGGATGTTTATGAAGTTGTTTGATTGAAATCATTGTAATATTGAAAAAAAGCGGATAAAGTGAAAGTTTTTCTTTCCTTTAGGAGTAAATTTCTTTATAATGTATATAGACATGTACAGAATAAAATTACTGTATGAATAAACAGCGAGCAGGGCTGAAAAGGTAAGGTGGATAACGACTATGTATAAACGAGTATTGTTAAAATTAAGCGGAGAGGCATTGGCTGCGAACGGCAATCCGTTTGATCCTGAGATTTTAGCGAATTTGGCGAAGGAATTAAAGGAAATTCATGACTTAGGTGTGGATTTGGCAATTGTTGTCGGCGGCGGAAACTTCATTCGCGGTAAAATTGCCGAGCAGGTAGGAATTGAACGCGTACAGGCTGATTATATGGGGATGCTTGCGACCGTTATCAATGCACTGGCGGTACAGAGTGCCTTAGAACAAGAGGGTGTACCGACTAGAGTACAGACGGCAATCGAAATGCAAAAGGTTGCGGAACCGTTTATCGTCCGCAGAGCATTGCGCCATTTGGAAAAAGGACGCATCGTAATTTTCGGCGCGGGTACCGGCAATCCGTATTTCTCAACCGATACGACAGCGGCATTAAGAGCCAGTGAAATTAAGGCTGATGTGATTCTGATGGCGAAAAACGGAGTAGACGGTGTATATAACGCAGATCCGAAAACACATCCGGAAGCTATCAAATACGATACTCTGTCTTACATGGATTTGATTAAAGAAGGCTTACAGGTAATGGATACGACCGCTACCAGTATGTGTATGGATAATGAAATTGATTTGGTCGTATTCAATATGAATGAAAGAGGCAATATTGTAAAGGCTGTAAAAGAAGAAATTACAGGTACGAGAATATCAAAGGAAGGTAACTGATATGAGTTATATGGAATTAATGAATGACAAGATGAATAAAGCTGTAGAGGCATTGGAAACGAATTTAAAAACGATTCGTACCGGACGTGCCAATCCGACGATTTTAGATCGTGTAGAACTGGAATATTACGGATCTATGACACCGCTGAATCAATTATCAAGCATCTCGGTGGTAGAGGGCAGACAGCTGATGATCAAGCCGTTTGATCGTAATATGCTGAAAGAGATTGAACGTGCAGTTGCGATGGCAGATTTAGGACTGGTACCGCAGAATGACGGCAGTGTAATTCGTATTATGATTCCGGCTTTGACCGAGGATCGTCGTAAGGAATTGACTAAAGATGCGCATAAGATGGGCGAAGATGCCAAAATTGCGATTCGCAATATCCGTCGTGATGCCGCAAACGCTGCTAAAAAAGATGCTGAATTAACAGAAGATTTAAAGAAACAGGCACAGGAAGATATTCAAAAGGCAACGGATCAATATACTGCTAAGGTAGATAAGATCGTTGATGAGAAATGTAAGGATATTATGTCAGTATAACGCTGTGTAAAAAGAGTTTTTTACTAATTAACCCACCGTTGTGGGTTATCTTTTTAGGAGGATAGCGGATGGAACAAAAGATTCCTGCTCATATTGCAATCATTATGGACGGTAACGGACGCTGGGCAAAAAAAAGAGGATTGCCGCGGACTGCCGGTCATAAAAAGGGCGCTGAGACAATACGGAAAATTGCGATTGCCTGTAATCAAAAGGGAGTTCAGGCACTGAGCGTTTATGCATTTTCCACTGAAAACTGGAAACGACCGGAGGAAGAGGTTGATTATTTATGCAAGCTTCCGCGATTCTTTTTTAATCGCTATATGGAAGAATTGAAGCAAAACAATATCCGTGTGCGCTTCTTAGGGGAAATTGAGCGTTTTCCGATTGATACGCAAAACGTCATCTTAAGCGCTGTGGAACAAACAAGTGAAAATACCGGCTTGATTCTTTGTTTAGCGGTAAATTACGGCGGCAGAAGGGAAATTACGTTAGCGGCTCGTGCCTATGCACAAGATGTATTGAATCAAAAAGCTGATTTGGCAATTGAGGAAGAAGCATTCGGAAAATATATGATGACTGCGGATATGCCCGATGTTGATTTAATGATCCGTACAAGCGGAGAGCTTCGCTTATCCAATTTTATGCTTTGGCAAAATGCTTATTCGGAATTTCTGTTTACTGATGTGGCATGGCCTGATTTCGATGTTGTTCAGTTGAATAAGGCAATTGATGAATATACGGCAAGAGATCGCCGTTTCGGAGGTTTGAAATGATAACGAGAATAGTTACGGCAATCGGGATCCTCGCTTTTATTATTCCGGCATTGTTATTCGGCGGCTGGCTTTTATTCGCATTGATCTCTTGTATTATTATATTAGGCGGTTTGGAATTTCTTCATTTATCAAAAAATCATAACCGTTGGCCGCTGTTTGTGAAGCCGTTGGCGATTCTGACAGTGTATGCGGTTGTATTTTGTCCTGAAAAATCCTTAACAATCCCGTTGATGGGTGCATTTATGCTGTGCTTCTTATCTATTCCGGTGTTCACGGAATCTTATGATGCGAAAGATGCATTGCTTTGTATTGCTTATTTGACGTTCTTTTATATGATTGCGAACAGCTTCTTACAAATTTATGAAGCTGATCCTATGTATATATGGCTGATTATTATTGCGACCTACTGTTGTGATACTGCTGCGTACTTTACCGGCTATTTTATCGGCAAGCATAAGCTGAATCCTCGTATTTCTCCGAAGAAAACGATTGAAGGCAGTATCGGCGGCTGGCTGTTTGCGGCAATCTGTACGTTTTTATTCGCTTACTACTGCATAGATCATATGCAGCTGTGGGAGATTATTGCGGCAGCTTCCTTGTTGCCGTTCAGCGGACAAATCGGTGACTTGGCTTTCAGTGCGATTAAGCGCTGTTTCGATGTAAAGGACTTCTCTCAGCTGTTGCCGGGTCACGGAGGTATTTTAGATCGTTTGGATTCATTAATATTTAATTTTATTTGTTTTGCAGTGATTTTGGCGGTGATTGCACTATGAAACGATTGTTATTGCTTGGAGCGAGCGGCTCCATCGGAATGCAGACGGTAAATGTCGTATCGCATCATAGAAATGCCTTTTGTATCATAGGCTTAAGTGTCGGATATCAAATTGATAAGCTGCATGAATTACTGAAACAGCTGCCCGAGGTCAAACGGGTCTGTGTAGCTGAGCAAACTCAGCTTCCGATGCTTCGTGAAAGGTATCCGAACATTCATTTTGAGGCGGGTGATGAAGGCTTAAAGGCGCTTTGTGCTTGGACGGAATACGATGTGCTTGTAAATGCACTTGTCGGCTTTCGCGGCTTAGTGCCTACGCTTACAGCCATTACGCATGATAAGGATGTAGCGTTGGCGAATAAAGAGAGTCTTGTGGTCGGCGGTGAATTGGTAAAAGAAGCACTGGCTAAACATCAAAGTCATTTATATCCGATTGATTCGGAACATTCCGCAATCTTTCAGTGCTTGAAAGGAAATGAGCATCGTTCGATTGATAAGCTGATTATCACAGCCAGCGGCGGCAGCTTTCGCGATCGTACGCGTGAGGAGCTTGTCGATGTAACGGTTGAACAGGCTTTAAAGCATCCGAATTGGAACATGGGAGCCAGAATCACGATTGATTCCGCTACGATGATGAATAAAGGCTTTGAAGTGATTGAAGCACATTATCTGTTTGATATTCCGTTTGATAAAATTGAAACGATTATCCATAAGGAAAGCATGATTCATTCCATGGTACAGTTTCAGGATCATGCGATATTGGCTCAAATCGGTACTCCCGATATGCGAATACCGATTCAATATGCACTGACTTATCCGAAACGAGAAGTGATTTATGAATCAGAACCGCTGGATTTTACGAAGCTGGATGTGATGCACTTTCAGCCTACGGATTTCAAACGTTATCCGTTGTTACAAACAGCATACGAGGTGGGGAAGCGCAAAGGCAACGGCGGGGCGATTATGAACGGTGCCGATGAGGCGGCAGTTGCGCATTTCCTTGCCGGACATATCAGTTTTTTACAAATTGAAGCGGCAGTGCAGGGAGCGCTGCGAGAAATTGCCTATGTGAAAAATCCGACATTGAAAGATCTGATTGCGGCAGATCACAATGCACGTGCTTATGTAGATGCATTTGCGGAAAGGAAACATTTATGAGTATTATCTATTTTATCTTAATCCTGAGTGTGATTATTATTATTCATGAACTCGGTCATTTACTGACAGCGAAATATTTTCATGTATACTGTCAGGAATTTTCGATCGGTATGGGACCGGTCATCTATAAGCGTCAGGGAAAAGAAACAGCTTTTTCCATTCGTGCTTTGCCTCTGGGCGGGTTTGTATCCATGGCAGGTGAAGAAGGCGTTGATGATGAATCAATTCCTTTTGAGCGCACTTTAAAAGGGATTGCTTGGTGGAAACAAGTTATCATTATGGCGGCAGGAGCGATTATGAACGTACTGCTTGCGTGGATTTTGTTTATTATGGTTACCATGGTTCAAGGTCGTGTCGTGTTGCCGAGCGAACCGATCGTTGCCGGCTTTACCGAGGGTTCGGTAGCGGAAGCTGCGGGCTTTGAAATCGGGGATCGCATTACAAAAATCACCAGTGGCTCAGAAGTAACTACCGTTGACACATTTGATGATATTACTGAACATATCAGTTATTTTCCGAAAAGTGAAGCTGTGTTTACCGTGGAGCGCGACGGCAGCGAAACGGAAATTAAATTGACTCCGAAATATGACGAGAGTGAAGATCGTTATTTGGCTGGGTTTCAGGCAGATGTGAATGTAAAAGAAATCTCGCTGCTCGAAAGCTTTCAGTACGGAACAACACGAATGATCGAAGGCTCTACCGCAATTTTCCGATCTTTATCAAAACTGATTCGCGGCATCGGCTTAGAGAATTTAAGCGGTCCGGTCGGAATTTTTCAAATTACGGCAGAAACGACTCAGAACGGAATCATTCCGGCGATTTCTTTAATTGCGCTGTTATCCTTAAATATCGGTATCTTTAACTTATTGCCGTTGCCGGTGCTTGACGGCGGCAGAATTTTTATGACCTTGATTGAAAAAATCAGCGGCCGCAAATTAAGCGAGCGTGCCGAAATGGTAATTATGATGATCGGGGTAGTGCTGTTAGTGGCGCTTATGGTATTCGCTACTTGGCAAGATCTATTACGGTTATTCTAAGGCGGATCTTCGATCCGTTTTTTTTTATGCATCATATCATTTCTCACTTTGATGTTAAAAAGCCTGTATTTATATAAAAAGGCATCCGCTTATTCGGACGCCGTAGTTCATAAATCAATTTTTTACATTAAGAATACGATGGCAATGATATGGGATATTGATGCGAGTAATATAAACAAATGCCAAATCATATGGAAGTAGCGATGTTGAGGCTTTGCATAAAAGAAAGCACCGATCGTGTATAAGATTCCGCCTAACAGAATTAATCCGAGAAACAACGGGGAAGCAACCGCCAGCAGCTTCGGCATAAAGAATACCGCAGTCCATCCCATGACCATATAGATTGTCATGGATAACATCGGAAAGCTGCGCTTGGAGATTGATTTTAACAATATGCCCGCAATTACCATACTCCATTCAATGATCAGGATAACAACCGCCTGCCAGCCTTGGATCAGGGTAATCGCAATCGGCGTATAGCTGCCCGCAATCGCCAACAGGATACAAATATGATCGAGCTTGCGAAAGATATATTTCTGTTCACTTTCATAAGCCATACTGTGATAGATCGTTGAAATCAAAAACATTAAAAATAAACAGATGATAAATACTGCGACGCCGAAAGAGCGCCATGTATCGCCGATTACATAGGAATATACAGCCGCAAACGGTAAAAACAAAAGACATAAAATCGCTGCTACACCATGCGTAACTGCATTGCCGACTTCTTCACCGAAGGACAGATGAAACATATTACGCATTGTTTTTACTTCTTTTGCCATACGGAAAGCCTCCTTAAGTTTGCACTATTGTAACACAGTATACGCAAAACATCAATTTTGTGTTATAATACATGATGGATTGAACTGTAATAGTAACATGCATCATCTTGACAGGAGGACTGTTATGTTTTTAAAAAGAATAGAATTGCAGGGCTTTAAGTCCTTTGCGGATAAATCAATTATACACTTTGATTCCGATGTGATCGGCATTGTCGGACCGAACGGCTGCGGCAAAAGTAATATCAATGATGCGATTCGCTGGGTACTCGGAGAACAGAGTGTAAAAAGTCTGCGCGGAAGCAGTATGAGCGATGTCATATTCAGCGGCTCGACACAGCGTAAGGCAGTCAATACTGCCGAAGTGACGCTTGTGTTTGATAATTCAAAGCACTATTTGAACGTCGATTATGAAGAGGTGGAAATAACCCGCAGGCTGCATCGCCAAAGCGGTGAGGGTGAATATTTTATCAATAAAACTCCGTGTCGTTTGAAGGATGTAGTCAATATTGTGATGGACAGCGGTTTGGGACGCGATTCCTTATCGATCATCACACAGGGAAATATCTCAAGCTTTGCGGAAGCGAAGCCGGAAGAACGCCGGGCATTGTTTGAGGAAGCTGCCGGTGTTGCCAAATATAAGAAGCGTAAAAATGAATCGCTTGCCAAGCTGAATCGTACCCAGGAAAATCTAATGCGCGTAGAGGATATTATCGCGGAATTGGAGCGTCAGGTAAATCCGCTGAAGCGTCAGGCAAAAAAAGCTGAATTGTATTTACAAAAGCGCAGTGAGCTGGAATCGATTGAAATCAGTGTAATTGCGGATGAAATTGAACAATTAACGGAACGAATTGAAATATTAAAGAAAAAAGCATTTGATTTAGATACACAAAAAGCGATGAATGAAACAACCATTCAAGTCGAGGATTTAAAAAACAGCGATCTTCGTAAAGAGATGTTTCAGCTGGATCATGAAATCAATCAGCTTCAGGAAGCTTATACCAAGACGATCAATGAAATTTCCGTATTAGAAACACGCAAGGCTGAATTGGATGAAAAGCGTAAGTATGCGTTAGAGTTTGCGGATCGCAAAGAAAAGCTGAAGGAATTAAAGGCTATGCTTGAAGAAGCGAGCTATGAATATAAAGATCGTATGAATCGTCTGCAGGATTTATTGCGTGATATTGATCTGAAGAAAAAACAGCTCAGTGAAGTGGATGCGAGTCTCAGTGAATGCCGCAGTGAGCATTATCAGGCGGAGAATCTGATGAATCGTTTGGAAAATCGTCGTGAAGTATTGCAAAATCTTGCCAAGCAGCCGTTTAATCACCAACAGGGTGTGAAAGCCGTTTTAGATAATCAAAGTGCATTATTGGGTGTGCTGGGCGTTATCTCACAAATTCTGAAACCGCAAATGAATTATGAGGATGCGATTTCCAATGCGTTGGGCGGAGCGATGTATCATATCGTGACAGAGGATGAATCGGCAGCACGTCATGCGATCACTTTTTTGAAGAAAAATCAAAGCGGAAGGGCTACCTTTTTACCGCTGAATGTATTAAAACCGCGTCATATGAACAATGATCATTTGATGCTGGCAAATCATACACCGGGTTTTTTAGGCTGTGCGTGTGATTTTGTTGACAATGAGGAAATTTTTGATATTGTAAAACAGTCGTTATTGGGCAACGTGCTTGTTTGCGATAATCTGATCAATGCGAATGAATTGGCAAAAGTCTTAAAATACAATTATAAAATCGTGACCTTGGACGGTGATGTCGTACATAAAGGCGGAAGTATGAGCGGCGGACGCATGAAGAATGCCGGCTCACCGATGACGATTCAAAAAGAATTGAATCAGCTGTTACAAAGCATTGAAGGACAGCAGTTGCAGGTTGATGCGTTAAGCAATCAACTGTATGCATTACAAGGGAAGCAGCAGAAGCTTCAAGATGAAGCGGTGCAGCTGCAAATAGCGATTGCACAACTGGAACCGATCGTTGAGGTAAAGCGAACCAAAATGGATCGTTTAAAAGCCGATTATGAACAGCTGGCACCGGATGAACTACAGGAAAATGAAGGAACGATGCAGGATGATCTTGTGGTTCAGTTGTCAAAGCTGTACTCGAAGCGTGATGATACGCTGTCAACGATTCAAAATAAGCGTGAGCGAAGAATGCGCTGCGGCAGTGAGGTAGAACGTAAGGAAGCATCGATTCGACAGCTGCGCAGAGATTTAAATATTCTGCAAAATGAAGAACGTGAAGTCGGTGAACAAAAGGTAAAAGCGGAAACACAGCTGGAAAATGCCTTGGAGCGTTTAAGCTCAACTTATGAAATGACCTATGAATATGCGTTGACGCAGAAGCAGGAAATTGATATTGCCGAAGCAAAACAGCGCGTGCTGACACTTCGCAAGGAAATTCAGCAATTAGGTAACGTAAATTTAGATGCACCGCAGGAATATGCCGAGGTCAGCGAACGCTTTGAATTTTTAACAAAGCAGCGTAATGATTTGTTATCGGCGAAGGATAAAATCTTAGAAGCAATCGATGAAATGGATGAAGTGATGGTCACGCAGTTTCAGGAGATGTTCGATCGCATCAATAATGAGCTGAACGATGTTTTCCGAACCTTATTCGGCGGCGGAAAGGCACGCTTATATATGGTGGATCCGCAGGATGTCTTAAATACGGGAATCGATATTGATGTTCAGCCTCCCGGTAAAACCGTGCAGAATATTCGCTTGTTCTCCGGCGGGGAAAAGGCATTGATTGCGATTTGTGTATTGTTCTCGATTTTAAAGGCGAGAACGATGCCGCTGTGTATCTTTGATGAGGTAGAGGCTGCCTTGGATCAGGCAAATGTTGAGCGTTTTGCGAAATATATTGCCCGTTTCCGCGGGGAAAGCCAGTTTATCGTTGTTACGCATCGTCCCGGCACTATGGCACAATGTGATGCTTTATACGGTGTAACCATGCAGCAAAACGGTGTCTCACAGCTGTTAAAGGTGCGTTTACAGGATGCAATTAATATGGTGGATCATGAAGAAAAAGATCAGAAAGGAGTAGATGCATAATGGGTATATTTTCAAAGCTGAAGCAGGCATTTGGCTCCAATGAGGATCAGGATCGCTACTTAAGCGGTTTGGATAAAAGCAAAAAATCATTTTCACAGAGAATCCGCAGGCTTGCGCTTGGATTCAGCGGTGTGAATGAAGAATTTTTAGAGGAATTGATGATTGCGCTGTTAGAAGCTGATATTGGTGTAAAAACAGCTCAAAAAATTGTTGATGCGGTGGAAAATGAAGCGATGGACCGCCGTTTGAGAACTTTCAGTGAAATCAGTGAATGTTTGGTAGAACAAATGGCAAAACTGTATACGGAACATGAGGATCGTCCTTTTCAAGAAAATCCGGACGGTCCGACTGTGATCCTGATGGTCGGTGTCAACGGAAGCGGCAAGACAACGACGACCGCAAAGCTTGCCAAACGCTTTCAAGAGGATCAAAAAAGCGTTGTATTAGCCGCAGCCGATACATTTCGTGCCGGTGCAGTCGACCAGCTTGCCAAATGGGCTGAGCGTCTGAACTTGCCATGTATCAAAGGGCGTGAAAACGGTGATCCGAGTGCGGTATTGGTGGATGCCTGCCGTTATGCCAAAGAACATCACAGTGATATTGTGATCGGGGATACTGCCGGACGTCTTCAAAATAAAGCCAATTTAATGAAAGAGTTGGAAAAAATGAAGCGTGTCGTTGCCAAGGAAATCCCGGGGGCGCCGCATGAGGTATGGCTTGTCATTGATGCCACCACAGGTCAAAACGGAATTTCGCAAGCATCTGTCTTTATGGAGACAACCGATGTCAGCGGTATTATCTTGACCAAGACTGACGGTACGGCCAAGGGCGGGATTGTGATTGCGATTCGTGATCTGTTGGGATTGCCGGTTACTTATATCGGATTAGGTGAAGGAATCGATGATTTACGACCGTTTGATATAAATGCGTATCTTTACGGCTTATGTGAGGGTATTTTAAACGATGGAGGCGCTTGATAAAACCGAACGCATGAATGAATTGCTGGATGCTTACGGCAGTCTGCTTACCGATAAGCAACTGGATATTCTCAAGCTGTATTATGAAGAAGATTTTTCATTATCGGAAATTGCCGAGCTTCAGCACATTTCAAGAGCAGCGGTCAGCGATCATTTAAAGCGCAGTGAAAAAGCGTTGGATGAATATGAAGCAAAGCTGAAAATTGTTTTCGGCAATCAACAGCGCCGTATGCTTTATGAAGCAATGAGAGCATTAGACAATCAAAAAATCAATCAGTATATAAACGCGTTGGAAGCGATAGATAATCAGGAGGATATTATGACAAAAATTATTTCCGTAAACGCAGGAAGCTCATCTTTGAAGTTTCAATTATTTGAAATGCCGCAGGAACACGTATTAACCAGCGGTAATATGGAACGAATCGGTTTAGAAGAAGGAATCTTTACCATCAAGGTCAACGGAGAAAAGGTTACGAAAAAATTACCGATCGAGGATCATGCGAAAGCAGTTGCACTGTTAATGAATGCACTTGTAGAACACAAGATCGTTTCCTCATTAGAAGAGATCAAGGGAGTCGGTCATCGTGTTGTTCAGGGCGGTGATTACAGCAGCAGCCATGTGATTGATGATACGGTAGAGCAGGTAATCGTAGATATGTCTGAGTTGGCGCCGCTGCATAATCCGGCCGGTTTAGTCGGTTATCGAGCTTTTAAGGAAGCACTGCCGAGTGCCGGACATGTCGCAGTATTTGATACGGCTTTCCATCAGACGATGGGACAGGAAAGCTATTTATATCCGGTGCCGATGAGCTGGTATCGCGATTATAAGATTCGTCGCTACGGCTATCACGGTACAAGCCATCAGTATGTATCACAGCGCTGTGCCGAATTGATGAATAAAAATATTGAGGATTTAAAAATAATTACTTGTCATTTGGGTAACGGTGCCAGCATTTCTGCGGTTGACGGCGGCAAGTGCATCAATACTTCAATGGGCTTTACACCGTTGGCGGGCATTATGATGGGAACACGCTGCGGCGATATTGATCCGGCAATTGTCTGTTATATGATGAAGAAAACAGGAATGAGTGCAGAGGAAATGGATACCGTACTGAATAAGGAAAGCGGAATGCTCGGAATCAGCGGTATTTCCAGTGATGCTCGTGATATTGAAAAAGCATGTGAGGAAGGCAAGGAAGGTGCGATCATCGCTACCGATCTTTATGTAAATCGCATTATCAATACCGTAGGCGGCTACTTTGCGCAGCTCGGCGGTGTTGATGCGATTGTATTTGCCGGCGGTATCGGTGAAAATGATCATAAAATTCGCCGTTTAGTATGCGAAAAGCTGGAAAGCGCATTAGGCGTTAAGATTGACAAAGAATTAAATGCGCAGACACGCGGTGTTGAAAAGCAGTTAAGCACCGATGAAAGCAAGGTCAGCGTATGGTTGATTCCGACCGATGAAGAGCTTGTAATCGCTCGTGATACCTATCAGTTGTTAGGCTTCTGATATGCATCGCCTATTTGAATGTATCGAGGAATACGATACGATCACCTTATTTCGTCATACCGGTGCCGATGCCGATGCACTCGGTGCTCAGTTTGGCTTAAAGCAATGGATCAATGACACATATCCGCAGAAAAAGGTTTATGCGCTCGGAACCTCGGTAGGCTCCGCTGCCGCTCATTATCCAAGCATCGATGAAGCATCGGATGAGATCATTCAAAGGTCATTAGCCATTATTTTAGATACAGCAAATGCTTCTCGCATTGATGATCAGCGTTGCTTAAATGCGGCCTTCAGAATCAAGGTTGATCATCATATCTTGGTGGATCGCTATGCCGATATTGAATATATTGAGGATCGCAAAGGCGCTACCTGTGAAATCTTGGCAAATATGTTTCAAGAAAAGGGTGAAACGCTCTCTAAGCAGTGTGCGGAATATTTATACAGCGGCTTAATCGCGGATACTTTGCAATTTTCAATAAATGCGACAACACCGCAAATGTTAAGAACCGCTGCTTATTTGGTTGAGCAGGGCGTAGATGTTGCGAAAATCAATGAACAGAATTTCTCTAAGAGTTTAAGGGAATATCGCTATGAAACTTATATCAGGGAACATGTACAGCTGATTGATGAGCATATTGCCTTCTGTAAGATCACAAAAGCAGAATATGAACAGTTTGGCTTGTCCTATAATGTAGCGAAAGAGAAAACATATGCGTTGAGCCATGTTAATGAATTTTTTGCATGGGTCTTATTTGTGGAAAGCACAGACAGTACATGCGAATTGCCGTTGTTTAATGCTTCGATTCGATCTCGCAATGTGATGATCAATGATATTGCGATGAAATTTAACGGCGGTGGGCATCGTTATGCCTGCGGTGCTAAAAACTTAAATGAAGCACAAATCACGGAGTTGTTACAACAGCTTTCACAGCGTATTAACAATAAGGGATAATTGCCTAACGGCAGTATCTCTTTTTTTATCAATATATCTTATAATTATTACTGTCGTTTAATCTCATTGTGCATTCCTATGTGTAATGAGACATTATGATTCATTTCATCAAAAGGATGCGAAAGGAAAGCAAATACCGCTACAAACAAAAAAGCAACCGTCGGTTGACACATTGCATGAGCTTAGTTGGTGGTACGCAACCTCATAAAGTGGTACTATATGAATCATGATAAGCATTGAAGGAGGAATTTATCATGAAATTTGCCGATAAATTGATTCAGCTGCGTAAGCAAGCCGGCTGGTCACAAGAAGAATTAGCTGAACAAATGGATGTCACAAGACAATCTGTTTCTAAGTGGGAAGGAATGCAGGCTGTACCCGACATTGAAAAAATAGTCCGTCTTTCGGAATTATTCAATGTCAGTACCGATTATCTATTAAAGGATGAGAGCTGCGATGAGAGTGGTACAATCATATCGGAAGATCGATCCCGATTAAGACGCGTTACCATGGAAGAAGCTGTTGCTTTTCTTCATGTAAAAGCAGTAACTGCGAGAGAAATCGCATTAGCTGTTTTTCTGTGTATTTTGGCGCCGCTCTGCTTATTGATACTGGGGGGTGTCAGTGAAATACCCGATTATGATTTGAGCGAAAATGCCGCAGGCGGAATCGGAATGATTGTACTGTTAAGCTTTATAAGTGCTGCGGTTAGTGTATTCATTTCCGCAGGCAGAAAAACAGCGCCGTTTGAGTTTTTAGAAAAAGAAATATTTGAAACCGAATACGGAGTCAAAAAGATGGTTGAAGAACGGAAGGAACAATTCAGCGGAACGTATACAAAATATAATATGATAGGATCAGCACTTTGTATCATGGCATTGGTTCCGCTGTTTTTGGGAGTTATTTTTGATGAGGATAATGTAATATTGATGGCGATGATGCTCTGTGCTTCTTTTGTTATTGCCGGTATCGGTATTATCTTCTTTATCAACGGCGGTATTCAATGGGCAAGCTATGAAAAATTATTACAAGAAGGAGATTACGCAAAAACAAAAAAAGAATTTCGCACAGTATCATCAGCGATCGCAAGTGCCTATTGGTTAATTGTTACAGCGCTCTATCTAGGTTACAGCTTATTGACGAATCAATGGGAATACAGTTGGATCATATGGGTTTTGGCAGGGGTATTATATCCTGTTGTAATAATGGTGATTCAATTGTTTCATAAAAGTGCTAAAGAAAGTGATTAATTATCATGCGGATGTGTATTTGTGTTATAATGTTCAAAGTGATACAATGATCAAATGAGGTGTTGGTTATGAATATTCGAGCATTTTGGAACGCGGTATTGGCACAGAATGAACAAGAAATAAGAAAATATTTTCATAAGGATGCTTATGTCAAATGGCACTGTACAAATGAACAATTTACCGTGGATGAATTTATGACAGCGAATTGTGAATATCCCGGTGATTGGGACGGTGAAATCGAACGTATCGAAAAAATGGATGATTTACTTATCACAGTGGTGCGGGTTTATCCAAAGGATCAATCTGTTTCTTTTCATGTGACCTCATTTTTCAAAATAAAAGATGATCAAATACAATCGGTTGATGAATACTGGGCGGATGACGGTATTGCACCGAAATGGCGCATTGATAAGCAAATAGGTAAAGCGATAAAGTAATCATACTGCGGCTGCCCTTATGTATATTATGATTATTCGAATGAAATACATAAGACAAATAATAAACACAATTTAATTTTGTATATAAGGAAACGAAACAGGTAAAGATATGATATAATGATACAAAGAAAGCAGGTGTTGTCATGAGTGTTCATCTTCATGTCAGAAGCTGTTATACGCTGTTGAATTCTACATTAAGAATACCTGATATCGTATCGCTCGCAAAGACGAACGGATATACATCGGTTGCGTTATGCGACAAACAGGTCATGCATGGTGCGGCTGCTTTTTATCATGAAGCGAAAAAGCAGGGGATACATGCGATTTTCGGTATGGAATGTGACTGTACTCATGAGGATATGTTGTGCAATCTTTTATTGCTGGCGTGTGATGATATAGGCTATCAAGATCTTTTGGCGTTATCCACTCGTTATAATACCGATCGAACACAGGTCACATTATCGGAATTAAAGGATTATACAACTCACTGTATCGTATTGAACGGCGGTGATCATTCAGCCTTAGAGGCAGCGATTGTGAAAGAGGATGAAGCTAAGATTAAATCGCTTCTGACATTATATCGTGATAACTTTACATCGTTTTATTGTGCGATTGCTTGTAATGATTCCGGCTTGCTGCGAATTAAAAATCTATTGTTAAAAAAATGTGCGCAGGAACTGAATATTTCAACTTGTGCGCTGTCCCGCGTCTATTACGGCAGTAAAGAAGATGAGGAGAGCTATAAAATTCTTTGTGCAATTGATCAGGGGGTCGCTTTACAGGATAAAACACTGAATTATGCACCGAGACGCTATTTCAGAAGTCCAAAGGAAATGCAGGATCTTTATGAAGCAGATGATTTACAAATGACTGATGCAATTGCGAGTCAATGTCAGGTCAGCTTTCAGTTTAATCATGTACATTTACCGCATTTTAAAAACAAGCTGAATATATCCAGTGAGGAATATTTGCGTAAGCTGTGCTATAAAGGCTTAGCGAAGCGTATGAATTTTAAGAATATTCCTACTGAATATAAGCAACGGCTTGACTATGAACTTCAAGTAATCATATCAATGAACTATGCCGATTATTTTTTAATCGTTTATGATTTTATTCGTTATGCGCGAACTCAAGGTATCTATGTCGGCCCGGGTCGAGGAAGCGCTGCCGGATCTCTTGTCGCATACTGCTTAGGTATTACGCATGTCGATCCGATTCAATATCAACTGCTGTTTGAGCGCTTTTTAAATCCTGAGCGTATTTCTATGCCTGATATTGATACGGATTTTCCTGATAACCGTCGTAATGAGGTTATCGATTATGTGCGTGATTTATACGGCAAGGACCATGTCGCTCATATTATTACCTTTAACACGCTGGGAGCGAAGCAGGTGCTGCGTGATATAGGCAAGGTCATGCGCGTTAATCAGCGCGATATTGATATGTTGTGTAAGCAGATTCCGTTTTTTCCGAAAGTGACGTTACAATATGCCTATGAACAAAATCCACGCTTTAAACAAATGGTGAATTCTTCCAAACAGCTGCGGCATATTTATGATAAAGCATTAAAGCTGGAAGGACTTCCCAGACACGCCTCGCTCCATGCCGGCGGAATTGTCTTTTCAGCTGAACCGATTACATCGATTTGTCCGTTGATTGAGGTGGATGAGGGCATGTGTGCGACCCAGTTTACAATGGAGTATTTAGAAGAATTGGGTTTAATTAAAATGGATTTTTTAGGGTTGCGCAATTTAACGATCATAGATGAAATTGTGCATATGATTAATAAGGACCGCACGGAACCGTTTAATATTATGAAAATCCCTTTGAATGATAAAAAGAGCTATGAACTGTTATGTCAATGTGATACTGTCGGTATATTTCAGTTGGAATCAGAGGGAATTAAAAACTTGATCAGACAGCTGCAGCCGCGAGAATTTGAGGATATTGTTGCGACGATTGCGCTTTTTCGACCCGGACCGATGGAAAATATTCCCGAGTATTTAAAGCGCAAGAAAAATCCGCAATATATCGATTATATCCATCCGAGTCTGAAACCGATTTTGGAACATACCTACGGCATTATGATCTATCAGGAACAGATTATGCAGGTTTCACAAAAAATGGCAGGCTTTTCGCTTGCCAAGGCCGATAATCTGCGCAAGGCAATCAGTAAAAAACATCGTAATGAAATACGTCAGCTGGAAACTGAATTTATAGAAGGATCTGTGAAACAGGGGTATAAGAAAGAATTGGCAAAGCATGTGTATGAGTTGATTATGAAGTTTGCGAATTACGGCTTTAATCGCTCTCATTCGGTAGCTTATGCACTTGTTGCTTATCAGCTTGCCTATTTAAAGGCTAATTATCCGTTGTATTTTTTCTGTTCTTTGTTAAACAGTGTGATCGGTTCGGAAACAAAATCAAGTGAATATATTTTTGAGGCGAAGAAGCGGGGAATTCATGTATCAGTGCCTTCTGTCAATTCTTCACAAGCTCATTATGTTATCGAAGGAACAAAACTGCGTTTTCCTTTGACAGCGATTAAAAATATCGGATCGGCTGTGTGCAGTTCTATTGTAGAGGAGCGAAATGCGCACGGAAGCTATAGTGATTATTTTGATTTCATTGCGCGCATGATTACTAAAAAGGTCAATAAAAAAACAGTTGAGACATTGATTCATGCCGGTGCCTTGGATTGTTTTAAGATTAATCGTGCATCACTGC
Organism: uncultured Erysipelotrichaceae bacterium; assembly: GCA_947569705.1. Lineage (GTDB taxonomy): Bacteria > Bacillota_I > Bacilli_A > Erysipelotrichales > Erysipelotrichaceae > C-19. Next base: position 36,345 of record CANOSP010000006.1, read on the forward strand.
TTGCGACAATGGATGATGCATTTCGTTACGGTGATTTGGTAAAGGTGGAAGATGAGAATCAGATTATGATTAAATTTGATTTAGTCAGTAAGCCGGCTATGAAAACAATGCGTGATCATGCGGCGATTCGTTCGATGAAGGAGCGGGAAGTCATCGGCTTTTATCTGTCCGAACATCCGATTGCACAGCTTCGCAAGGATGTCGATGCTTCGCTTCAGCCACTGATCAGCTTAAGTGCAAAGCGCGGATATATACGGTTTTTATGTTATTTAGAGCGTACTCGTGAGCATCGTACCAAAAACGGTGAACTGATGATGTTTGGTGTCGGTGCAGATGACAGCGGTAAAATCGATTTGGTGATTTTTCCAAAAAGCTATCAACAGTATCGTGATATTCTGCTGAAAGGGAATTATCTGTTAATCGATGCGATGAAGAAAGAGGAACACTCTTGCATTGTTAATAAAATTGTTCATATCGCAGCGTATGAGGCAGACAATGAGAAATGATATTATATTACAGCCATGCAAAATGAAAAAAAGAGTTGTAATTAAGATGGATTTATGGTAATATACTACGTGTTGTATGTCCTTTCGGACTTACAACCGCACATAATACGGGCAGTAAGTATGAGTGATCATCTCCGTATGTGGCGAGTCTTAAGCAAAAGAAGGAGGTGCGACAAATGTACGCAATTATTGAAACAGGCGGAAAACAGATCCGTGTTGAAGAAGGTGCAACCATTTTCGTTGAGAAACTGAATGCACAGGAAGGCGAAGAAGTTGTGTTTGACAAAGTTGTTGTTTATGCAAACAGAACGACTCGTGTAGGTACACCTTATGTAAAGGGTGTTAAGGTTAATGCCAAGGTTGAAAAACAGGGTAAAGGTAAAAAAATCACTATTTTCAAATACAAGGCTAAAAAAGGCAGCAGCCGTCGTAAACAAGGTCATCGTCAGCCATATACAAAACTGACTGTTACTTCTATCGAGGCTTAGTCAGATATGATCAGGATTGACATTGAGCGCAAGCAGAAAATGATATTAAGAATTACAATATCAGGTCATGCGAATGCAGATGTCAAAGGCAAGGATTTGGTTTGTGCCGGAGTATCCTGTATCGCAATCGGTGCGTTAAATGCGCTGAGTGAACAATGTCCAAACTGTGATTTACGCATGAAGGAAGGCTTCATCGTAATTACAAACAACCTGTTAAGTGATCACGATGCACAAGTGATGCTGGAAATGCTTCGTGTGCAGTTGGTGACGATGCAGGAGTCTTATAAAAACTATATTCAAGTAACAGATCAGGAGGTGTGATTATGAAATTTGTATTAGATATTCAGTTATTCGCTTCTAAAAAGGGAGTAGGTTCTACAAAAAACGGTCGTGATTCTCATTCCAAGCGTTTGGGAGCAAAACTTGCAGATGGGCAGCAATGTCATGCCGGCAGTATCATTTATCGTCAGCGTGGGACTAAGATTCATCCGGGTACGAATGTAAAGCGTGGCGGTGATGATACCTTATTCGCAACCGTAAACGGTGTTGTGAAATATGAGCGTATGGGTAAGGACCGTAAAAAGGTTTCCGTTTATCCGGTAGTGTAATAAAAATCCCCGTATCCGGGGATTTTATTTTTGGAAGTGAGGTGCCAAGCATGTTTATAGATCGTGTAAAGCTGCATATTAAGGCAGGAAAGGGCGGAGACGGCATTGTCGCATTTCGCCATGAGAAATACGTCGCATACGGCGGACCCAGCGGCGGAGACGGCGGACGCGGCGGTAATGTGATTTTTGAAGCTGATTCACATAAGTCTACTCTGTTGGATCTGCGTTTTCAGCGGAAGCTGAAGGCGGAAGACGGAGGCAAAGGAAAAACAAAGAAGATGCACGGAGCGGACGGGGATGACTTTATTGTCAAGGTACCGATCGGTACTTTGGTAAAGGACAGCGAAACCGGTGCGATTTTGGCGGATTTAACTAAGAATCATCAACAGGAGATTATTGCGAAAGGCGGTAAAGGCGGTCGCGGCAATTGGCATTTTCGCACAAGTAAAAATACAGCACCGCAATACAGTGAATTAGGTGAACCGGGAGTAGAACGTGATATTGATGTGGAATTAAAGCTGTTGGCAGATGTAGGTTTAGTAGGCTTTCCGTCAGTCGGTAAATCCACACTGTTATCAGTTGTAAGTAAAGCGAAGCCGGAAATTGCCGATTATCATTTTACGACAATTACACCTAATTTAGGTGTTGTTCAGGTACCTGACGGACGCAGCTTTGTAATGGCAGATCTGCCCGGATTAATTGCCGGTGCGGCTCAGGGAAAAGGATTAGGACACCAATTTCTGCGCCATATCGAGCGATGCCGTGTCATTATCCATGTGATTGATATGGGAGCGAATGACGGTCGTGATCCGTTAGAAGATTATCGCACGATCAATGAAGAATTAAAACAGTACGAATATCGTTTGTTAGAGCGCCCGCAGATTGTGATTGCGAATAAAATGGATTTAGATGACGCCGCAGAAAATTTAAACAGATTCCGCAGGGAATTTCCGAATGTTGAAGTATTTGAAGCGACAACAATCATTGCGGAAGGCTTGGAACCGATCCTATATCGAGCCGCCGATTTGCTTGAGGTAACGGAACAATTTCCGCTGTATCAGGAAACAGATCAAGAGAGTGAAGGAGTATTGTATCAATTCAAGCCTGAGGAGGCACCGTTTACAATTCAAAAGCTTGCCGAGCATGAATGGGAAGTCAGCGGTCCTGTCATTGAACGCAATTTCTCCGCATCTAAGCTAACAAATGATGAAGATATCATGCGTTTTGCCCGCAGAATGCGCAAGTTGAACGTGGATCAGTCACTTCGAGATGCAGGCTGTGTCAACGGTGATACCGTAGTGATCTGTAATGTAGAATTTGTATTTGAAGATGAATAGTTATGATTCACAGGGGCATCTGTTTTAGTTGGTCAAACAATCCAATCCCAATATATAAGTTTCGTACAGTAAATACAAAAAAGAGTGATTTCTGAATTAAATTTCTATTAAATCACTCTTTTATTTATAAAAATAATGAAATATTTCTGAAAGACTTTTTCACTGTTTTGTAATGGAAAAACATGGCAGGTTACAATGAAATCGTATTTTTAATAAATTTTACTTATACATAAACCAAAAAGTACAAATATATTATTTAAAAATGCAAATACAGGTCTTTTTCAATTCTGTATAATATGTAATGTAAACGCTCACAGTATGCCATTAGTGTATGAAAACGTATACATTTATGAAAGGAATAAAATTGAAGTAAATTATTAGTTTTTAACATAAAAAAAGACAGTTATTTCTCATTTGAAATACTGTCTGTAAAGGTATACATTTTGAGATATAGCAACATGTTTATAGAAAGGAGAACCGTTATGACATGAAGGATGATCGCTTTTAACAGAGAACACAGAATTGCATAATTATGTTGAAAAATATCGTTAGATATTTCAGAAAAAACAGGAAAGGAAAGGGCATATGAGAAATAAACTGAAAAAACTGTGTTTATCTTTATTCGCTGCTGCATTGACACTTACCTCATTGGTTACAAGCGGAATTACTATTGCAGCAAGCGGCACCGAAGATATAATATCAATTAATGCAAAACTTGATGCAGGTGGTGAAAATGAGAATAATAAATTTTATTACTACCCCAGTACAAAATGGAAAGCCGGTGTAGCGGCAAACGAGTATTTTACAACTGTAGATACCTCTCAGCCGGCTAATAATGATGTATATTATACGATTAAATTCGAGGGAACAGGAATTGAAGTGTTTGGCTTTAAAGCACCTTCTCATGCCATCATAGAATTTTCTATTGACGGTGGAGATGTTAAAACAGTGGATACTTATGCTGCGAGCAGACCGGCGTCCGCTTTAAAACTAGTTGAGTATAAGAACTTGGAGAATAAAGAGCATACATTGAAATGTAAAGCAACCGGCTCAAAGAACGCCAATGCCAGCGGTGCTAATATCCAAGTAACCAGAGCAGATATTTTTAAACCAAAAGCAACAGCTTCTAATGTAACATTTAAAAACAGAAGTGCTGAACTTTTTGTAGGTCAAGAATATCAGATCGAATATGATACTGAACCTGTGGGGGCAGCTTTGCCTGAAGATTTTGTATTTGCGACAGAGGATGAGTCAATTTTGACTGTAGATGAGACAGGTAAGGTAACCGCACACGGAAGCGGTACTGCTATGGTAAGCGGAGACTGCCAAAGTCTCGGCATTTATAACAGTATGACAATTACCGTAAAGGAAAAAGATAAATTACATGTTACTGTTGTAGATTCTAATGATCAGTTCCAACAAAAAGCTTATGATTCTTTACTGGAAGTAAATGAAACAGCGGATTCTTTATGGAGTTGGAAAAATGATAAGGCGATTTCGGAAATTGCGATTCTGAGCGGTTCAGAAGACTTAAATAATGTGAGAGTCGAAATCGGTCAATTTGAAAATGAAAAAGGTACGATTCTTGATTCTGATGCAATTCAAGCTACCTTTATTACAGAAGCGTTAGGCTTTATCGGTAATGCAGGTTGGTATTCCATTAATCCAAATGCGGTTATGCCGACAGGCCCTAAAGAATACTATTTTGATATTATTGATACAAGTGAGCCTTTGGCACAATTAGGTAAAGACAGAGTTCAGCTGGTTTGGCTTGATTTTAACGCCGGTAAAGATACACAGCCGGGAACTTATACTGGACAGATTACTGTTACGGCTGACGGATTGACAGAGGATAAGACAATCGATTATACGTTTGAGGTTATTGATCTTACCTTTGATGATACTGAAGATTACACATTCAGACCTAATTATTGGACATATCCTTTCAGTTCTGCAGAGTATTATGAGGTTGAACCGTTCTCTCCGGAACATATCGATATTTTGAGAACGCACTTATTACAATATAAAGAATATGGCGGTGTAACCTTAACTGCTTCGTTGGTTGAAGAAGCATGGGGCGGACAGACATACGGTAAAATCGATCCTGCAAACGGTGATGATATTCGTTGCCCTTCATTAATTAAATGGACGAAAAAGGCAGATGGTACATGGTCATTTGATTATGATTACTTCGATAAATTTGTGGAAGTGGCTGAATCAATCGGTATCGGCGATGATATTGTTTTATACAGTATGATTCCATGGAACGATAGAATCATTTATTATGATGAAGCTTCAGGCACAGTGAAAAAAGATACTGTCAGCATTTCCAATAAAACCAATTATGCTTCTTATTGGAGACCTTTCTTAATTGACTTCACAGCACATCTTGATGCAAAGGATTGGTTTGATAAGGTTTCCATCGGCTTTGATGAAAGAGCGATGATGAAAAATGTTTTTGATCTTATTGATGAAGTGAAGAATAAAGACGGTAAGTCATTCAAGAAAAAAGGCGCGTATAACCATATTTTCAATGGTGATGGTGTACCGCCCAGAATGGAAGATCTTTCTTATAACTTAAATTTATTAAGAAACAATATTGCGGACTTCAAACCGTTCTTGGCAGATCGTAAAGAAAAAGGTTTAAGCACTACTTTCTATACCGGAACAGATGTATTCCCGAATTCATTCTTACGTTCTCTGCCGGCAGAGAGTTACTGGACAATGATGTTCTCAGGTTCTTTAGGTGTAGACGGATTCTTAGATTGGGCTTATGATGCTTGGGTAGAAGATCCGTTAGTAGATACAACGCATTATTCCTTCCAGCCGGGCGATTGTTTCATGGTGTATCCATCACCGAAGGATGCTGAAAAAAAGGTGACAAAAGCTTCCATCAGAAGTGAAAAATATGGTGAAGGAATCCGCGATATTAATAAATTATATCGCATGCAGGAAGCATATCCTGAATTAGCTCAAGATATTGAACAATTATTCTCGACTGTAAAATCTAATTATGCTTTTGACTTGGTGAACAATCAGCCGGGATGGGCATATGCCGGCGGAAAACCTGCTCGCTGGATTACCGAAGCAGGCAGACAGCAAATATTAGTAGACGTTTCCGACTTCAAAGATCAGCTTTATACAATAAGCAAGAAATATGAAGAATTGTCGGCACCTGATGAAGTATTAGTAGACAGCATTGAATTCGCAGATGATGAAATTATTTTAGAAAAAGATGAAAGCAAAGAGATTGAAGTAACAATCAATCCGGAAGATGCGACTAATAAAGAATTAGTTTGGGAAAGCGGTGACACAGATATTGTTGAAGTAGTAAACGGTACTGTTACAGCGAAAAAATCAGGTTCAACAATCATTACTGTTACAAGCGCAGATAATAACGCAACTGCACAAATCAATGTAACAGTGAAAGCTGACTTCACTGCATTAAATAAAGCGATTAAAGATGCTGCTAACATCGATTCTTCAAAATATACAGATGAGAGTCTGGAGAATTTGAATCATGTGTTGGCTGATGCAAATGTTGTAGCAGCAAACGAAAAAGCTACACAGGCTGAAGTGGATCAAGCGGCAGATGCTGTGAATAAGGCGATTGCTGACCTGCAAGAAAAGGATGACGGTAATGATCCGGACAACCCTGACCAACCGGACAATCCTGATAATCCAGACAAACCGGATACCCCGGATAATCCAGATAAACCGGACACGCCTGACACACCGGATACTCCGGATAATCCAGATAAACCGAACACACCAGACACACCGGATACTCCGGATAATCCAGATAAACCGGACACGCCTGACACACCGGATACTCCGGATAATCCAGATAAACCGAACACACCAGACACACCGGATACTCCAAATAATCCAGATAAACCAAATAAACCGAGTACACCGGATAAGCCAAACAAACCAAATAATCCAAGCAAGCCAAGTAATCCGATCGGACCAAATAAACCGATTCAGCCGGGTTATGTAAATCAACTTAACAGTGCAGATAACAAAGTCAGTATCATCGGAAAATTCCCTAATGATATTGAATTGATTGTTGAAGACTTACCATCGGACGCAAAGGAAAATACAATCTCATCTATTACGAATAAGGAAGTAGTTGCGAAGTATAAATTTGAAAAGATCTTCGATATTTATATGCTGCGTAACGGTGTTACTTATACCCCTAAGGGTAACTTCTCGGTTAGAATCAAGTTAGATGATGATTTAGCGGCTAAGCGTTATTTAGGGATTGCGTATATCGCTGATAACGGTGCAGTTACTATGGTTCCTTCTAAAGTACAAAACGGTTATATTACGTTTACGACGAACCACAATTCCTATTATGCAATCGTATCGAGTGACGGACCGATTGTTGATACGGCTACTACAACACCGCTTATCAATATTAACGGTTTCTCCGTTATCATGTTGGGTATGTTGTTGGCTTTCATGGTAAAGAAATCTGACGGCTTAATGAAAAAAGAATAGGAATCACAAACGCTATAAAGACAGAGAGTTTAAATTTCTCTGTCTTTTCTTCATTTCAGATAATTTATCAATGATGAAAATGCCATAAAAATAAACTTGAGATGTGTTGAAATGTGAATAAAATCTGTTTGATTTTCATCCTTTATTTATATATAGTGCATAAACAGTGACTTTTGTTATGAAATTATTTATACTATAGCTGTTATTAAAAAAATGTTTATGATTTGATTGTCGTTATCGACAACGGATATGATAAACAAGGAGGAACTATATGAAACTTGTATCATGGAATGTCAACGGAATTCGTGCTTGTGTACAAAAAGGCTTTTATGACTTTTTTCAACAGGCGGATGCCGATATATTCTGTATTCAGGAAACAAAAATGCAGCCGGGGCAGTTAGTGATCAGTACGGAAGGCTATTATCAATATATGAACAGTGCGATTAAAAAAGGCTACAGCGGAGTGATGGTATTTACCAAACAAAAGCCGCTGTCTGTTCATTATGGAATGGGAATTGAACAACATGATCAGGAAGGACGTTTAATTACTTTAGAATATGAAGATTTTTATTTTGTCGGATGTTATACACCGAATTCAAAAGATGAATTAGCGCGATTATCTTATCGTATGGAGTGGGAGAATGATTTTCGTGCTTATTTAAAACGTTTGGATGAAAGTAAGCCGGTCATACTGTGCGGAGACTTAAATGTTGCTCATCAGGAAATCGATTTAAAAAATCCGGAGTCAAATCGGCGCAGTGCCGGATTCAGCGATGAAGAGCGTGCTAAATTCAGTGAACTGTTAGAAAGCGGCTTTATTGATACATACCGTACCTTATATCCGCAAAAAATTGAATATTCATGGTGGAGTTATCGATTCAAGGCAAGAGAGCGTAATGCCGGATGGCGCATTGACTATTTTCTCATCTCCGATCGTTTGCGAGATGCTGTTTGTGATGCTGTCATTCATACCGATATTACCGGCAGTGATCATTGTCCTGTTTCCTTAGAAATAAAGCTACCTTAACATGCATAATTATGGTATAATAATATAGAATTTTTTATAATTAAAAAGGTTATTTCATCGATTAAGAAGCATTCATTTGTGAATAATGTGCTTAAATGATATAAAAATGATCGGATTTCTAAAGATAAATCTTAATACGAATTGCGTATGGGTGAATTAATTTTAATACATTAAATGGTGGTGATTACATGATAGCATTTGTAAAGGGAACAGTATGTAATTGTGAAAAAGACTGTATCATTATTGAAAATCAAGGCATCGGTTATCGTATTTATGTGGCAAATCCGCTGAAATTTCCGTGCGGCAGTGAAGCTACGGTATATACCTATCAGTATGTAAGAGAAGATGCATTGATGTTATACGGCTTCTCGACAACGGCGGAACATGATCTTTTTTTACGGCTTATTTCGGTAAAAGGAGTCGGTCCGCGAACGGCACTGGGAATGTTGGCTGTCAGCGATGCAAATGAAATGATCACAGCCATTGAACAGAATGATGTAAAATATATGAAGAGTCTGCCGGGAATCGGTGCTAAAACTGCCGGTCAGATTATTTTAGATTTAAAAGGGAAATTAGTGGAAACACAAAGCGATGATACGTTTGAGACAGACGGAACAATTAAAGAAGCTTTGGAAGCACTGCGTTCACTCGGTTATAAGGCGGGAGAACTGCAGGGAATTGCCAAAGAGCTATCAGGTGCGAAGCTTGAAAGCACCGAAGCTTATATCCGTCATGCCCTCGGTATTATGGCGAAACGGAAAGGGGTATAGGCATGGATGAGCGAATGCTGAGCAGTGAAGCAATCACTGCCGATGAGGATGCGGGACTGCGCCCGCAAACCTTAAAAGAATATATCGGTCAACAGGAATTAAAGGAAAATCTTGCTGTCTTTATTGAAGCTGCCAAACAGCGCCATGAAGCGCTTGACCATGTGTTGCTTTACGGTCCTCCGGGATTGGGTAAAACCACCTTATCCTATATTTTGGCAAATGAAATGGGCGGACATATCAAAACAGCGAGCGGACCTTCGATTGAAAAGGGCGGCGATTTGGCGGCGATTCTTTCTACCTTGGAAGCAGGAGATGTCCTGTTTATCGATGAGATCCATCGTCTTTCCAAGCAGGTAGAGGAAATTTTATATCCTGCCATGGAAGATTATTGTCTGGATATTGTTGTCGGTAAAGAAGCCAGTGTGCGCTCCATTCGCTTGGATCTGCCGCCGTTTACACTGGTAGGTGCTACTACACGAGCCGGCGATTTAACAGCACCGCTGCGCGATCGTTTCGGCATTATCTCGCAGCTTGAGTTTTATGCTTTGGCAGACTTGTGCAAGATTGTTCAGCGTACCGCAAAGGTAATGGATACGGAAATAAATGCAGATGCGGTAAAAGAGATCGCCTTGCGTTCTCGCGGTACTCCGCGTATTGCCAATCGTTTGTTTCGCCGTGTGCGCGATTTTGCGCAGGTCATTAATAACGGTGTGATCTCCAAGGAGATCGCCGATATGGCATTGAATAAATTAAAAGTCGATCAGCTTGGCTTAGATCATGTCGATCATAAATATTTAAAAGGAATCATCGAACGCTTTAAGGGCGGACCGGTCGGACTGGAAGCCTTAGCCAGCAGTATCGGAGAAGAAACGATGACCTTAGAAGATGTTTATGAACCTTATTTATTACAAATCGGCTTTATCAATCGAACCCCGCGCGGACGCATCGCAACCGAAAAGGCATATCGCCATCTCGGCTATTCCTATCAGGATAACCTGTTTACGTCTGACAGCGATTAAGCGTCGCTGCGCTTCAATGTGACTAAGATACTGCCGAGTGCATATGCGACCAGTTTTGATCCGAATTCGATCAGATTCATTACAGTATATTGATCCATACAGATCAGTCCGATTATGAAAATAATGACCAATACTCCGAAAGCGTGTAACAGCGCTTTTTTCTTTATTCCGATACCTAATAAAATTCCGGAAAAGCCATAGGCTAAAAAGCCGAATATCCAGTTTAAAATATGAAAGGTTGACTGTGATACTATATGAAAATAGTATAATGCGGCCAAAATAAGCGAAAATAATATCGTACATGCACATAAGGCTGCCATTGATTTACCTATGGCAAGCAAATTTTCTTTCATGAAATCACCTCGATTCAGTTTATGAAAAAAATGCACGATCTAGTACAAGGAGGAAATAAAATGCAGGAGTATTTTACACTGATTTATAAATGTATCGTTATTTATTTTATTATCATTATCGCAATGCGAATTATGGGAAAACGTGAAATCGGTGAATTAAGCATATTTGATATTGTCATTTACTTAGTTATGTCGGAATTACTGGCAATTTCCATTACCGAATTAGATGAAAGCATCTTAAAATCATTAATACCGATTGCGACTTTGGCATTATTACAGATTCTTGTGTCATGGGTCCTGTTGAAAAGTAAAAAATCACGTGATATTTTTGACGGTAAAAGTGTGATTTTGATTCATAACGGACACATCAATCAAGAGGTTATGCGAAAAGAGCGCTATAATATTGATGATTTAATGACGCAGCTGCACGAAAAAAATATCGCATCACCTCAAGAAGTAGAGTTTGCGATTATGGAAAATAACGGAACATTAAGCATTATGGAAAAGAATAAATGCAAAGTAAAGCATCCGATTCCGATCATCAGTGACGGAGTGATCAATAATGAAGTGTTAAAGGATCTGCATTTAGATGAGGTATGGTTAAGTGAATCTTTATTAAAACAGGGGATTTCATCCAGTAAAGATGTGTTCTTAGCGATTTTACAAAAAGACGGCTTATTTGTAATTAAAAGAGAACTACCTTCATCCGATCGTTTTTTGAGTTGAGCGATTCGATTTTCGTAAGGCAAAGGCTACATTGCAGGCGTGCATAAGCGTGGTGATCATCATTCCGATTGTTAAGCCCAGTGCGAGCGAATGGGTGCCGAACACTTTGGTAAACATTCCGACACATAATAAGCGAATGAAGGAGCCGCTGAATGTATCTACCATGGTATTGCGGGAATAGGACAGGGCATGAAGCATACTTGCCAAAGGCGGCTGCAGAGCGTAAAAGGCAAACGGCCAAGCCAATTGTTTTAATAAATCCGCGCCGCGCTCACTGTGATAAAACAGCCGCATTAACTCATTGCTGAACTGAAAACAAAGAAAGGAACAGGATAAGCCGATGAAAAAACAAGTAGCGATAATCAGGAAAAACAGTCTGCCGGCGGTTTTATGATTGCCTCTTGTATGATGATACGTAAATGAGGGAAGCAGAAAATTGCTTAGGGTTACGGTGATAAAGGAAGGCATTGTTAAAATCGGCAGCACATAGCCGTTTAACTGCCCGTAGGCACTCACCATCGCTTCTGCTTGAAGGCTTTGCAGTCCGATGACCATAATGATCGGTTCTAAGAAATAGGTTAAGGAGCCGATCAAACGGCTTCCGGTCATCGGTATTGATATAGTCAGCACTTCATCAAAGGCATTGCGGTGCAGATCGGTAAATAACGCGGTAAAGGGCATCGGGACGCTGCGGCTTTTTTTTGCGATGATGAAAAGCATAAACAGGGAACTGCCGATTTCACCGATCGTTACCGAAAGCATCGCGGTTTTTGCCATCGTTAAAATATCCATTTGCGGCTGCAGCGAAAAAGCGATCATTAAATAAATAATTCTTGTACCTTCTTCAAAAAACTGACAGGCAGTGGCAGAAAGATGAAGCTGTTTCCCGAACAGATAGCCTTTTAAGATGCCGGAAAGTGTTACCATCGGAATTAACGGCAGAATTGCATACAGCACTTCGATCAACTGATCTTGTTTCAAAATCGTCTTTGCTAAAAAAGGAATCATAAAAAGAAAGCATCCGGTGACAATGATATTATTGCATACCGAAATAATGACGCTTGCCTTTATCGGCTGCTTGGCGCTGTCTTTTTGTGCAATCACTTTGCTTAAGGCAGCGGGAATACCCATTTGTGCCAGCGTAATGACGAACACCATAGTCGGTGCTGCGAGGGAATAGAGGTTCATCGCATCGGCTGATAATGTGCGCGCCAACAGAATTCTGACCGCAAAAGAGAGTATTTTTGCCCCGATTGACATCAGTATTAGATAAAATGTTGATTTTATAATTGTTTTTTTCATGTTTTATCTCCACATTTCATTGATTTTGTTTTATAATATATGTTATGGTACTGAGGAGGATTTTATGAGTGAACCGATATTAACCCGGGATAAACATATTAAATTGGCAATCGCTTTAAAAACAAGCCAGTTAAAGCGAGAAGAATTGTCCTCTTTGACTTATGAACATGTGGAGAGTGCTTTGTTGGGATTAAAGTGGTCTCATCATCGTCCCCGCTGTGTTTATGAGGCAATCGATGATATTTTCAAACTCAGCGCCAATGAAGTGGTACAATATTTATCGAGTCAGGCGGTAATTGTTGGCTCACAAATGAAATTAAATGAATTTAACGATTTGATTGGAGGAGGAAAAGAATGAAAAAGTCTCGTTTAACGGTTTTCGGTATAACCGTACTCGCGATTTTGGCAATTATTATTGCGTTCTTTGGTGATATTCGTGATAATATGCGTCTTGGTCTTGACTTAAAAGGCGGTTTTGAGATTTTATATGAAGTTACACCGCTCAGTGAAAATGATGAATTACCGAGTATGGAAGCAGTTGTGCGCTCCATCAGCAAGCGTGTCAATACGCTTGGTGTCAATGAGCCTGTAATTCAGGTAGAAGGGGATAATCGTGTTCGTGTGCAGTTGGCTGATGTTCATGATCCGGAAGCTGCCCGCAGAATGATTTCTTCTACAGCTAATTTGACGTTCCGTGATGTGGATGACAAGCTGTTGATGGATGCGAAGGTTCTTCAGGAAGGCAGCGCTTCCTTGGCTTATGATGAATACGGCAGAGCAAAGGTTTCCTTAAAGCTCGCCGATCAGTCGGTATTCCGTGATGTGACGGAAACGATTTCCCAAAGAGGCAGCGGTCAGAATCTGATTGTGGCATGGCTTGATTTTGATGAAGCAACTGATTCTTATGCGAAACAGAGTACCAGTGAGGATCCGAAATACATATCGGCAGCGACCGTATCTCAGACGATCGATTCACCGAATGTTGAAATTTCAGGTAATTTCAGCGAGGAAGAGGCAAGAGAGCTTGCGGATCTGATCAACAGCGGTTCCTTGCCGGTAAAGATGAATGAGGTTTACTCCAATGCGGTCAGTGCCGATTACGGTGTAGATGCATTCTCTAAAACAATGCTTGCAGGTGCGATCGGTGTCGTATTGATCATGCTGTTTATGATCGGTTATTATCGTTTACCGGGTGTCATTTCGGCAATTACGATTGCGGCTTATGTATTTATCGTATTCTTGGTTTATAACGCTATGGGTGCGGTATTTACGCTGTCAGGTATTGCGGCGCTCGTATTAGGTGTCGGTATGGCTTGTGACTCTAATATCTTGACTTTTGAGCGTATCAAAGATGCAATGCACAGCGGACGCAGTGTAAAAACAGCGTTCTATGAGGGAAGCTCAAAATCCTTTACAACGATTTTGGATGCACAGCTGACGACCTTTATTTCCGCATTGATTCTTTATATGTTCGGTACCGGAAGTGTAAAGGGCTTTGCGACAATGCTGATCATTTCCGTATTTACTACGATGGTGGTAATCGTATTCGTTGCGAAATTCTTGTTGAAGCTTTTGGTTGAAAGCGGTATATGTGACGGTAAGTACGCATGGTTCGCCGTAAAACAAAGTGATGTTCCCGATGTTATGAAGGGTGAGGAGCGTCGTCAGTACGGACGCTTTGCGAAGCTTGATTTTGTCGCTAAGGCAAAATACTTCATCTATACTTCATTGGCAATTTTAGGTGTGGCTGTTTGCTTCATGGGCTTTAACGGCTTCAGCGGCAACGGTATCTTAAATCTGGGTATCGACTTTACGAGCGGTACGAAGCTGCAAATCGAAAGTGATAAGGAAATTGCCAAGGATCAGCTGTCAACGCAGTTGAAGGAATTAGGCATTAAAGCTAACAGTATCAAAATCAACGGTGAGAAAAACAATATTGCATCTGTATTCAGTAAGGATGCGATTGATACCGAGGTAATGGAAAAGGCGAAAACAAGCTTAGGTAAGACATATAACGCTGAGGTCAGCGATAATGTCGTTCAGCCGATTATCGGTCGTGAGCTTGTGCGTAATGCGATCATTATCTCCGTATTGGCATGGATCGGTATCTTGATCTATGTGTCTGTTCGCTTTAAATGGGATTACGCATTATCAGGTATCGTTGCCTTGATTCATGATGTATTCATCATCTTGGCGGTCTGTGCCATTCTGAGAATGGAAATCAATACGGATATTATTGCGGTAATGTTGGCAATTATCGGTTACTCAATCAATAACTCGATTGTCGTATTCGACCGTATTCGTGATAATGTTCGTCTGCATAAACATGAGAAGTTGACTCCGGAAATTTATAAAACGATCGTGAATGATGCTTTACAGAGCACCTTCGCTCGTTCTATTCTTTCCACCTTTACGACCTTATTGCCGGTCGTATGCCTGTTGCTGATGGGCAGCGGCGCAATCACCTCATTCAATCTGACGCTGTGCGTCGGCTTGCTTGCAGGTGCGGGTTCATCGGTATTTATCGCGGCTCAGCTGTGGTATTATATCCGAATCAACATGAAGCCGAAAAAGAAAAAGGCAAAGCGTAAAAAGGTTGATGATATCGAGGAATTGATCGTTCCGGGTGTCAACGATTAATAAGTAGGAATTTGACTGCTGAAGCATTGTATTGTGCTTTGGCAGTTTTTTTAATCCTTTGATTTATTGACATACTATCGTTATAACGATAGTAGCACAGGTCAAGCTAGTCAACAATCTTGCGAAGGCGCTTGGTTATGATATCGATGATTTACCGAAATAGCTTGTTTAAACAGAAAGGCAATTTGCCTTTTTTTGATTGATTCAAAGGGAATACGCATTATCATAAAAATAAATTATGTTAAAATAAATTGAAATGCTTGAAACTTTTTCGTCATAATTTCCAACAAATATAGTGAGGTGATAAGATGACCGGTCAAAATAACCTTGAGAGATTCAATGAGATATATGAGAACACCTACCAAAGTGTATTAAAATACGTAGTTTGTAAATGCGCAAATCTGGCTGATGTAAATGATATCGTACAAGAGGTATATATCGAGGTATATAAGAAAATCATCACGCATCATAAAATCAAGCATACGAATGCATATATTATCGGTATTGCGAGGCATAAGGTTTATCAATATTACGGTTATTTATACAGATTTAAGACAATTTCATTGTTCGGTAAGGAAAAGGATGAAATAGAATTAATTGATAAGCTTGAGGATGAAACGGATATTGAACGGCTTGTATATGATAAATGCGACTTAGAGTCTGTTTGGAGCTATTTAAATACGAAATCAACGAATATTCAAAGAATCTTTTTCTTGTATTATAACTCAGAGCTGACAATCAAAGAAATTGCTGAGACGCTGCATGTAGGTGAATCCTATGTAAAGAATTGCTTATATCGAACATTGAAGGAGCTGAAGCGCTTTATGGAAAAGGAAAGTGATATCAATGACAAATAAGGAAATGATGAAAAAGCTGTTTCATGACAAGCTGAATCAAGAGAAAAATCGTCAAAGGATATTAGCGCGAATCACAAGTGAACCGCAAAAGCAGGTTGTTTACGGGAAATGGCTGAAAATAGCTGCGGCCTGTATGCTTGTGCTTACTGCGGCATATGTTTTATACGATCAAAGAAATCCGACAGCTTCCAAGGAGAAAGAAGTCATATTGCATATCAATGAGATTTCAAAGCCGATTTACATTGAAAATGATGCAGAGGATTGTAAAAAGACTGAGAGTGAGCTGATTTTCGGCGGCTGTTATCGAGAACCGCTTGATGCTGCTTCCGACGCACAAGCGAATGCTGCGATTGATTGCCTTGACTTAAGCGGACTTGATATCCCCGATGATCTGATTGATTCAGAGAGAAATTATATTTATCATCTACAGTCCGATAGGAATAAAAATAACGAGGATCTGCTTCAGTATGAAAAGTCATATACAGACGATGACAGCGAGCGCAGTATTAAGATACAATATACAAAGGGAAATCAGCCGATTTATGCGGAATACATTGAAGAAGGAAAGGCATCAATTATAAATAAACAAAAGCTGTATATTTATCGCTATGACAATTCATATATCGCTCAGCTTAGATTGAATCAAATGAATGTAACAGTAGAAACCGCAAACATTACCGAAAGTGAGTTAATTGCATTATTGCATTCTATCACAAAGGAATGATCTGATTACGGAAGGGAGTGTTGAATCATGAGTAAAAAAATGTTATCTATCGGAAGTGCAGTTATACTAATCTGTATCGCTGTAAGTATACTTGGAATGAAAACAGGTGCGCAAACAAAGGCTGTAAAGGAAAAAGACAATAATCAACAAAGTCAAGCGGAAACAGGTCTTGAGAATATGAATCTGATTACTCTTGATGATAAAGAAACCTGGTTGAATCAAATTTATCAAACAAAAGCCACAGAGGCATATCAGGATATCCGTGAATTACCGCAGAATTATAAGTATGAGGATGCAGTAAGGGATCATTGCTACATCAACAGTATTTTTGACAATACGAAAACCAATCGTAAACTATATAACGAATTTAACGAGAAGCTAAAAAATAAACAGACTGCCTTTATCAGAGTCGCGCAGATAACGGTTGAGGGTGATTTGGTGATTGCCGATGTGCTGTATGACAGTAAAAGCGATTGCATCTATTTAGTGAAGGATGATACAAGAGATCGTTATTTAAGCTTAGCGGAAAGCATTATATCGATTCGTCAGTATGCACAAAGCGGTGAATGGGAAGATTTGGGCGAGCGTTCTTGGATTTTGTATAATACGCATCCTGATGAGATTGATTTGGAACAGGCAACGGTTGAGGATTATTTTATCTTAGATGTATTAAAATAAATGTAGTATCATAATTTGATTAAGTGATAGTGAAAAACTATCGCTTTTTCTTCATTTCATGAGTATCACAGTATCTTGAAAAAGGCTTTTATGATACAATAATGCCATTAGGAGATTGAGGTATGAAAATTAAAACATTATCTGTTTTAGGCTATGAAGCAATTAAGGAAGCATTCGGTTTAAGTGATTTGGCGGCAAAGGTTTGTGCTGCGAAATCATTAGATCAAAATCAAATAACCGAACTATTAAGCAATGAAGAAATGCTTGATCCTTTTTGTGCCGACGGGATGAACGAGGTAATAAAACGTATCGCTCAGGCAAAACAAAATCAAGAAAAGGTACTTGTATGCGGAGATTATGATGCGGACGGAATCTGTGCCACGGCAATTTTGCATGATGCCTTGACTCGTTACGGAATACAGAGCGGGTTTTATATTCCCAATCGCTTTCGGGAAGGGTACGGCTTACATCCGGATACGATTGACCTCGCTCATCAAAAAGGCTATCGTTTAATTATTACGGTTGATAACGGAGTAAAGGCATTTGATGCATTAAAGCGCTGTGCAGAATTACAAATCGATACGATTGTGACTGATCATCATTCGATGGAACAGGAGGTACCGTGTGATATTTTATTGCATTCACATACGATGGGAGAGCCGTTTCAAAATCTTTGCGGTGCCGGAATTGCTTTGATGGTATCACGTGCATTATTGGGAGAAATTAAGGAACATGTCGTGCTGGCGGCAGTTGCTTCGATCGGCGATGTAATGCCGTTATGGAAAGAAACAAGAAAGATTGTCAAGCAAG
This sequence comes from uncultured Erysipelotrichaceae bacterium, assembly GCA_947569705.1. Lineage (GTDB taxonomy): Bacteria > Bacillota_I > Bacilli_A > Erysipelotrichales > Erysipelotrichaceae > C-19. The sequence goes on from CANOSP010000006.1 coordinate 54,693, forward strand.
GTATCGCTTATTTAAAAGCCGGAATCTGTCTGCCGATTCAAGGGTTATGCGCCGATCACAGTCAAACATGGAATGAACGGCTGATTGCTTTTCAGATCGTTCCTAAGCTGAATGCGACCGGTCGATTGGCTGATCTTGCGAATGCGAATAATACGGTCAGATATTTATTGATGAAAGATCGCACGGATGTTGCAGTCTTTGCACGCCAAATTGAAGCGCTGAATCAAAAGCGCAGAACGATGAGCAGTAAGATGAGTGAGTTTGCCAAAACACTTGTGAATGAAAAGGATGATTTCGTAATCCTGCATCATGAAGCGTTTCATGAAGGCTTATTAGGCATTGTTGCGGCTAAGTTGTGTGAGGAATATCAAAAGCCGGCAATGGTGTTTGCGCAATGTGATGATATATGGAAAGGAAGCATACGCAGTAACGCTATGATCGATCTTCGTACCTTTTTCGCGGATTGCCCGATTCCGTTTATCGCATACGGCGGACATGCGGCGGCTGCCGGCGTAACCTTGCATCAAAATGATTTCCCGGCGTTTTATCAATATGCACAAGCTAAAATGAAGACGATTGAGGTCGCGGAAGAAGTGCATCAGGAAGCAATCGCTTGTTCACTGAGTGAATGTGATATTGATGCCGTGAATGAGCTTGAACAAATGGCACCGTTCGGCGAAGGCTTCAGTAAACCGCTATTCTTAATCAATGATTATCGTGTGCAAAGTATCAGATCTTTATCAAACGGTAAACATGTAAAATGGGAAAGCTTGTCAAATGTCGATGCCTTGTATTTTAATGCTTCTACCGTTTATGCGAAATATCAAAATGAAGCACAGCTTGCTTTTTTAGGATCACTTTCAATCAATCGTTTTCGCGGGGCAGAAAAGGTTAATATTATCGTAGATGAAATCGTAGCGGCATGAGATGTTTAAAAGCATTAAAAAAAAGAAAATCATGATCTTGAGGTGACAGAGAACTATGGAATATGTGAAGGCGACTGAAAAAGATTCAGCACAAATCGCGAACTTAGTGAAGGATACAATACAGGTAATTTATCCGAGATACTATCCGAAAGAAGTTGTTGACTTCTTTTGTGAGCTCCATCGCAAAGAAAACATATCCTCGGATATCACAAGCGGTTTTGTCGGTGTTTTGCGCCATGATAATATGGTTGTCAGAACAGGCTGTTATAAAGAGAATCATATTACAAGGGTATATGTGAAAGCACAATGTCAAGGTAAGGGTTACGGAAGTTATATAATGCAATGTTTGGAAAATCAAATTCGTCTTCAATATGATTCAGTATATTTAGATGCTTCTTTACCTGCAAGTTGCTTTTATGAGAAAAGAGGCTATCAGACCGTAAACCATAAGCAATGGAATGTAGAAAACGGAAAAATCCTTGTATATGAGGTGATGTCAAAATCATTGTTGAACACTTCTGCGGATATAGATATGATGATTAAGACGGAAATTTATCGGAATTGATAAGTTGAACTGTAAAGTCTGTCTGAACGGCAGGCTTTTCTTTGATTCCTTCATAAATAAATTGACGGATACGATAAAATGAATTAAAATAGTAGAGGAAAAAAAGTAAAGAAAGGTGATTATAATGATTTCTTCAAATGATTTAAAACCGGGAATGACAATCCAACAGGACGGCAATATTTTTGTTGTATTGGAACAAAGTCAAAATAAGACAGCACGTTCCGCAATGGTTGTAAAAGCGAAAGTACGCAATTTACGTACAGGTTCTAATGTAGAACTGTCTTGGGGCGGCGGTGATAAAATTCAGCCGGCACGTATTGACAAAAAGGAAATGCAGTATTTATATGATACCGATGATGCTTTGGTATTTATGGATAATGAAACTTATGAACAGATTGAAATTCCGAAAGATCGTTTGGAATGGGAAATGAATTTCATTAAACTGAATGATGATGTGACAATCTCGATGTTTGAGGGTGAGATCTTAGGTGTTATCTTACCGGATAAGGCAACTCTTCAGGTTGTGGAATGCGAGCCGGCGGTAAAAGGCGATACGGCAACCAGTGCATCAAAAAATGCGAAGCTGGAAAGCGGATTGGAAATTAAGGTTCCGCTGTTTATCGAACAAGATGAGATGATCGTGGTAAATACCGCTGACGGTAAATATTCCGGTCGTGCAAAAGACTAAAAAAGGGCAGTTGCTCTTTTTTTGTTAAGTGAAGTTATTTTAAGCAGTTTGAATGTATTTGATTCTTTTATCGGTTTAATATTATAGATGAATATGCATCTTATCTCAAAATGATAAATTTTATCCGCAGATGAACTATTTCATAATGCAATTTAAAAAAGGATTTGCTATAATAATACTATTATAAAGGGAGGCTTTTATTTATGAATTTAAAAGATTATATTGCGACAATACCGAATTTTCCGCAGGAAGGAATCCTGTTTCGAGATATTACACCGCTGATGGCTGCTCCGGACGCATTTCAGGAAGCTTGTAAGCGTCTTTGTGAGTTTGCTGAGGAAGTAGATGCACAAGTTATTATGGGACCTGAATCACGCGGCTTTATTTTCGGGTGTCCTGTTGCTTATGAACTTGGGATCGGCTTTATACCGGTAAGAAAACCGGGGAAGCTGCCGCGTGAAACGGTAAGTGTAGCCTATGATTTAGAATACGGAACCAATGAGCTGCATATTCATGCGGACAGCATCCAAAAAGGTCAAAGAGTATTGATTATTGATGATTTATTGGCAACCGGCGGAACCGTCGATGCGACAATTCAAATAGTGAAACAGCTCGGCGGTGAAGTAGTCGGATGTGCCTTTTTGATCGAATTACAATCCTTAAATGGAAGAGAGTTGTTAAAGGATTATCCGCTGTTGACATTGATGAGTTTTGAATAAAAACGATAGATAACTAAGGAAAGCAGGTGAGCAAAATATGAATAAACAAACCTCGGTAACTTTCGATGAAGTGATTCAGGAAGTGAAGTCCTACATTCGCAAAGAAGAAAATATTGATTTAATTACGAGGGCATATTTATGTGCAAAAAAGCAGCATGAAGGACAGTTTCGCAAGAGCGGAGAGCCGTATCTGGTTCATTTGACCTCGGTTGCCTATATTTTAGCTCAGTTGCGAACCGGACCGACTACGATTGCGGCAGGACTGCTTCATGATGTGATTGAAGACTGTGAGGTCGGCTGTGAGGAAATGCGCGAGATGTTCGGTGATGAGGTGACAATGCTCGTAGAAGCAGTCACTAAGATTTCCAATCTGAAATTTCAAGATGAAAAGGAATATCAGGCAAGCAATCATCGCAAGATTTTTATCGCTATGGCAAAAGATGTTCGGGTTATTTTAATCAAGCTGTCCGATCGTCTCCATAATATGCGTACCCTGCAATTTATGCGCGAGGAAAAGCAAAAGCGAATTGCGGCTGAAACCTTAGAAGTCTATGCGCCGATTGCCCATCGTCTCGGTATCAGTGAAATAAAAAATGAATTGGAAGATTTATCATTTATGTACTTGAACAATGATAAATATCATGAAATTGCGCATTTGGTGGAAAAGCGCAAGGTTGAGCGTGACGATCAAGTACAGCAAATGATCCGCGAAATCAGTGAAATGATGGATGAACATCATATCAGTTATCGCATTTTCGGTCGCAGTAAGCATCTTTACAGCATTTATAAAAAGATGAAGACCAAAAATAAGCGGTTTGAGGAAATCATGGATCTTTTGGCGATCCGAATCATTACCGATACCGACAGTGCCTGCTATGAAATATTAGGATATATCCATGCGAAATATCGTCCGATTCCGGGGCGATTTAAGGATTATATCGCGATGCCGAAGGTCAATCTGTATCAGTCTTTGCATACGACGATCATGGGAGAAGGCGGCAATATTTTTGAAGTGCAGATTCGTACCGAGGATATGGATCGAATTGCCGAACAAGGTATTGCGGCACATTGGCGTTATAAAGAAAACGCGAATTATAATTCCAAGGTACAGCAAAAGGAGATTGAGGAACAGCTGCATTGGTTCAGAGATTTCAGCATTATGAGTGATGAAGTCAATGATGATGCGATGGAATTTATGAATATGATGCAGCGGGATATTTTTGAAGCAAATGTCTATGTGATGTCACCGAAAGGGCGAGTGATCGCATTGCCTAACGGCTCTACACCGATTGACTTTGCCTATCGCATTCATACAGAGGTCGGTCATCATGCGATCGGGGCTACGGTAAACGGTGTGTTGGTACCGTTGAATACGCCGCTGAAAACCGGTGATGTGGTCGATATCAGAACCTCTAAGCAATCATTGGGACCGAGTGAAGATTGGATTAAATTCGTAAAGAGTACCCATGCCCGCAATAAGATCCGCTCCTTCTTTCAGCGACGTGAAAGCGAACAGCGTGCCGGCGGCATCAAAAAGGGCGAAGAAATTCTTCAGGAAGAACTGCGTCGCCGAAATTTAGACCTGCATCAATATTTTGATAAAAAACGGATAGAAACGATTATGAACTCGCTGTCTTTTTCCAATTACAGCGATTTGATGTATGCGATCGGAGTCAAGAGTGTGAGTCTTCCGGCGGTTATTGAGCGACTTGTCAAGCATAAAGCTAATGCCGCTTTAGATAATAATGATTTGGTTGAATTATTTAATCGTCAGGAAGCCAATCGCCGCAAAGCGCCGAGCAAAAGCGGTGTGTATGTAGCGGGTGTGGAAACGATGAAGATTTCCTTGGCATCCTGCTGCACCCCTGTACCCGGTGATGATATTATCGGTTATGTCTCGATGGGGCAGGGGGTTAAGGTACATCGCTGTGACTGTCCGAATATTCAAAACGAAAAAGCTCGTTTGATTCAAGTGTATTGGGATGAAAACATTGAACAGAAGCAGTATGAGGTAAAGCTGATCATTCATTCTATGGACCGCAATTTTTTGTTAAGCGATATTGTGACAATTGTATCACAATGCAAGGCAGGCTTAAATCATGTCGATTCTAAGGTGAATGATGATAAGATTACGGCAACGACCAAAATGAGTGTTGTGGTTGAAAATGCCCGCCATTTACAAATCCTGATGGCAAACCTGCGCAAGATCAATTCGGTAACACGAGTAGAGAGGGTTATTCAGTAAGCTTTCCTCTTTATCAGAATCACTTGCGACTTGACATTTTAGATACACACTGGTAAACTATAGCCATATCTGTTATGACGGAATACGCCTGAAACAGCGATCACAGAGAGGAAATGAAAAGCTGAAACATTTCTGTCGCATGACTTGCGAAGACACCGTTTAGGAGCATTCAGGAAATGGGATGCCGTGTATTTCACGTTACGAAAGAAAGAGCATGAGTTTTGATTCATGAAGTAAGGTGGCACCGCGTAACTACGTCCTTATCACAGGGCGTTTTTTTATTGACAGGAGGAATTTGCATGAAGTATCAAGTACCGCGAGGAACACAGGATATTTTACCCGGAGAGGTGGAAAAATGGCAATTGCTGGAAGATCAAATCAGACAGTTTTGTCATGTGTATGATTATGATGAAATTCGTACACCGATTTTTGAACATACGAATGTATTTAAGCGAGGGAATGATGCCAGTGATATGGTGAATAAGGAGATGTATACATTTCAATTGGAAAACTCAAGTACATCATTGACCTTACGCCCGGAAATGACAGCCGGTGTAGTGCGCAGCTTTGTGGAACATAAGCTGTTCGGCGAGCCTGATCTGCCGGCAAAGCTGTATTATGTCGGTCCGATGTGTCGTCATGAACGCCCGCAAAAAGGAAGACAGCGTATTTTTCACCAGTTCGGTGTAGAAGTGATCGGAGTGAAAAATCCGTTGCTGGATGTGGAATGTATCGCACTTGGTTGGTCTTTTATTAATTCTTTAGGCTTAAAGGATTTAAAGGTATTGATCAATACGTTAGGTGATGATGAGTCACGCAATGCTTATCGTGCAGCCTTAAAGGAACATTTTAAAGATGCGATTGATACGATGTGCAGTGATTGTAAACGCCGCTATGAACAAAATCCGCTGCGTATTCTTGATTGTAAGGTAGACAAGGATGCGGCGGTTATGAAAACAGTGCCGAAGATGAAGGAATATTTGAATGAAGAATCTAAAGCATATTTTGATCAAGTATTAAAAGGATTGGATGCATTGGGCATTCCGTATGAAATTGATGATACGTTAGTCAGAGGATTGGATTATTACACGCATACAGTCTTTGAGGTGGTAAGTGAAAACAAGGAGATGGGAGCGCAGTCAACTGTGTTCGCCGGCGGACGCTATGACGGATTAGTGGAATATTTCGGCGGTCCGGAGATGAGCGGTATCGGTTGGGCGATGGGAATTGAGCGCTTGATCATCGCTTGTGAGGCAGAAGAAATCTCATTAGGAGAAAAAGCCGAATTAGATGCGTATGTTATCTCATTATCATCTGAGGTTGCCCTTCATGCATTGTCCATCACAACAACCTTGAGAGCGAACGGTTATCGCTGTGAGTGCGATTATCAAAATCGTTCGCTTAAAGCGCAGTACCGCACGGTTGACCGCAAAAAAGCAAAGGTTGTTATCATTATCGGTGAAGATGAAGTCGCACAAGGAAGTGTGACGATCAAACGCATTGCCGATAAGCTTCAAAAAACCGTGGCACTTGATGATATGGTAGCCACAATGGATCAGCTGTTTGAGGCAGAGAATGAACATGAATGTAACTGTGAGCCGGGAAACTGCACATGCTCACATCACCATGAATAGAAAAGAGGAATACAATGAAACGTACACATAATAACGGGGAATTACGAATTCAAAATGTGAATGAGCCGGTCACATTAATCGGTTGGGTCGCAAAGCGCCGCAATTTCGGTTCGCTGGTTTTTATCGATCTCAGAGATCGCGAGGGAATCACTCAGCTTGTCTTTGATGAAAGACTGACTGATGCGATCAGTGAGGTGCGTAATGAATATGTGCTGTCGGTAAACGGTACGGTAGTTGAGCGCAAGGATAAAAATCCGAAACTTGCGACCGGTGATATTGAAATCGCCGTTACGGATGTGAAAATCATCAACAGTGCGAAAACGACTCCGATCATCATCGCCGACGAAACCGATGCATTAGAGGATACTCGCTTAAAATATCGCTATTTGGATCTGCGTCGCAAGCCGCTCCAACAGAATTTAATCCTGCGTCATCGCGTTGCGATGATTACCCGCAATTATTTATCCGATCAAGGCTTTATTGAAGTAGAAACACCGATCTTATGTAAATCAACTCCTGAGGGAGCCAGAGATTATTTGGTGCCGAGCCGTATCAGCGAAGGAACCTTTTATGCATTGCCGCAGTCTCCGCAGCTTTATAAGCAGCTGTTGATGATTTCCGGCATGGAAAAATATTTTCAAATCGCTCGCTGCTTCAGAGATGAAGATTTGCGTGCCGATCGTCAGCCGGAGTTTACCCAGATTGATATTGAGATGAGTTTTGTCGAAGAGGAAGATGTTTGGGAAATGACGGAAGGCTTAATGCGCAAAATCTTCCGTGAGATCAAAGGAATTGATTTAGAACCGTTTTTGCGCCTGCCTTATGAGGAATGTATGGCAAAATACGGCAGTGATAAACCGGATTTACGCTTTGATATGGAATGTCATAATATCAGTGAAGTGTTCCGCAATACCGAGTTTAAGTTGTTTGCGCAGATTTTAGAACAAGGCGGTATTGTACAGGCGCTTGCGGTGAAACAGGGTGCCACTCGTTTTTCACGCAAGGAACTGGATCAGCTGCAGGAGTATGTAAAAGTATACGGTGCTAAGGCACTTGCATATTTGAAATACGGTGAGGATGGCATCAGCGGTTCTGTCGCCAAAGTGTTAAGCGATGAAGAAAAAGCAGCGATTCAAACAGCACTGCAGGTTGAAAACGGTGATCTTGTCTTTATGATTGCCGATCAAATGCACACAGCACAGACGGCATTAGGCGCATTGCGTCAAAAACTGGGTCATCAACTGGAGTTGATTGATGAAAATGCATATCGCTTTTTATGGGTTACTAACTTTCCTATGTTTGAATACAGTGCAGAAGAAGAGCGCTATGTGGCGGCGCATCATCCGTTTACCGCTCCGAATGAGGAAGATGTGGATAAGCTGATGAATGATCCGAAGCATTGTTATTCAAGGGCATATGACTTAGTCGTAAACGGCTATGAGCTGTTAAGCGGTTCGATTCGTATTCATGATCAGGAATTACAGGAAAAGGTATTTGAAGCAATCGGCATGAGTATGGAAGAAGCACATAATAAATTCGGCTTTTTCCTTGACGCATTCCAATACGGCACACCGCCGCATGGTGGAGTAGGTATCGGTTTGGAGCGTTTGGTGATGTTATTGGCAAATACCGATAATATTCGTGATGTTGTCGCATTCCCGAAAACGGCAAGTGCGGCAGATCTGATGAGTGATGCACCGAGTCCTGTTTATGAACAGCAATTAGATGAGCTGCATTTAAAGCTGAAATAAGCAGGAGAATAATTTGTTATTTATGATGAAAATCACAGTGTCTTCACATGCTGTGATTTTTTTTACGATTAATTATCATAATGAAAATAATTTTTGACATTAATCATTATAAATGTTATTATATAACTATAAAAGTAAACGGTTACATACTATGCTGTTTATAATTAAGGTTTATATTCAAGTGTATACATATAAGATGAAAGCGATACGATGTTTTACAGAAATAATTACTTGTCGGCGATAATTACACTTTATATACAAATAGGTCCGGTATATCAGTGGAAAGTTATCAATATATCGAAAGAAAAATCTTATGTACGAAACTATGCCAGAATCAATATAATCTATTTATTAATAGGGAGGGATTTTAATGATACAGCTAAATAATATTCAAATTAAATTCAATGATACAATCATTGAACAAGGCAGTATCTCATTGTATGAGCATCAAATTACACTGCTTACCGGAGTCAGCGGCTGCGGTAAATCAAGCCTTTTGAATATTCTCGGTTTATTAGACCATACAAATCAATTTCAATATTTTTGGGATCAGAAAGAAATTAATCCCCATGATGAAAAGATCAGACAATATGACATCGCTTATGTATTTCAGAATTACGGTATCATTGCCGATCTTGATGTTGAGGATAATTTTAAGGCTATGTTTCAAATTGCCGGATTATCTTTTCATTATGAACGTATGCAGGAACTGTTAAAAGAAGTATCTTTAGAAACATTGTCAATCAAACAAAAGGTGAAAAGCTTATCGGGCGGTGAAAAACAGCGTTTGGCGATTGCTTTGGCATTGGTAAAAGAACCGAAGCTGTTATTGTTGGATGAGCCGACAGCTAATTTAGATGAATCTAACAGTGAAATAATTGTCGAAATTCTGCATCGATTAAAGCAAAGGAATATCATGATTGTAATAGCGACCCATCATAAGAATCGTTATAGCGCCGATCATATTTATGAAATAAAAGAGAAACAAATCGTCGAGATTATGACAACAGAGGCGGTAAAAGAAGAGATTCATCATGAAACTGAAGGAAGAAAGAAATTCCCTTATTTTTCTTATGCAAAGCTTCATTTTGTTTCACATTTTCTTATTTACGCAATATTATTAATTGCGATGATATTCTCCTTTTATGAGGTGAGTAAAGGATTGGTAAATGTTGCGGCTACAAAACATTTTATGGATGAGAGTCTCGGTAGTATTGTTGATGACGAAATATTCGTGAATAATATTGAAAAAGTGATTGATGAGAATGATAAATATTTTCATCAAGTTTATCTTCATCCTTTTAGTAAAGAAAAGATTTCTGAACTATCAACCATACCGCATATAAAAAATATTTATCCTTATACCGTTTTGCTTGATACTTCCTATGCTACATTGGAAGATGACGGGGCAATTAAAATGCGTATTGATCGTGACGGCGAAATAGATCCGATTTTTAATGAAGTTGCTTATAAAGGTAACAAAATAAACACAATGAAAGAGTTCTCAAATTCATTAATATTTGCTTCCTGTGACAGTGATGCCAAAAAAAGAAACAGCATTAAGATAGATGAGAAGGTAGAGCATGGAGTGTTTATATCTAAAGAATTAGCTGATAAATTGCAGATCAACGATTTAAATAATACCGAGATTGAAGTATATATGCCGATTCATATGGGTTATTCCACCAGTGAAGGGGGAACCGGTGACGGAAGCGTAACTGTTGAAACACGCCCTTTAGCAGCGTTATACAGTAAAACTAAATTAGCTGTACAGGGTATTTATGAAAAAGATATGATGACAAACGGTTACTATGATATTGGCGGAGATGAAAAAATCTTTATTGATTATCGCATGATTAAGAAATATCATGATGAAATAATTCAAGATAAAGAATTGATGAAGCAATATCACGAAGTATATACAGAGCATTTTCTTGATGGATACGATTTCTATGTAAATGATACTTCATCGTCTTATGTTATTCAGGTAGATGATCCTAAATATACAGAAGAAGTAAGTGAACAAATTTATAAAACATTAGATCATGTATATGTGAAAAATAAAGCAACGGAAAAGGATACATTATATGACTCATTACGTGAAACTGCGATGCTGTCCTTGTTAATGCCGATGATCTTGTTTATCGTGACAGTGATACTAATGATGATATTGTATCTTTATACACTTCATGCGCGAAAGAAAGAGATTGCTTATTTACAGGCAAACGGAATCAGAAAAACCTATCGTATTCCGTTTTTGAACCAGCTGATGATTATTATTCCCGCAGGGATTATTGGTTATTGCATGGCATATGTATGGGCGTATAATTACGGTTTTGATGTCTTATGGCAAGTGATGCTTCTTGATGTTATCGCAATTTTGATGTTGATGATTCTGTGTTATTTTATCAGCTATCGTTATTTTAAGCATTTAGATGTAAGAAAAGAACTGCACTCTAATTAATGGAAGGGTGATAGAATGATTCACATTAATCATTTACATGTTGCATACGGTGAGCGAATCTTGTTTGATGATGCGGAAATGACTGTTGAAAGAGGAAAACTCACTGCGGTATGCGGTCCCAGCGGTGTCGGAAAAACTACACTGTTGAATATCATTGGATTACTGTCGGGTTTTCATGATTATACTTATACTTTTGATGAAAAAGTATTGGATATGAACAATGAACAAATGAAGGCAGATATGCGCAAACAAAGTATTGCCTATGTATTTCAGGAACATAATTTACATGATGATTTATCTATTTTAGATAATATCAAGCTGTATTGTTATATCAGCGGTCATAAGTTTGATAAAGATTATGCCGAAAAGGTATTGAATATGATGGGATTAACGATGAATACGGATACTAAAGTATCGGTATTATCAGGCGGAGAATATCAAAGATTATCATTGGTCTGTGCATTAATGAAAGATCCTCATGTAATTATTGCCGATGAAATTACAAGTGCGCTTGATCATGAAAACAGTGAATATATTATCAGTCTGTTAAAGAAGATTGCCCAAACCGGCAGAATGGTAATTCTTGCGACCCATGATAAAGCGGTTTTATCAAAATGTGATGTGTTATATACAGTATCTCATCAAAAAATAATGAAAGAAAGCAATTGTTCAGAATTAATCAAAACAAGCGGTTATAAGCAATCTTTGGATGAGAAAAACGATACAGGGGATTTAAACATGAAGCACTTTTATCGTTGGTACAGTAAATTTTCTCTCGGAAAACGGAAATGGGAAAAGCGCATGTTTATTCTGATGCCGTCCTTTATTATATTCCTATGCTTGTTTTTTATCGGAATAAAGGATGGGATGATTCAACGCTTTCATGATTCATTAAATGAATATGGAATGAATGAGGTATATATCACCGGTAATTCCAAAGTCCGAGAATCTGAAATTGAAGTATTAAAGGGAATTGAAGGTGTAAGCGATGTAGCTGTCCTTTCAACATTAAGCTTTGATTCTATGCTTATTAACGATGAACCGGTTCATTTTACCCAAACAGTTACCGCAGTACCGTACTTTTCATTTCAAAATGATTATTTAGATGAAGAAAAAACAAACGGTGCCTATGTATCGTATTATTTGGCGGAGCGCTATCATATGAAAAAGGGTGACTCGCTTAAAATAAAAGAAGGAGAAATCAATATTGATATTGAGATCGGCGGTATTCTGAAACAGGATTTACAGCTGGTTCAGGGGATGTCCTCATTGTTTGTAATCTATATTCCTGAAGCGATCTTCCCGCATACAGACACGACAAATGCAGTTGTTCATTTGGAAAATTTTGAAGCTTTTAAACATATTGCAGATGATATAGATAAAGCGTTACCGAATCATCAAGCTTATTTGGCACAAAGTGATTATATGACACAAATGGCAAGTATGGAAACCTACAGTCGATTTTTAGAAACCTTTATTACGGCATTATTGATTTTAACTGTTGTGTTTTTATCGGTAAGCCAATTCTTTGCGGTTAAAAATCGTAAATATGAAATATGTGTATTACGGGCAAACGGTTTATCTAAAAAAGAAACAGCACATGTGATTTTGCGCATATTCGCAGACGATATGATAAAAACAGGATTGCTTGTATTTTTGATGTTGAGTGGGGCAAAGCTTACAGTGATATTGATAGGAAGTGAAATTTTCGTATTTACCGGTTTTATGATAATTGCTTATTTATTAATGCTAATCGGTATTTATGTGATTCCGGTCACTTTAACACTGTGGATGATGTTAAGAATCAATATAGAGAAAATGATGCGTTCCTAATCGGGTTATCAACTTATGCAATCGTTTATTAAAACGTCAATCAGTTATAATAGAATACAGAAATATAAAAAGGATGCATGTCGTATTCAAACAGCATCCTTTTATCATAAAAGAAGTCCAAAGCGGGAGAGATCTTTCCCTGTAAGTACAGGTGGGTGACCTGTATATTCCCATCAGGATCCCTGCTCGCAACAGGTCTTCAACACAAGGATATAACGTCCGGTCTCCCTTATCTCTAAGTGTAGGAAAAATTTATACCGCTAAGGACAATTCTAGTATATCATGAATTTTAATAATGTATACTCTTGACTTTTATTATTTTGTTGTTCTAATTGTTTTGTAAGCAGAAAAGCTGATAAATTAACCGATTTTAAGGTATATTCGCACTATGACGATACAAATTTTTCCATGTCGTAAAATTCATACATATCATTGTTTGTGTGTCGCATTTGCGAACCGATGATTTCATAACCGCATTGTTGATAAAGCTTAATTGCTCTTTTGTTAAACGCGGCGACACTGAGACAAAAGCGATTCGGGTGTAATAATTGATACAAGTAAGCCTCTGCCTGTGTGATGAAGCCAGCGCCTAATTGTTTGCCGCATAAATCAGGGCGCAGACCGATACCGATTTCAATTCCGTTATCTATTTTACAATAGGTTAAAAATCCCACAAGCTCTTTATTGACGAGTGCTTCAAAATACGCATTGCCGCGTTTTTGTTCATCGACCAGTTCCTCATAGTCCTCAGGGTCTGCTTTCGCATCGTAAAAATCATACGGGGGTTCATAATGCCATTCATGAGCAATTTCCAGCGCATGTGCCTGTGACATCGGCTGAAATACATAAGTTACGGGTGTGCTTGCTTTCCTCCATAATTCTACTTGTTTATGATTGCTTAACATGGATAATAAATTATCTTTGGCGCTCGGATAATTCTGATACAGTGCCTGTAACATCTCTTTCATATCCTGACGCTTGGTATATCCGTCATTGGGACAAGTGCTGATCACATAGGGGATTTCATTATTGACTAATGCATTGTTAATTTCATCCTCATGACAATAGAGCAGAGGACGAATAAACATCATCTGTGTATTGGTTAAATACATCTTTGGCTTAAAGGTGGCAATACGTCCGCCGTAAATTGCATTCAGCAACAGTGTTTCCACCGCATCATCACCGTGGTGTCCGAATGCTGTTTTATTACATCCGTATTTTTTGGCAGCTTCGATGACTGTTGCCTTTTTAAATTTAGAACATAGGCTGCACTTGATTTTACCGTTCGCATCGGGATGCTTCTTTAAAATTTCATAAACATTGGAAGGTTCACTGTGAAATTCAATGCCATTTGCTTCACAAAATTCATGTACTTTTTGAAAATCCATATCGGGAAAACCGAGGTCGATATGAATGCCGATGACATGAAATCGTTTCGCCGCAAATTTAGCATACATATGCAGTGCCGTTAATAAAACCATAGAGTCCTTGCCGCCGGACACTCCGACAGCGATGCGATCATTCGTTTGGATCATTTGATAATCTTCATCTGCTTTGCGGATATTACGTAAAATTTCCTGTAGTTTCATATGATCACCTCAAGTAATAATATTATAGCATATGATCGGATACAAGTGCTATTTTCATCGGAATATGTTATAATGAATCTCGGTGATTACATGGATGGAATTTTACCGATTTATAAAGAAGCCGGCATGACTTCACATGATGTTGTGATGCGCTTGCGTCGGCTGTTGCATATAAGTAAAATCGGACACAGCGGAACACTGGATCCGGATGCGACGGGAGTGCTGCTGGTGCTGATCGGAAGAGCAACCAAAGCATTGCCTTTTTTAGAGGATACGGATAAAGAATACATCGCAACGATGAAATTGGGTATTAAAACATGGAGCGATGATACAAGCGGGGAAGTCATGGAAACAAAACCGATTACGAAAATCAATGACTTTCCCGAACTTTTACAGCAGTTTGTCGGGAAACAGAAACAGCTGCCGCCGATGGTTTCAAGTGTAAAGGTCAACGGTAGAAAGTTGTATGAATATGCTCGTAATCATGAGATTGTCGAACGACCGCTGCGGGATATTGAAATTTATGAAATTGAATGCTTGGATGCGGCGCGTTATCAGTTTAAAGCGTCATGCTCAAGCGGTACATATATACGCTCTTTATGTGTGGATATTGCTGAAAAAAGCGGCAATCTCGGTTGTATGGATACCTTGGTTCGTACACGGGTAGGACGCTTTCGGCTCGCGGATTGTGTTACGTTAGAGCAAGTGGCAAACGGTGAAATCCCGCTGTTTCCGCTGGCAAAGGCATTGGCGCATTATCCGCAGCTTTCCTATGATCCGCTTGCGGATATTATTCAAGGGAAAAAAATTCGTCTTGACTGTAAGGAAGATGAGGTAGCGCTTTGTAATCAAGAGGATGTTATGGCAATCTATCGCCGTGAACAAAATGACGTGTTTCGCTGCGTGCGGGGACTTTGGTAGGTGAGGCTATGAAAGAATTACATATATCACTGGAACATACACCGATCATTCATGAACCGATTCATGCCTGCATCGGCTATTTTGACGGGATTCACATCGGACATCAACAGCTGATACAAACCGTGGTCGAAAATGCTAAAACACTTGGCGGAGCAGCGGCATTAATTACCTTTGATCCGGATCCGTGGGCAATTATTAAAGGCATTTCGCAGCTTGAGCATTTAACAAGCATGAAACAGCGTAAGCAGTTTGCGGCACAGCTGGGCGTCGAATATTGGATTGTTTTAGACTTTACCGAGGAAATGGCGGCGTTGTCGGTGGCACAGTTTCACGAAAAAATCTTATATCCGCTGCCGTTGGCTACTTTGGTCTGCGGTTATGATTTTCATTATGCACATTTCGGAAAAGGCAATGCGCAGACTTTACAGGCGCAAAATCGCTTTCAGGTTCAAGTGATCGAGCAAGTGCAAAATGAAGCACAGAAAATCAGTTCAACGCGAATCGAGCAATGTATTAAGGACGGCAACATCGAAAAAGCCAATGAATTGTTAAGCCGCCCGTATACGATGGAAGGAATTGTGGCACACGGCTTACAAAACGGTCGCAAAATGGGTTATCCGACCGTAAACCTGCAATGTGATACTGTCTATGTGCTGCCTAAGGAAGGCGTATATGTCGGATATATGCGATACCGTGATAATTATTATCAGGCAATGATTAATGTCGGAAGCAATCCGACTGTCAGCGAATCCTGCGGACAGCGCATTGAAGCACATGTCTTTGATTTCAATGAAATGATTTATGATCAGCCGGTTGCCTTTTTATTCCTTCATTGGTTACGACAGGACTTTAAGTTTAACAGCTTAGAAGAACTTAAAAAACAGCTGCAAAAGGATGAAGCAGCTTCACTTGCATACTTTAATAATTCGGAGGAAGCATATGCGTTTACAAGTATTTGATTTAATTGATGAGACTCTTCTGTTATTGGAACAAAATAATGCTTTTTATCATGCGGCAGAGGCTGAAATCAATACCATTCTGAAAGCACTGTTTCAAGATTATCAAGAGACCTTGGTCGATCTTTCTTCGCGGGTAAAAAGCAAGGAAAGTTTACGTGAGAAAATCATTCGCAATCGCTTTTATAAAGAATGTGAAAATGCTCAAAGTATTTTAGATCAGCTTTCCGATTTAATCGGTGTCACAATCGAATGCCGTTTTATTGAGGAAGAATATAAAGCGTTGTTATGGCTGCGAAAACAACTGACCCAAAAAGATGAACGAGGCTTTTTTACATGTGATGCGTATCCGAATCTGCATATGGATTTGGCTTCTCATCAGCCGCAGCTTCAAAAAAACGGTTTTTCGATCTATCGGATTGACGGTTTTTATGAAAAAGATCATCAAATGATTAATTTTGAATTGCAGATTAAAGCACTGGTACATTCTTTTTGGGGTGAAATTGAACATAAACTCGTCTATAAAAACACCAATTATTATGTGTATGACAGCTTTATGAAGGATCTGCTTGCCAGTATTAACGCACAGCTGACTATTACCGATCGACAGCTGAGCATCGTTTATCAACAGATGCAGGATTTGTCACTCACTGATTCGGGATTGAATGAGGACAGCTTTGAACAACAGATCACGAAGGCTATCAATGATTTATTTGCGCAGAAAATGATTGAATCACTGGGTTTTGCATTAAATATTAAGCAGACCTCAATGTTATTGGGACATTATATATTTATTAAGGATATTCATTATGACGGAGGCAATAATGATCGCATTGCGACCTTGTTTCAAACCTTTAAAAAGCTGCGCCGCGCACAGATTGATTTTGAGAATGAAGTGCATTTAGATCAAAGCTTTACCTCTAATGATATGTTTATCGATATATTAGGGCATTACTTAATATCAATTATCAACGATGATTATGACTGGTTCGTCTTTTTCAAAATGCTGTTTGCGGTAGAGCCGGGCAATGATATGCAGGATTTCTGTTTATTTTTAAGCGTGATCAAAAATTATTTGGTAGATAACTATTGGCTGAAAACACGTTTTTTAAAGCTTCCGCTCGATCAGGCGGAAATGCTTCATCAGGAATGTGCAGTTATTTTAGCACAGTCACTGACTCATATCAGCACGATTAAAATCATTTATGATTCTAATATGCTGGCAGTTAATCGAGCTTTTGTATCCTTTGTCGAGGAACTCGAACAGCGCGTGATTTCCTATAAAGATTTTATGGAATATCGACAGGCATATTATGAGGAATGGCTGAAACAAATGCACGAAATTTTTGCGTAGCGGTCTAAAAAGGCTGTTTTAGGCATAGGCTTATAACGGCAAGGAGGACTGCTTATGAACAGACAGGCACTCGCTTTTCTGACGATGTTTTCTCTTATTCTCATGTTGTCGGTGTATTATGTTACGCTGCCTACCGATACGACCAGTGTAATGACAACCGAAAGCGGTGAAGATCTCAGCGATCCGAAGGATGCGCAGTCAGGGAAAGAAAATGAGGCAGAAAAGCTTCAAGAGGAAATTACATCAAAACAAGAAGAGGAGGTAAAGAAGCAATCAGATATTGTATCGGATACGCAATCAAGTGAAGAAGCTAAGAAAGAAGCGCTGGAAACATTAGAGACGCTGAAGGATGAAGAACAGCAGAAAACGGCATTAAAAGATGCTTTACAAAAGGGCGGTTTTGTTTGTGCAATTGAAATTACCGAGGGTACATGCAAAATCAATGTATTTGACAGTGAAGACAATGAAGCAAATGCCAAAAAAGTGATGGATCTCGCGCATCAGACGCTCGGACAGAAATATTTGATTGAAGTTACGTTTAAGTAATGCAATTTATCATAAAATCTGTTATAATGATACCAAGAAGGTGAAATTATGGCACAAGAATATATTGCAGTAAAGCAAAAACATGATTTAGGTTTAATCGCATTAAGCAAATCCGTATTTGCGACCATTGCGCAGATCGCGGTAGAAGAAGCAGAGGGTTTGGCACTGGCTGATCCGTTTAATCCGTTTAAGAATTCCATCAACTGTAAAATTCATAATGATCAGTTGATTATTACGGTTGCTGTAAAGGTGCGCTATGATTCTAATGTAAAGGAAGCATGCGCAAAGCTTCAAAATACGATTCATGACAATATCGCACATATGAGTGATTATACACCTGATGTGATCGATATTCGTGTGGCGGGATTTGTGTTTTAAGGAACGATGTCGTTCCTTTTTTTCATTGATGTTAAGCATGAATCATTGATGGGTAGTGATCTGAAATAAATTTTATGTATGCTTACAGGAGGTACTATGGCTGTATCATTTGAAAATTGCTTGGTGATCGGTATATCATCAAGAGCATTGTTTGATCTGAAAAAGGAAAATGAAATTTTTGAGCAAGAGGGATTAGATGCTTATGCCGCTTATCAACAGGCGCATGAGCATGAGGTACTGAAGCCGGGAAGTGCGTTTCCGCTTGTGGAAGCATTGTTACATCTGAATGATTTAAGCAAGGAGCGCTTAGTAGAGGTCATCGTAATGAGCCGCAACAGCGCGGATACAAGTCTTCGCATCTTTCATTCGTTGGAACAGTACGGCTTGGATATTACAAGAGCGGCACTTGTCGGCGGTAAAAATGTTTCGCCGTATTTAGCAGCTTTTCATGTGGATCTGTTTCTATCGGCGGATGAAGCAGATGTGCAGAACGCGATCAATCACGGAACTGCCGCCGGTGTGATCTATACCAATTCCATGTATACAAAATCCAAACTGCCGGAAATTCGCATTGCTTTTGACGGTGATGCGGTGCTGTTTTCCGATGAAGCAGAGCGTATCTATCAAAGTGAGGGCTTAGCTGCTTTTGTAAAGCATGAGCATGAAATGGCGCATCAGGCATTGCCGGAAGGACCGTTTGCGAAGTTTTTAAAAACCCTTTCGCATATTCAAAATCGCTTTCCGCATGATCGCTCACCGATTCGCACCGCATTGGTTACGGCACGTAATGCGCCTGCTCACGAACGAGTGATCAATACGCTGAGAGAGTGGAATGTCCGTATTGATGAAGCATTCTTTTTGGGCGGTATGAAAAAGAAAGATGTATTGCAGGCTTTCGGTGCGCATATTTTCTTTGATGATCAAGCGACTCATTTGGATCCTGCCAGTCAGGTTGTACCGAGTGCCAAAGTCCCGTATTTACAAACGGATGAGGAAAAGAATAATTGATTTGCCTGCATGAGTTATGAAGTGATAGGAAAACGCCGAATGTTTTTCGCTGTCACTTTTTTTTTATGAATTGTATCAGTGAAAAACAGTGATCGCTTACACTGATTCCGTTGTAAAAATACAGTTTTTTCTATCATAGTACGCGTATTTATGGTAAAATAATAAGGATGATAAGGAGGCACAAAAATGAGTATGCGACACGAATTACGTGAGATGGGAATGCGTTCTTTATATCAGTCTTTTTTATTAAATAAAGATATTAAGCAGTGTGTATATGATAACTGTGAAACAAATAAAATTGATCCGTTTTTATACACGATTACCATTGATGCGATGAAATATAAAGATATTTACATAGAAAAAATTAATCAATCCTTAAATGATGAATGGGAATTTAAGCGACTCGGTTATGTGGAACAGGCGATTTTGATCATTGCCTGTTGTGAACTGGATTTAGATGTATCACCGAAAGCGATTGTGATTGATGAAGCCGTTACTTTGGCTAAAAAATATTGTGATGAGGAAACCTATAAGCTGATTAACGGCGTGTTGGATCATCTATGAAACAGGCAGTCTATTCGGTATCATCATTAGTAAGATATTTAAAGGCTTCGATCGATCAGGATGTGCGCGTTCAGTCGATTTTGATTAAGGGTGAAATTTCAAACTTTACCAATCATCGCAGCGGTCATTGGTATTTTACGCTGAAGGATGCGAATGCAAGACTGAGCTGTGTCATGTTTTCTTCCTATGCATCACGTTGTAAGCTGCTGTTAAAGGAAGGAATGCAGGTGATAGTCAAGGCGTCACTGTCGGTTTATGAAGCACAGGGAGCGGTGCAGCTCTATGTGACGAGCGTGCAGTCGGATGGCTTAGGCGATCTGTATTTAGAATATGAGCAGCTAAAGCGAAAATTAAACATGGAAGGCTTGTTTGATGCGGCACATAAGCGGCCGTTGCCGCGCTATCCTATGCATATTGCACTGATCAGTGCAAAGGAAGGTGCGGCATTGCAGGATATGTTACAAACACTTCGACGCAGATGGCCGATTGCGAAGATCAGCTTTATTCCGTCTTTGGTGCAAGGTAAGGAAGCGAGTGCGATGCTTTGTAAAGCAATCGAAGCAGCCGATGCATTACATCCGGATGTGATTTTATTGGCACGCGGCGGCGGTGCGATTGAGGATTTATGGTGCTTTAACGATGAAGCGCTTGCTCGTTGTATCTTTGCCTGTCGCAGTGTTATTATCAGCGGCGTCGGACATGAAAGTGACACAACACTGGTTGATTATGTCAGTGATGCCAGAGCGCCGACACCGACCGCAGCGGCTGAGCTGGCAACTCCGGATATGCAGGAGGTCAGACAGCAGCTGGCGGTGATGAAGCGCAGAATGCATGCACATATGAAGCAGCACAGTGATGCCAAGCGCAAACAGCTGGAGCAGCTGCGGCAGCATCGTTATCTGCGCAATCCGCTTAGTTATACACAGGATGCGATGCTGCGTCTGGCGATGCTTTCCAAAGGCTTGGAGCATCATGCGTATCGCATTACCAATTTACAACATGAACTAAAGCATTTATCGATGCGTTTACAGCTTAATCTGAAAAAACAACTGGAAAGCACCGAAAGCGTTTTAAGCACATATCGCCGCATGCTGATTCAGGATCAACAGCGCCGTGTGAATGAAGCGCATCAAACGCTTTGTCGCTATGCAGGCTTATTGGATGCGTACAGTCCGCTGAAAGTATTGGGACGCGGTTACGCACTTGTTTATGAAAATGAACGAATGGTCGCCTCAATTCATGAGATCAAGGAAAGCAGTTTATCTATTCGCATGAAGGATGGTATCATTCATACCAACGTCATAAAAAAGGAGGAATTCTGATGGCGGAAAAACAAACATTTCAGCAGTCTATGGATCGCTTAGAGGAAATAGTTACCAAATTAGAAAAAAATGAAATTGTCTTAGAAGACGCAATCGCTTTATTTGAGGAAGGTCTTCAACTCGTCAACAGCTGTGATGAACAACTGAAACAGTTTGAAACTAAGGTGACGACTCTGATGGATACTTATGAAACAGGTGAAGCTGATGAATGATTTTGAAGCTTATTTAGTCTCATTATTTGATCATCGCGAGGAATCAAAAGTAAAGGATGCGATGATGTATTCCTTGTTAAACAAGGGAAAACGAATTCGTGTAAAGCTGCTGTTTGCGGTTTTAGAGGCATACGGTCAGGACTGCCGAAAAGGCTATGCGGCAGCGGCGGCGATTGAAATGATCCATACCTATTCGTTGATTCATGATGACCTGCCTGCCATGGATGATGATACATTGCGCAGAGGACGTGCAACCTGTCATGTGGCTTTTGATGAGGCGACGGCAATATTGGCCGGAGACGCGCTGTTGACAATGGCGTTTGAACTTGCCGCACAAGCGGGAGATGATGCTAAAACAAGCTTGGCAATCGTAACGGAATGTGCGAAAAGTGCCGGCTTCGAGGGCATGATTTTAGGACAGGCGAAGGATTTAGCGGCAGAACAGAATCCGGTACAAAAGGAAACACAGCTTGAGGATATTCATATTTATAAAACCGGCAAGTTATTGACTTTACCGCTGATCTGCGGTGCTGTTTTAACCAATCATCACGGTGATATTGAAAACTGGAAGACCATAGGCAGACTGATCGGCTTATCATTTCAAATTCAGGATGATGTGCTGGATGTGACGGCGACAACCGATCAGTTAGGTAAAAATGCCGGCAGTGATGAGCAACAGCATAAATCAACGTATGTGACACTGTTAGGGGTGGAAGCAGCACAGGCGAAAGCACAGGCTTTATTTGCGCAGGCATTTGATTGTTTAAAGAAAATGAATATTCATAAAGAAGTTATCGAGGATATTCTGAATGAGCTGATTCATCGCAAAAAATAATCGAGGTGTTGTATTTATGAATATTTATGATATTGAAAGTCCGGAAGATATTCAAGGTCTTTCTGTTTCCGAACTAAAAGAGCTGGCAAGCGAAATTCGCAGCTTTTTGATTGAAAGCATTGCGAAGACAGGCGGGCATTTATCAAGTAATCTCGGTGTTGTGGAGTTAAGCTTGGCAATGCACTACGTATTTCGCTCGCCGATTGATAAGCTGATCTTTGATGTAGGACATCAAAGCTATGTCCATAAAATATTGACGGGACGCATTAATGATTTTAAAACGCTGCGTCAGTTTAAAGGCATGAGTGGCTTTCAAAAACGCCGAGAAAGCATTCACGATGTTTGGGAAGCGGGACATTCCTCAACATCTTTATCGGCTGCCTTAGGTATGGCGATTGCCCGTGATCTGCGCGGTGAAACTCATCAGGTTGCGGCACTGATCGGTGACGGTGCCTTAAGCAGCGGTATGTCGATGGAAGCGCTGAATCAAATCGGTAGTGAAGGCAGAAATATGGTAATCATATTTAATGATAATAATATGTCTATTTCGCAAAATGTCGGAGCGATGGATGAAGCGTTTACCAAGCTTCGTACCTCAAAGCCGTATAATAATTTAAAGCATGATGTCAGTGATATGTTATCTCAAAGCAAAGCCGGTAATAATCTGTTAAAAGGAATGCGGCAGCTGAAAAATACCTTAAAAGAAAATGTCGTTGATACCTCTATCTTCGGCGAATTCAATTTAGACTATATCGGACCGGTTGACGGACATGATTTACGGATGTTAATCAAGGTGCTGGAAATTGCCCGCAAGCATAAGGGACCGATTGTCGTTCATGTGATTACCAAAAAGGGAAAGGGATATTCCTTTGCGGAGGAAGACAAGGACGGCGTATGGCACGGTGTATCCTCATTTGATCCGACAAGCGGAAAAGCACTGGCGCAAATGCCGGCGCAGCACGCTTCATGGAGTGAAGTGATCGCAGAATCTTTGATTGAAGCGGCTAAGCAGGATGAGCGGATTTTAGCTTTGACGCCGGCAATGATTTCAGGCTCTAAGCTTAATAAATTCTTTTCGATGTTTCCAAAGCGCTCCTTTGACTGCGGAATTGCCGAAGAGCATTGTGTAACATTGGCGGCAGCTTTGGCACAAAGCGGAATGAGACCCTTTGTGTCTGTCTATTCGTCTTTTATGCAACGAGCCTATGATCAAATTCAACAGGATGTTGCGCGCATGGACCTGCCGGTTGTGTTCGGCATTGATCGCTGCGGACTTGTCGGAGAAGACGGGGAGACGCATCATGGGGTATTTGATATTTCCATGTTAAGAGCAATTCCCAATCTGATTTTGTCTCAGCCTAAGGACAGCCGAGAAGCGCAGGCATTGCTTAAAACAGCTTTTGCGCAGAATCATCCGTTTGCGATTCGCTATCCGCGCGGAAGTGTGAAGTTTCAGTTTGATCGTGAGATTCAAGCCATTCCTGTAGGCAGCTGGACAATTCATGAAACAACTTCAAAAGATCGTATTGTCCTGATTTCATACGGAAGTGATGTGGATAAAATGATCGCAAAGGCTGAAGTGAATCAACTGCCGGTAAGTGTCGTGAATGCACGATTCTTCAAGCCGTTGGATGAACAGATGCTTCAGCGTATTGCACAAAAGCAATGTCCGATTGTGATTTATGAGAGCGATATTTTGATCGGCGGCTTATCAAGTGCCGTATTGGAATATTATAATGATCATGATTTAGATGTGAATGTGAAGCGCATCGGTATTCAAGACCGTTTTGTACAGCACGGATCATTGCCGCAGCTGCGCAAAAGTGAGCATATTGACAGCAACAGTGTGTTTCAACTGATTACGGAGTTATTATGCGATTAGATAAGGCATTGGTTCAGCGCGGACTGGTGAGTACCCGAGCGAAAGCACAGGATGCAATCAATGCCGGCAGGGTTACGGTAAACGGTACTGTGATTGATAAAAACAGTTATACGGTCACAGACGACGCAAAGATCGAGCTGGCACAGGAAACATTATCTTTTGCTTCTCGTGCCGGTTTTAAGCTTTATGATGTATTAGCACCGTTTCAGATTTCGTTAAAGGATCGTATTGTGATGGATGTCGGTGCGTCCACCGGCGGATTCAGTGATGTGTGTCTGCAAGAGGGGGCGGCTTATGTCTATGCACTGGATGTGGGAAGCGATCAAATGGCAAGTCACTTATTGAATAATCCGCGCTTAGAAAATCGTGAGCATGTGAACTGCCGCTATTTAACAGCGGATATGTTTGACAAAGCGATTGATTTTGCCTGCATGGATGTATCCTTTATATCCTGTAAGCTGATTTTGCCCGCCGTCATTAAATGTATGGAAAAGCCGGAACTTGTGGTTCTGGTAAAACCGCAGTTTGAAGCGGGAAAAGCCTTTATTAATAAGCATGGAGTAGTAAAAGATCTAAAAGTACATGAACGTATTTTAAAGGATATGCATGAGTTTATATGTTCCTTGGGAATATATGTGCATCATATACAAAAAAGCAGTGTGATCGGACGCGACGGTAATCAGGAATATGTATTCCATTTAAAAGCGGACGTTTGTCACAAGCTGTTTGATTATAAAAAAATCATTCAAGCTAATATAACAGTGAGGTGAGTCTATGTTATCGGAGATCTATGTCAAGGATTTTGTGCTGATTGACAGTGTAAATTTGCCTTTTTGCGAAGGAATGTCTGCTTTTACCGGCGAAACAGGTGCCGGTAAGTCGCTTTTAATCGATGCGATCGGCATTTTGTGCGGTGATCGTGTCAACAGTGCCATGATTAAACAGGGAAAAGAAAAGGCAATCATCGAGGGTGTTTTTCATCTTTCATCAAATCATCCCGCTTATGCATTATTGGAAGAAGCGGGGTATGAAATTGAAGAAGGAACGATGATTGTGCAGCGCAGCTTTACGATTGACGGAAAGTCATACGCCAAATTGAATCATCGCACAACAACTGTTTCCTTCCTTCGCAAGGTGCTGGCAACGCTCGTTGATATTCATTCTCAACATGATTCTCAATATTTGTTAAACGCGAAATATCATCTGTCGCTGTTGGATCACTATTGTGATCAAAATGATTTACTGTTCGAGGTAAAAGAAGCTTATCAAGCCTATGCAGAAATCGCCGAACGGCTTCAGGAAGCACTGGAAAGTGATTATAATGAAGATGATTTAGAGTATTTGACATATCAGCTGAATGAAATTGATGAGGCTGATATTAAAGAAAATGAATTGCAGGAATTGGAAGAGGAACAGCGTCGATTCGCAGCCTTTGAAAAAATATCCGCTGCTTTACATCAAAGCCTTGCTTTATTAAACGGTGATTCCGGTGCGAATCCGGCAGTTTACGAAGCAGCGCGCTTATTGGAAATCATCGATGAGGACGAAGCGCTGGTTCAGGCACATGATAAATTGTTAGAGCTTTATTATGCACTGGAGGATCAGTATCAAATACTTTATCAATATATGGATACGATGGAATATGATGAACAGCGCGTAAATGAAGTGAACGAGCGAATCTTTCTCATTCATAAGATTCTGCGTAAATACGGCGGTGATATTGATGCACTGCGGCAGAAACGACAGGAATTGGATCAGAAAATCGATCAGATTCTGCATCGAAGCGATTATCTGAAAAAACAGGAAGCATTAAAAAAAGCAGCCTATGATAAATTTTATGAAGCAGCGCTGAAGCTCCATGAGCTGAGGACTGTCAAAGCAAAAGAGCTGGAAGAACAAATCGTTCAACAGCTGCGTGATCTTCATTTAGCGAATGCACGCTTCCATGTGGAAATAAAGCAGCACGAGGGTAATCGGTACGGAATCGATCAAGTGCAGTTTTTGATCAGTATGAATAAAGGCGAAGGACTGAGACCGCTTCAGACAACAGCATCCGGCGGTGAACTTTCACGACTGATGCTTGGATTAAAAACAATTTTCAGCCGCCTGCAGGGAATTGAAACGATCATTTTTGATGAGATTGATACCGGTGTCAGCGGCAGTGTTGCGTTTGCGATCGGTAAAAAAATGCAACAGCTGAGTAAAGATACGCAGGTGTTCTGTGTCACACATTTATCGCAGGTTGCGGCTTGCGCAGATCATCACTATTTAGTTGAAAAAACACAGGATGAAAAAGGAACAGTAACGGCGATTCGCGGCTTGAATGAGCAGGAACGCATCGCACAGCTCGCTTTGATAGCCAGTGACTCTACCTCGGAACATGCACTTTCTGCGGCACAGGAGCTTTTTAATAAGGCACAGGAAAATAGGTAAAATTTAACGAAAGTATTTTTTGTTTTTACGTACATACTAACATTCAGGAGGTGTTAGTATGTTTCGTAAACTGTTACCGATCCTATTGGCGTTTTCATTATTTACACCGATAGCGGTAAAAGCAGAAGACGAGCTGTATATAGGCGGAGATTCGATCGGAATCGAAGTGCAGTATGACGGTGTAGTAATCAGCGGCACTTATGCGATTCACACGGACAGCGGCTTATATGATCCTAAAGATCACGGTATTGAAATCGGAGATCGCATCATTGCGGTAAATGAACAAAAAATCAGTTCGATGAATGATTTATATGATGCTTTATCGAACTATCAGAATCCTAAGAATGAGCTGCAACTTACAATTGTGCGCAATCAAGAACCGATAAAAGTAGACTTGCTTACACAATATAATAAGACCCAAAAGAACTTTCAAAGCGGCTTATATATTAAGGATAAAATTACCGGTGTCGGGACGCTGACATTTTATGACCCGGCACACAAGACCTTCGGTGCTTTGGGGCATGAGATTATGGACAGTGATTTAAAGGAAATCGCCGATGTGCATCAAGGGACGATTTATCCCGCTACCGTGACTTCCGTTACGAAGGCTCAGGAACATATCGCAGGCGAAAAACATGCGACGATTGCTTATCATCAACCGGTCGGCACTGTGACTTTGAATACGCCGATCGGAATCTACGGGACTTATGATCAGGTGATTGATCAGAATGCGAAAAAACTTCCGTGGGCGAAGCAGAGTGAAATTCATACCGGCAAAGCAATGATCTATACGGTATTAAACGGGAATGAAATCAAGCCGTATGAAATCGAAATTACCAAACTTCATAAACAAAAACAAACGGATATGAAGGGAATTGAATTCGCTATCACCGATCAGACGCTTTTGCAGGAAAGCAACGGTGTCATTCAAGGAATGAGCGGTTCCCCGATTGTCCAAGACGGTAAGATTATCGGTGCTATTACGCATGTGATCACGTCTGATCCGCATAAGGGATACGGTGTTTATATCGAATGGATGCTTGAGCAGGCAAATCAAAATTAAAAAGAATGCGGATGTACTCGTTCCGCATTTTTTTACGCTTTCAGCTGATGATTTCTTGTTTCAATTCATCGAATATGATATTAATTAAATGTTCCCAATAACTCATGATGCAGTTCTTCCAGCAATTCATTTGTTTCGATCAGATTATAGGAATTCGCTAAAGCAAAGATAATAATCGCATCTCTTTGTTTTTTCGCATAGAGATGTGCATGATTGGCAATGGTAAGTATACGATTGGTTTCCTCAAGATTAAGCTTCATCGCAAATGCAAGCTGCAGAATTTTATCTCGACCTGCCTGTTTCGTTCCTTGAAAGATCTGGTATGCATAGGTTCTGGGAATTTGGCTATCGATAATCACCTCGGCTTTATCCAGTTGTTTGTGCTCTAAAAGCTGATGGATATAATCAGAAAAAGAAATATCCTTGATTTGATTAATAATTTGTTTTTTTTCTGCTTCACTTGCAGATTGTAAAATTGCCTCTAAATTTTGTGTTTTCATTTTTCTCACCTGTATTATATGATATAATAATTACTTGAATATGACAAGAGAAAGGTGATGGCATGCGAAAAGAGTTTTATGAACAAATCCTTTTGATTCATGAAAAACCGGATAAAATGATTTATTTGGTTCGTCATAAGATTTCACAAAAGCTGTATATCATGAAATATTTAGCGAGTTCATTAGATTTATCAATGTATACACAGTTGATGGAACATCCGCATCAACGTATGGCAAATGTGATTGAATGTGATCATGATGAACAATACAGTTATGTTGTGGAAGAATATGTAAACGGAACAACCTTGGAATATGAGATGAGCACGAATCAGCTTTCTTACAGCGATAAAATAATGATCATGATGGAGCTGTTTGATGTCTTGATTCATTTACATAATTTAGAACCGCCGATTATTCATCGTGATATTAAGCCTGCAAATATTATGCTTGAGGACGGGCATGTAAAGTTGATCGATTTTGAGATTGCTCGTAATGTGGTACCTGATAAATGCAAGGATACGCAGATTATGGGTAGTATCGGTTATGCACCGCCGGAGCAGTTCGGCTTTGCGCAGAGTGATCAACGCAGTGATATTTACGCCCTCGGCATGATCATCAAGGAAATATTCACGGAGAAAAAAGCACAGATTGCTTATCGTTTTCTTTTAGAAAAATGTTTACAGTTAGATCCTGAGAAACGCTTTACTAATGTACGGGAATTGCGTAAAGAATTTATCCGCGGGACAAAAGGGAGAAAAGCACGTAAGATGACATGGCGGCACCGACTTCAATCGTATGAGATCGTCGGTCTGCGCCAAGATCCGCTATGGGTGAAGGTTTTAACAGCTTTATATGTCGCATTTGCGTTGTTATTTGCTTCCTGCACAAATTTTGAAAATACGGATGCGAGATTATCGGTATTGGTGTTAAGGATTTGTGTTTTTATTATTGTCATGCTTTTTGTATGGGTTCCCACCAATTCGTTTCAGCTTTTGGAAATGACACCGTTGTATCGTTCATCAAGCAAAATTGTGCGAATTCTCAACGGGTGTTTCATCTGGTTTGCGGGGTCTTGTATTCTCTTATTTGCGACTGTGCTGGGTGCTTCAATATTCAATTTACCTTTGTAAGGATGTCTTAGGACATCTTTTTTTCGAAAGATTGGATGATAAAATATTTCAAAGTATGCTGGCGGCATACCAATGTTAAAATTAAATCACTATAATTAAAGATGACAAAAGAGGAGGGATGCAAAGAGGATTGTTCATAAGCTTGATTCCTTACCCCAACGTACTTTGTTTGTAATCGTTATTATTTCCTGTACAATGGATTTTCATAGACAATTACAGTGAATGTATCCTCCAATACTACACATACAGCGTCTTAACAATCCACGAATCAAGCGAGGGCTTTGCATAATGCTTGTGTGATCTGCTTTGGCACATTCATTATTAAGAATCCATTATTTTTCTATCATTTTTTAGATGGATTCTCACAGGGCAGGTATTGACAGAAAGGAAGGACTTAGATGAAAAAGCTATGTCGTGCTGCTTTAGCGACGATGATGCTGTTTACCGTTGTCGGATGTGCATCAGAGGGTACAGAAGACGAGAAACAGGGTGAAACAAAGGAAACAGAGCAAGAAGAACAAAAAGAAAATCAAAAAGAAGAGAAGAAAGACGTTTATGCAATGAAGGAAACGGTTCATTTAGAGGATATGGATGTTACCGTAAACAGTGTTACAACATCAGAAGGAGAAAATTATACTAAACCGGATGAAGGCAAGGTGTTTGTTTTAATCAATGTGACTATTACCAATACTTCTGATGAGGATATTAGCTATAATGTGCTGTATTCTAAAATTCAGAACGCTCAGGGACAGATCAATTCTTTAGGCTTTTCAATGTTGAGTGTTAAGGATAAGCTGAACAGCGGTAAGTTGATTCCGGGCGGTACTGTTACCGGTACGGTTGTAACCGAAGCGACAGCCGATGAAATAAACTCAATGATTTTCATTTATGAACCGAATCCGTTTTCTGATGAAGAAGCTAAGGTTCAGTTAGCAATTTAATTAAAAAAAGGGAAAAGACGTAAAATAAAAGGATAGTTATGATAGGATCATCAATGTTATCATTGGTGATCTATTTTTTTGATTGTTAATGTTTTCATGCGAAATTGTATGTAGATGAAATTTGCTTAAACAATAAAAAAATCCCTGTTTTAAGGGACTTATTGACATATGGTAGCGTGTACGGGAATCGAACCCGTGATACAGCCTTGAGAGGGCTGTGGCTTAACCGCTTGCCGAACACGCCGTTTTTAATTGCGTGTTTATTATACTGTAAAAGATAAACAATTTCAAGAGTAAAATGAATAAAATGGCTGTTACTATGAATCGAAAATGATAATGTCTTAATGTAACGAAATTGATTTTGTCCTAAAAG
>CANOSP010000007.1 GCA_947569705.1 uncultured Erysipelotrichaceae bacterium
TAATTCTTCATCGGCCCCAAGATTTCATAAAGCTTTGCAAAATACTTTTTCATCGACACAAAATCATAATATTCAATTGCGTGATAAATTTCTTTCGTATACACGTCTATGCGTTTATCCATATCGGCGCTGTAAGTAATTTTCATGCCTAACCGCTTCGCAAACAATGAATAGTTTTCTAAAAATCGGCTGACATTTCCTTTTTCAACGCCTATCAATAAATTCTGCGAACAAATGTCCTTACAAAAATTACTTTGCGTCCATTTCGCCGCATTCGTTCGATTCAAATTTCTTTTTCTATTACATTTTATTGACAAACCAAACTGCTTCAATCTATTTTTTGGAATATTATTCATACACGCATACCCCTCAAATTTCCTATTTACACTTTTCACCTGTATTATACCATTTTTCCAATATTTGTAACTTATCAATCTCGACTTTTTATAAAATTAGTACGGAATTTCAAAAATACAATATGAATTACAGATAGGTATCATATAAAAACGTGTAAACTCATTAAACTTCCTGCTTAATCTTGACTCACAATGTTGTTTACTCAACATTCAATAATTTCAACATAACCATCTCAAGAAATTTAAGATTATTAATAATGAATTGAATTCTTTTGCTGTGGATTACCTTTTATTCTAATTATGCCTTTTCAACAAATAATCTTATGATCATATTGTTTATAAGAATCATTTATAGTACAATGAAGTTGTTTGAGGTGAATATATGCGAAAATTATTTTTCTTTGATATTGACGGCACATTAACAAGTGCGAAAGAATTCGGAAAGATTTATGACAGCACAAGAGCTGCAATTGCACAATTGCAAGATAACGGTCATTTTGTGGCGTTGGCAACCGGCAGAGCATTATTTCGTGCGAAGGCTTTTCAACAAGAGATCGGCATTAAAAATATGGTTTGCGAAGGCGGAAGCTGTATTATTTTAAATAATGAACAGATCAGTTATGAAGCCCCTGATCAAACATTATTAAAATCGATTTACGCAGAAGCTATGAACAAGCAAGTCGGTATTGCCCTATCTTGTGAAGACTCCTTATATCGAATTGCACCAAACGGTCTTTTTCATGAATATGCAGGTGATTTCCATGAATTTATGGAAGTCAGGATAGACCCCGATTTCCGCATCGAAAAAGCAGAACAAATAAGACGCTTGTTCATCGCTGATCCGATGAAAAAAATGGATATGGAAAAACTTACAAAAATCGGTATCATGCACTATGGGGAAGATCAATTCATTATCATTGAACCTGATGATAAATATCGAGGAATCCGAAAAGTATGTAATTTTCTCGGAGAAGATGAGTCTCAAATTGTCGTATTCGGAGATGGTTGGAATGATCGCAAGATGTTCAAAGCGGCACCGTTTGCGATTGCGATGGGCAACGCTGTAGAAGAAGTAAAAGCAGAAGCTGACTATATCACAGCCGACAGTGATCATGACGGTATATTTCTTGCCTGCAAGCACTTTGGTTGGATCTAAACATTCATTATTAAATAAACAGAATCAAATAAATATAATACAATAAGGAGAAAATTATGAACGATGTACTGAAAACAATAGCGAACCGTATTTCATTACGTGTTTACAAGGATCAGCCAATTGATGAAGCTGATAAAAATGCAATTATTCAGGCTGCCATGCGTGCACCGACTGCCGGTAATCAAATGCTGTATTCTATGATTGTCATTAAAGATCAAGCAAAAAAGGAGCGCCTCAGTGAATTATGCGATCATCAAGCATTTATTGCAAAAGCACCGTTAGCAATCGTTTTTGTGGCTGATCATCATAAGTGGTTTGCCTATTATCAAAAAAATGATGTGAAACAATTTTGTAAAGATAAGGACTTTCAATTTGAAGCTCCGCAGGAAAGCGATTTACTGCTCGCTGTCCAAGATGCAATGATTGCCGCACAAAACAGTGTAATTGCGGCAGAATCACTCAATATCGGTTCCTGTTATATCGGAGATATTATGGAGAACGGGGAACAAGTGAAAGAATTGTTAAAATTACCGCAGTATACGATGCCGATCGGTATGCTCGTATACGGATATTATCCCGACAACTATCCTAAAATTCCTAAGAAACGCTTTAATAAAGAATTTATTGTGTTTGAAGATCAATATCAAGAACTCAATAATGCTGAAATCGATATGATGTTTGAAAATGAAGACAAAAATTATAATCCGAAAAATCCGTATCAGGCAAAGAATTTTGCTCAACAATTTTACGCCCGTAAAACCGGCGCACCCTTCAGTAAAGAAATGGCACGAAGCGTACGCTTTTGGTTGAAACAGTGGGACGGTCGACTGCTTTAAACAATGATTGATCATTCGATAAGTCACGATTAACAATAGTCTCACAATCGTTAAATCAGACGGATAACAAATAAAACAGCGATAATCAAAACGCACTCAGATACAAACTGCCGCACGCTTTGATCATCGCCTTTTATTTTATCGATTTCATCAAGAAACACTGCTGTTTTCACTTGTAATTAAGGATACCTGCAATTCCTCACATACCGCAAATATCGGTGAAAGAATGGTATAATTCAATGCGCCGCCCCATAATAAACCTATCACATGGTGACGATATTCACCGCCCTGCATCAATACAACAGAACCACTGTCTCCGTGATCGGAAAACATCGTTTCTACATCAGCGATAATGATCTGATCTCTTTTATCATCAGCGTCCGCATATAAATAAGCAATCTTTCCGACCGTTGTACCGGTGGTTCTGCCGCTTTTCACAACCAAATCTCCGATATTGTTCATGGTTAAATCATAAGATCCCAGCGGTGCACCGATACCGACAATTTCGGTAGTCAAGGCTTCACTGTTATTTAACATTTGCGCAATTCCGCCGTCAACCAATTCAGAATTAACCGTTCTGCTCGCATACGCAATTAAATCTTGACTTTCATGCGACTCCGGCTGAAAAATTGATTGATCCGGTCTGGGAAAACAATGTGCATTCGCTAATAAATAAATATCATTTTCATTATCCTGCGGTCTTATTGAACGAACAAACATCCCCAATGTACAAAATCCCCCGCTGAAGGGACTGTTCGGCATATATATTTCAGCACCTCCGGGAACCGGTCGAAACTTATTTTGATTTTCAACAGTGCTTTGTTCTCCCTGATATGTTTGAAAATCAGGCAATTCAACTACATCTGTAGGTATCCCGTCTAAATACGCCGGTATTCGTTCATTCTTGGGACAATCTTGATCAGGCTCTTTTTTGGTTGTAAAAACAACAATAGCCGGCTCATCGGTTGTTTTCCCATCTTTTTCTTTGAATCCGACAGCGACACAATGAACATTTTTTAATGACATCAACCAATTACAATATTTATTTTTTACTGACTGTATCGCTTCACACTGCTTTTGATCCATTCTATCACATCCTATCATAGCTTATGCATCATATAAGAAAAGAAATGGGCATATAAATAAATAATCAAGATTCAAATCTTTTGTCACATTATGCAATCAGTCAGAATGTAACTGAAAGCATTGAGGATAGTACCGACAAAATATCCACTCTGTGTTGTACTTAATTGACTTATTTTAGTATATATTTTAAATAATTATGTCTATTCTTGCCAAATTCATTCATCCGGCAGTATAATAATAACAACAAGATAAAGTAAACGCTTTTATTTTGTTTAAGTTACCATTGATTATGGTGCATGAGGAGGACAAAGAAAGTATGAAGAAATTAATGGTTATTTTATGTGCGGGCTTATTGCTTGCAGGATGCGGAAGCAAAAAGGAAGAGGATAAGGGTACTGCTGAAAATCGTGAATCTAAAGTTTGTACACTTGAGCAATCCGGTATTAAAATGGAAATCGGTGCATCTGCAATTGATGATATTATCGACAAGTTGGATGTTACAGTAATTTTCCCATTATCTGCAATGGGTGTTGATGAAAGCTCCATTACAGATGATATAAAAGCTCAGATGGAAACAGCTGCTTTGAAACAAATCGGTGTTGATAAGGGTGAAGGTGTAGATGTAACTACTGACCTGAAAGACGGTAACCTGTCTATGAAAGTCGCAATCGATATTAACAAAGCAAGTGATGAAGCGAAGAAGATTTTAAATCTTGAAGAAGCCGGCGACAGCAAATTAAGTGACTTCGTTAAGAGTGCGGAAGCAAACGGAGCATCTTGTAAATAATTACAAAAAGGATCTAAGGACAATATTTCCCTATCGGAGATATTGTCTTTTTTTGTATCTTGTCTTATAAGAATATCGCAATCGCCGTTAAAACAGATTGTACCACATAAAAAGCTCCGAATTAACGGAACTTTCATGTTTATTAATTGAATAACACAATCCTGTGTTCGACAATTTCAGCTTTCCTTTATTTATAACGACTCGATTTTATGTAATTCATACGGAGTCATTTGATACACATAATGAAGCCAGTTACGGTATAATAAATTCGCATGAGATCGCCATGATAAGATCGGCTCATTATTAGGATCATCATCTTGAAAATAGTTATACGGTATATGAATCGGTTTACCTGCTTTTTTATCGCGAAAATACTCCTGTGCCAAGGTCTCTACTCCGTATTCCAGATGTCCCAAAATAAAGATTTGTCGGAAATTCTTTTTAGCACATATATTTGTGCCGGAAACAAGACTTTCGGACAATACCTCTAATTCCTTCACATCTGCCAATGCTTTTTCATCAATACCGGTATGGCGAGAATGCGGTGTCATATGAATTTCATCAAAGCCGTTAGTCAGGAAATTATACTCATCACACAAGCGCTGCGGAAATATACCGAACATCTTTTCCGCTAACAGATGCTTTTGGATTCCGTAATGGTAATATAATCCTGCCTGCGCCCCCCAGCATATATGAAGAACGGAAAACACATGATGTTTACTCCATTCCATGATTTCACATAGCTCCTCCCAATAATCCACTTCTTCAAACGGCAGATGCTCAACAGGCGCTCCGGTTATGATTAAAGCATCATAATATTTATCCTCGAACAATGTAAAATCATCATAGAACTTGACCAAATGATCCTCACTTGTGTTTTTAGAGATATGAGAAGAAATTTTCATAAAATCAATATCAACTTGTAACGGTGATTTACTGATTAATCTTAAAATTTGGGTTTCTGTTTCTATCTTCTTCGGCATTAAATTTAAGATTGCAATTTTTAACGGACGAATGTCCTGCTTTTTAGCAATATCATCTTCCAGCGCGAAAATTTTTTCTCCTTCTAAAATTCCTTTTGCCGGAAGATCACTCGGAATATTAATCGGCATTATGCAATTGCCGCAAAGGCACCTTTCAAGTCTTCTAAAATATCATCGATATGCTCAATGCCGCAAGACAAGCGAATCAGTCCCGGTGTGATACCTGCATTAGCTAACTGTTCATCGGTTAACTGACGATGAGTGGAACTGGCAGGATGTAAAACACAGGTACGAATATCCGCTACATGCACCTCTAAAGAAACCATTTTCAAATGATCGATAAACGCTGCTGCACGCTCTCTGCCGCCTTTTATGGAAAAGGAAATAACCCCGCTGCATCCTTTCGGCAAATATTTTTCTTTCAGCTCATGATAAGTATCATCAGCTAAACCGGGGTAATGGATGAATTCTACATCCGGTTGATCTTTTAAGTATTCCGCAACGATTTGTGCGTTGGCACAATGTTTATCCATTCTGACAGCCAGTGTTTCTAAACCGAGGTTTAACAGAAAAGCGGAATGCGCTGCCGGATAACAGCCTAAATCGCGCATTAACTGTACACGCGCTTTGGTAATATAAGCACTTTCTTTAAAGCTTTCTGTATATACGATGCCATGATAAGATGCATCAGGGGTTGTTAAGCCCGGAAATTTACCGTTATCCCAGTTGAATTTACCGCTGTCTACAATCACACCGCCCGGCTGTAACGCATGACCGTCAAGATATTTGGTCGTTGAATGTATGATAATATCCGCACCAAACTCAAACGGTCGGCATAAATACGGAGTCGCAAAGGTGTTATCCACAAGTAAAGGAACATCATGTGCATGCGCAACCTCGGCAAACTTCTCAATATCTAATACATTCATTGCCGGATTTGCCATAATTTCACCGAACATTGCTTTTGTATTCGGTTGGAATGCTTGATTCAATT
This sequence comes from uncultured Erysipelotrichaceae bacterium, assembly GCA_947569705.1. GTDB lineage: Bacteria > Bacillota_I > Bacilli_A > Erysipelotrichales > Erysipelotrichaceae > C-19. Next base: position 6,199 of record CANOSP010000007.1, read on the forward strand.
CTTCTATAGAGGCATCAGGATCCACAAAGGTAACATCAATACCAAACTTTTTTAATGTAATGGAAAATAAATTGACAGTTCCGCCGTAGATGGTGGAAGAAGTCACCAGATGATCACCGCTTTCCAATAAGTTCAATAATGCGATAAAGGTTGCGGATTGTCCTGACGTGGTACATAATGCACCGACGCCGCCTTCCAAAGCCGCTATCTTTTTCTCTACGGCATCTACTGTAGGATTGGAAATTCGTGAATACATGTGTCCTTCTGCAGTTAAATCAAACAGCTGTCCGACAAACTCCGTGGAATCGTATTTATACGTCGTGCTTTGATAAATCGGCAAGGTTCTCGGCTCTCCGTTTTTTGGCACGTAGCCTGCATGCAGGCACTTTGTTTCTACTTTCATAATGAAAACTCCTCTCAATTTTTAGTTATATTTTACACACTTTTTTGTTATTCTGCAATGTCAAAATGAAAAGAGGGTTATATCATTTGGTTAATTATTATAATTCAACGCTGTTCATTCATCATATCAGCGATCATTTTTTCCAGCAATGCCTCATAAAGGCAGAAACAAGCATTTTTTATTTTATCTAACTGCTTAAGCCGATGATCATTTAAATACTAATCAGATAAAGGCAGCAAGTATTCATCTACATAATAGTACCACGGTGCGATTTGCTTAGGATTTTTTTGTTAATTAGGCGATCAACTATCAAAACTCCTTCGTTGACGGAACTTGAATTTTAAGAAACAAACTATCTTAACTATTAAGGTACTTTCTTTGTTTATTCCTTCACTGCATTAAAAAGTTCTTCAACTATGTATTTTCATCTTTATGCAAAACATACCAAATATAAATCAGTTTAGACTTTCTTGACATCGAATATAGTGATTATAAACTTTTTCAATTCTTCTTTTTTCGATTCAGAATTTCTAATTGCTCTCCGATTCTATCCTCTATTCGTTTTTGTGAAAAGGGCAAAACCATATCCATAGCCAGACTGAAATAAGAATCCTGTTCGAGCATGAAAAAATCAATTAATTCATCAGGCTGGCCGCTAGAATGGTAGTGGTTCAACGCTACATAATACTGATTTTTATTTTTATCCTGCACAATAAAAGGCATAATTCTACTGACTAGGCATTCTCTAAATGCTATCATTCTACCTGTTCTGCCATTGCCGTCTTGAAATGGATGTATTGTTTCATATTTAACATGAAATAATGCAATTTCTTCTATCGTGTGTCTTTTAATTACATTATATTCTTGCAATAAAGCTTGCATTTCTTTTTCCACATTCTCCGGCAATGCTGTATTTATATTACCGACAATGTTTCTTCTGTTTTTATATTCACCGATCGGGTACCCGTTAAGCATATCTTCGAAAACGCCGTATTTCAACAAATAATGAAACTTTTTAATGATTTCTTCACTTAACGGTCTATCCAATGTTTTTAACAGATAATTGAACATCGCAAAGTGTCCGTTCGCTTCTTCCAAATCCTTTGTTCTGACAATTTCATCACCGGGAGAAATAATACCCGTTTCAAATAATGAAGCTGTATGTTCCTCTGTCAACGTACTGCCTTCAATTCTATTGGAGTTATATGTCATTGCTCTTTGTGTTAAGCCGTAAATTCCGCTTCGGTCTCTTTTACTAAATTCTGTTTGAAATCGCTCAACCAGCAATTCCGCAAAACCTTCTTCTGATTTTATATCAAGATGCATATTTTTTTCACCTCTTTTACTTATATCTCATATTTTAACATGATAGCTGTCTGTATGCACAACATTTTTAATGAAAACAGCAGGAGGTTCGATTACCTCAAATCGTCTAACTATATACATTAATGTAGGGCAGAATATTCTCCGTAATTATTTTCAATTCATCCTTAACAACAGCACGTCAATATTCTTTAAAAGTCTGTTATTCAAATATCTTACAACATTTTTCAAAGCTTTAGCAATAATTATATCTATTCATTTACTGACTCTTCATTGTAAAAAAGTATGTTTCCTATAAGTAGTTGCTTCTTTCATTAAAATTATGCCGTTAAATCGACAAGAGACGCATTCAAACTTCACGCAAAATATAAACACTTCTTTAATCTTCTCATAGAAACGATAAACGTTTAGAGAACTGTATAACACAATAAAACAAAGATTTTAAAGCAGTTTTATTGCATAATTGTTGCTTTGCCAAAACTTTTCAGAACAACTCAAATAATTTGAAAAAATAATCTAATTAGAATTAATTCCGCAATCTTTTTATTTTCCTCATTATTTGTACACCCTCTTTGGTCAATTGATGACTGTCTTTATCTAATACTAATGATTTTGATTCTAAGATTCTATCAATTGCATTCATTGGATCTAAGGAATGATATGCAAAGAATAAATACCTAAGCTCTTTACCTTTTATAATCTTATAAGCATTTTTGCTATCAATTTGATAAACATATGATAGATATCTATAAATATACCCTATCCAATACATTTCATTAATTGAAAATTTTATTTTTCCATAACTAGATTTACCATATTCTATAGCAAGTTCTTCGAAAATTTCTTCAATTGCCATGCTTTCATTTATAAAGGTTAAATTATCCATTCTGGAAACAAATTTAGAATTCATAAAACGACGAATAAATATATTCGAACTACATTCTTCTCCGGTAACAGATTGCTCAAAAATTTTACCTTGTACATCACATAGTAACAAACCAACTTGATCCATTTCTCTTTTCATAATATATCGTCAATATATTGACCTTGCCCCCTATACTGTCTACGAGCCATTTTAATTTTGGCATCTCCAACTTTATTATCGTCCAATCTTTTGATTTGATACTTTTCTTTTTCTTTGTTACATAGATAACATCTTTCAACAATTTTTACCTGACTCAAGGACTTCTCTGTTTTAAAAACATATTGAAACCCTAAATTAGTGGCCGCTAAACAATGTATACACTGCTCATCAGTAAGTTCACCCTCAATAAAACTATCTATGATTCTAAACATTCTGTTATCAGCAATTGGTGCTACTAAATAATCTACGCCTTCTAATTTGTGAATTAGCTTTTTAATAATCGGATGATCTTCATAGCCATTTAGCCTTTCTCTGAAATATGCTATTGTTAACATCCATTCTTGATTGACTTTATATTCAATGCCAGAAAGATTTTTTGGATTGAAACTTAATATATAAACACTAGATGTATTAAACCCACTTACAAATAATGATGACTGCTCAAAACTTTCACCACAGTAAAACCCTTTCCCAAAATCATTATTGGTTTTTGAATGTTCAATATCAATATTACCCTCTATAATGTTCTTGGCGCCATGATATAATACTAATTTATTCTCATTTGTTAAATCTTCATAATAAAGTTGTGCTTTAATTTCATTTATGAAGATATTGTTATTTAATGCATAAGTATATATTTTTTCAATATTATTTTCATTTGTATTCATTTTGCCGGTTTCCCATCTTGCTACCGTAATGGCATCAACAGCTATTCTTTCAGCAAATTGTTTTTGAGATAAATTAAGTAACTGTCTAATTAATTTAATATCTTCGTCTATTCTGTAATTCACCATAAATTCAATCACCTCGCAACTTTATTATAGCACACGTTAGTAAGAAGTTAAACATAAACTTTAAATTAACGTTCGCTAGTAAAAAGTTTATATCCTGTTCTTTACAGACTCCGTTTAAAAAAAAAGAAGCATCCAAACTTCTCACAAAGTCTAAATACTTCTCTGATCTTCTCACAACAATGATTACTAACGTTTTGAGAACTGAGGTGCACGACGTGCTGCCTTCAAACCGTATTTCTTACGTTCTTTCATACGTGGATCACGAGTAACAAATCCCGCTGCTTTTAACGCAGGACGATAATCCGCACTCGCTTCAATCAACGCACGAGTAATACCGTGGCGCATTGCACCGGCCTGGCCGGTATAACCGCCGCCTTTAACATTAATCTTAATGTCAAACTGATTTAAAGTTTCTGTTAATTCTAACGGTGAACGCACAACCATACGCAATGTTTCCAACGGCAAATACTCATCTAAAGTTTTACCGTTTACGGTAATGCTACCCTTACCCGGAGTCATGAACACACGGGCAACAGAGGTTTTACGGCGTCCTGTACCATTGTAAGTTACTGTATTTTTCTTCGCTGCCATATTTTCATTCCTCCTTACTTAATAACCAGCTCTACCGGTTTTTGTGCTGCATGCGGATGCTCGCTGCCTTTGTAAACAAACACGTGCTTACGCTGCACATCACCTAATCTCGTATGAGGCAACATACCGTGGATTGCTCTTTCAACCCATTCAACAGTATAGTTTTCCTTCATTGTACGAGCTGTACGCACACGCATACCACCTGCATAACCTGAATGATTATAATACTTTTTACCATCCAGTTTATTGCCGGTCATCTCGATTTTATCCGCATTGATTACGATTACATAGTCACCGCAATCAACATTCGGTGTATAAGTAGGCTTATGCTTTCCTCTTAATACTGACGCTACTTCAGTTGCTAAACGTCCTAAAGTTTTTCCGGCACCATCGACAACGTACCATGTACGCTCCACTTCTGCCGGCTTGATAAATGTTGTTTGACGCATAATTTTCATCCTTTCCTAAGTAGTTTCCGGGGCTACATAGGCATTTAAAGCCGTTTATAATTGTACTGTTTTATTGCCTTAAAGTCAATAGAAACTTAATAAATTTAAAAATAAATATGCCAAACTTTGAATCATAATACAAAATAACCTGTTCCATGATTTAGGAAAGAGCGAAAAACACCAAATATCGCCGCCGATTAAGCATCGAAACGCGCTCCTATTCGTACAAAAAAAAGAGGACGCACCTCTTCAAACACTAAAATCCCTTAAACTCCAAATGATCCACCCGCTGAATCCCCAATACCTCATCTAAGTAATACACTGCCTTATCCCAATAATAAGGATTCTCAAGATCCGCAAAATGATGTGCATCACTGCCGATAATTGCCGTACTCCCCACTTCCTTCGCAATTTCCCAAAAGCGATGATGCGGATACTCACAAACTTGATTAATCTCATTATACGCAGCCCCGGCAAGATTATATTCCAGAGGAATCTGTAATCGCTTCGCTGCCTCACAAATACGATAAGCAATCGCTTCGCAATGCTCATCAAATCGCGGATAACCGCGCATAAACAATTCCGGATGGCACAAATAAGCATAAAGACCTGTTTCCATCCCGCTGATGCACTCCTGACAATATATATCCAAATACTGCGGATTACTGCACGCCGTACCAAAGTACACACGCTTTTCATCAGTTAAATAATAATGATTACCGAAAATAATATAATCTACCTGCTCCCGCTTCAAAAAATCACGAAGCCAAGGAAGATACTGCGGAAAATACTCAACCTCTAAACCAAGCTTAACAAAAATTTGATCTTTATATTTTTCCTTCAGGGCTAAAACACTCTGCTTATAATCTTGAAATTTATCAAGCTTCATTCGCATATGAGAAACAAAATCAGTCTGATAATTCCAAGGACTGTGATCGGAAAAACCTAATTCATCAAAACCGGCGGCTATCGCACTTTTCACATAATCCTCATCACTGCCGATCGCATGATGACAACGCATCGTATGCGTGTGATAATTCGCTTTCATCGTAATACACCTCCGTTAAATACAATCCCTGCGGCTGCGCCTTATAACGACAAGCATGCTTGCTTTTACACTCCAGCATTTCCGTAATCTGTTCCTTGCTTAATTGATGCTTGCCTGCTTCTATCAATGTTTGCGTAAGCATTCTCACCATGTAGCGCAAAAAGCCGCTCCCCACAAAGCACAAATGAATCCCGTTTTTACATTCTTCCACATTTAACTTAAAAATAGTTTTGCTTCTGGGCTTACGCGGATCAATTTTCGCACTGGTGAAGCTGGTGAAATCATGAGTGCCGATAAATACCTGAGCGCACTCTCGCATATAATCTGCGTCCAAGGGCATTCTCTCGATTGCCATATAACGCTGATAAAAGGGATTGTCTGTACAATTCGTTATGTAATAATCATAACGCTTGGCAATCGCAGAAAAGCGCGCATGAAATTCATGATCCGTGACTGCGACCTTCTGAACACGAATATCTTTCGGCAACATACTGTTCATCGCCGCTTTCCAATGATCACAATCAATTTTCTTATCCGTATCAAAATGGAACACCTGACCGAACGCATGCACTTGCGCATCGGTACGTCCGCTGGCAGTCACTGAAACAGAGCGCTTATGCATGAGTGACAGCATATCCTCAATTACTTCCTGAACACTTTGTACATTAGGCTGTCGCTGCCAGCCTTGATAACAAGAGCCGTCATATGCACAGGTAACTTTGATTCTTCTTACGACAGCCATGCCATTGCCACCAAACCACCTAAAAGAAGTACCGTAATAAATAACGTGAAATAATCCTTACCCTGCATTTTCAACTGCTTATAGCGTGTTCTGGGGCGATCAGGCACATAACCTCTCGCTTCCATCGCATTTGCCAAATCATCCGCATGTTGAAACGCGGAAACAAACAAAGGAACGATCAGTGATAAAATTGCCATGATTTTTTCTTTCAGGCTGCCTTCTTCCATATCGACACCGCGCGAAGCCTGTGCTTTCATAATTCGTTGTGTTTCCTCAATCAAGGTAGGAATAAAACGCAAAGCAATAGAAATCATCATCGCAATCTCATGTGCAGGAACGTGGATCACCTTGAACGGAGACAGCAAATCCTCAATCCCCAATGTCAGATCAAGCGGTTTTGTAGTCGCGGTCAGCACCGTTGTGAGCATAATCATCAACATTAATCTGACAACAATATATAAAGTCTGAGACAAGGCACCGCTGTACAAAGCAAAGCTACCGAGCGTAAACAGTACCGTACCCTCATGAATCACCAATACATTAATAATCAATAAAAACACAAGCATAAACAACATCGGCTTCATTGAACGCCATAAAAAACTGAATTTCAGCTTTGCCAGCATCGTCAAAGTCAATACGGCAGCGCCGATCACTAAATAGCCGAGCCACCCGGCAGGAATAAAAATAGCCACCATCATTAAAATCAAGGCGATAATCTTAGTGCGTGGATCTAATTTATGAATACAGGAATCAATCGGCAAATATCTTCCGAGCGCAATATTATTCATGAGCTTTCACCTCGTCGGCAATCGCCTTTGCCAATGTATCCATATCGATTAAATCACAAGGAAGCGAAAAGCCGCGCTGATTCAGCTCATCACGCAGACGAATCACAGCCGGGGGATTAATTCGCAGCTTTCGCAACAATGTACTGTCCTTGAAAAACTGCTGCTTATCACATGTTTGTGCAATATGACCGTTGTCTACTACGACGACATGATCACAATAAGTCAAAACATGTTCCATATCATGAGTGACCAATAAGATCGTTTTATTATACTCCTTATTTAAGCGAACAAATAATTCCATCATATCCTTAGCACCCTGCGGATCTAAGCCCGCCGCCGGTTCATCCAATACAAGAACATCGGGATCCATTGCCAAGATGCCTGCAATCGCCACTCTGCGCTTTTGTCCACCCGACAACTCAAACGGACTGCGCTCTGCATATTCCTCGCTTAAGCCTACTACTTGAAGCATTTTCTGCGCCTGCTTCAGCGCTGCTTCTTCACTCATTCCGAAATTCTTGGGGCCGAAGGCAATATCTTGCGCAATCGTTTCCTCAAATAATTGATATTCGGGAAACTGAAATACAAGTCCGACACGTTTCCGCAATTCTTTTAATTGTTTCGGCTTTTCAACCGCAGTAATCGTCCGATCCAAGACCGTAAGTGATCCCTTTGTCGGCAATAACAATGCATTCAAATGCTGAACCAAGGTTGATTTACCGCTCCCTGTTTCACCGATAATCGCAGTGATCTTTCCTTCTTCAATCGATAAATCGATCGCATCCAAAGCCAAATACGCAAACGGTGTGTCCGCATTATACTCATGAGTTAATTTTTCAAATGTAATCGGCATAATTCATCCACAACCCCTTCCATCGTCGTACACGGTTTCGTTTGTAAGCCCTGTGCTTCCAATGCGTGCTGAAGCTTTAACGCAAACGGTATATCCAGCTTTAAATCAATCAATTCCTGTTCATGAAACAGCACTTCATCAGGTGTCCCGTCTAAAACAATATGACCCTGATCCAATACAATCACATGATCGCTGTGAGCCACTTCCTCAATATCATGGGTAATCGATATAATCGTTAAATTACTTTTTGAGTGAATATCTTGAATCAGCGCATTAATTTCAGCCTTTCCCTGCGGATCAAGCATACTTGTAGCTTCATCAAAAATAATAATCTGCGGTTTCATTGCCAATACGCCGGCAATCGCAACCCGCTGTTTCTGACCGCCCGATAATTTTGTCGGCTCACTGTTTAAAAACTTACGCATATGAACACGATCAGCGAATTCCTCTATAATATCTTGCATTTCTTCACTCGGCACTTGATGGTTTTCCAAGCCAAACGCAATATCATCCGCAACACTTGCACCGATAAATTGATTATCCGGATTTTGAAAAACAATTCCGATACGATCACGTATTTCATGGATATTCGCTTCCGATAACTCCAAATCATCTACCGTAATAACACCGGTATCACTTTCCAACAGACCGATCATCAACTTCGCAATCGTTGATTTACCGGAACCGTTATGACCGATAATGGTAGTATAGCTTCCCGCTTCAATCGCAAAAGAAGCATCATGAATCACCTTTTTCTCTTTATCATAGCCGAAAGACAAATGAGACACCTGTATTTTTTTCATGCTGATCACCTCAAAAGTTCACTTCATTATACAACAATCCTTACTCATTCGCAATCTTTCACCGCAACCTATTCACTACTTTCAATGTGAATATGAACAATATTTAGTTACTATCTGAAAATTCATAAGACGATGCACCTCATAATGATTAAAACCAAATACTGTCACTCATTCATTATCGCATATCAGTATTATCTACCAAAGAATTAATATTTATCAAACATAGTAATCACCATACTATTCTTATCAATTCACACTCATCATTGCCTGTTGTCTTTGCCCTTTTTATCAGCTGCCGTAAAAAGATGCATATTACGCTTTGTATACACATGACGTGAAATCACAAAACTTTTATCACTTTTAAACTGCTTATTTAAAAAATCAAAATAAGAACCCGGAGAAATAATACCGCTCATGTCAATTAGATTCAAACCGATCGTACTTAATAAATGCGTAATAAAATAAACACAGTTTGTCGAAAGCACAAAAAAAGTTTTGAATTTCCCGTCGCGATATTTAAAATAACAAGCATTCTCCACATTCCTTGTCACTCTGGATAAATAATCCTCACAAGAACCTTCAAAATTAAGTCCTTTTTGTCTTAATTGCTCGTCACACTCAAATACACTTAGCTGCGAAAGCATCTCACAAAGACGAGCTTCAAACGCTTGTTTTTGTTTCTCATTAAAAACGATGCCAAACCCTACCAACACTTTATTCTCGTTCTTTAAGCAATTGTAAATATACTCGTTTTTCGGTGCAAGCAATACCACACCGTCACCCAAGGTTCCCAGCAAACGACGATGATGAGGATCATAACATCCGTAAGACAACAAATAACCCTGATATGCAATATCCACATGTCCGAGCATTGCGGGACCGCTCGGAGCCATATGCACAAACACCTCTAGATCAATCGGTATATCTGCTTTCATTGCTTCAAAGTCTTCTCGCTCTTGTTCATCTTTGTCCTTACTTAATATGAACTTTATCAAGGCCGGCGGAATCATCGCCGCCATAGAAGGCGGAAGTGCCAAACGCTGTTTATTTTCGATCTCTTCCTTACGCTTTGCCGGTATCACTTCACGAAGAAAATCCAATAACACATTACTGCCGTATACGAAAAAATAACAACCCATAACCACATCAATCAACCACGCAAAACGATGCGGCATAAACAATAAAACAAAGGACATAAACAAATCCCCGAACAAGAAAATCAGAGAATGAAGCCACCCTGGCAGATGATCCTTTATCTTAATCGTAATCACGATGATTTTCACTACGGCATGAAGTAAAATCCAAACTCCGACAGCACGCGGAAAAAAGGCATAAAACATGCGATCATTCGCCAAGGAGATTATTATCAAAATAATCCAAAACGATACATCTGCCAGTTCCGTAAAGCGATGATTTAACTTACGGAAATTTAATGCAAAGTTTAAAACCCTTAACACTCCCACAATACTGACCCCGATCACAAAAGTAAAATACAGCCAGTTCCACGGAGACCATTTTTCAAACAGGAAGGAACAGCCCAACACACAGAAAAATATTCCGGTTATCAACATAGACAAATAATTAAACCGTTGTTTCAGCATACGGACTCTCCTTTCTCTTAAGCCTTAATTATAATGATATTTATAAATTAAACAAGCGTATTTTAAAATAAAACAAAAAGTCATTTTCAAAGTGAAGAAAAAGCATAAAAAAACAGGAATAAATCCTGTTTCGGTTGCATCGTTTAGAAGCTTACTTTGCTTTGCCAGCCGCGGTATTCACCATTAAATGCATAAGCTTGGTCAGCCAAATATAAAATATGATTTACTAATTTCACTTCATCGATAGAAGAAATATGAAGTACGATTAAATCATATTCATCTTCACCCTTCGTAATGACAAAGCCTTTGTTGATCACGCGGCTTTTGAAACTTTCCATATCTTCTTTATTACGGAAAGAAACCATGTGCTGAACCGGGCGTTCATGTGCATGAACATCGCCGTCCTTTGCCAAAGCATCGATCGCATCTCTTGTCATCATATTGATGTCATTTACCATGCGGTTTGTCAAATGCGGGAAATCACTGCTGTAGGTATTGTCCTCATCACTTGTTTTTTCCGGTTCTGTTTCCGTTTCATTCACATTAACAGGTTCCTGCATTATGATTGGTTCCTGTGCTGTTACAGGCTCCTGCTTCATCGGCTGCGGAGCGATAGGAATAATCGATTCCTGCATAACAGGCTCAACAGCTTCCGGTAGCGGTACTGTGAGATCCTCTTGTGCAGTTTCCTTTAACAGCTGCTGAATGTCACTCACCGGTATCTCTACGCTTTTTTCCGTCGGTGCGAATTCAGGTTCAATTTCCTTCACAATCGGAATTTCAATTTGCTTTTCCTCTTGAACGATTTCTTTTACTGCAGGCTGCTTTTGAATCGGCTTATGGACAACCGGCTCATCGCGATGAAAATCCGGAGTTTGATCATCTTCCAACAGTCCTTCATCCAGATCCATTAACTGCTTTTGTTCTTCCTTTTTCATCTTGTAAACCGCAAAGGCTACAGCGCTGCCGAGTACAGCTAATACGGGTATGATTTTCTTCATCATATATCACCACTTTCTTATCAATATTGTACCACATTGTACGTTTTTTTGAACAGGTAAATTCATTATTTTTCAGCTTTTTTCCGGCTGATTGCGACACCGTCACCGATGTTTATAAATTCCGTGTCGTAATTCCCGTTATTTTCCAAAAATTCGATATAGGTTTTAATTTTTCGCACCATCTGTTTTAAGTGTCGAGAGCGAATAATTTCCGGGTGTTCAACAAAACCGTGAAATTTCAGATTATCACTGATGATCCATCCGTTTGTATTTAACTGCGGTTCATAACGCTGAAAGAATTTTATATATTGCGCTTTGGCGGCATCAATGAAAATCAAATCAAAATTTCCCGGAACTACGCAGGTTAAGGCATCCGCATGAACCAATGTGATGCGATCGGTTAGGTCTGCCTTCCCGATATTTTCCTGTGCCAGCATATAACGCTGATCATCTCTTTCAATACTTACCACTTCAACCGTTTCATTTACCGTTGCCATACGAATAGCCGAATAGCCGATTGCAGTACCGATTTCTAAAATACGCTTGATTTCATGTTCTCGAATAAATTCACAAAGATACTCAATACCGGCTTTCTCCATAATCGGTATATGATTCAATTGTGCGTAGGCTTCCATTTCTTTTATGATATTCATATTTCTCCTTAATCTTCTCCCAAATATTCTTCAAGTGTAACTCCCTGTTGATAAATTTTTAAAGCATCTTCTTTTCCTACATAGCGAATGTGCCAGGGCTCATACAAATATCCGGTAATGTCTTCTTTATCTTTTGGATAGCGTATAATAAAGCCGTATTCATGACAATGTTCACGCAGCCATGTACCTTCGTCTGTATCTCCGTAATCATAATCCAGTTCGCCTACATCAAATGCCAGTCCTGATTGATGTTCACTGAAACCGGGGCGTGCAGAATATCTGTCAGCTTCCGCTTGTCCGTCTTTTTCGACATAGTCGCTGTAAAGCGTTCCTTGATACTCATAGCTACGATAAGCACTCAGAGTGGGAATGGAATAGCCGACATCATTCGCTGCGCTCTGCAGCTGCTCTAATGCCTTTGCGGCTTGCGGATCCAAATCACCGTAGCTCGGCGGTAAAGGATGTCGTTTATTTACTAACAGAATTCCCTTTACATAGTATGGTTCACATTCATCAGGATCAATCGCACTGTCATAACCACCGTTATTGTTTTCATTTTCACTCGCTGTTCCATCCGCATTGTTTGTTTTTTGACCGTTGACAATAACAGTAATTTTCTTCTCTGCGAGCTGATTTTCTTTCGTCAATGCGTAAACAGTTATTTCATAATTCCCGGGAATATCAGTGTTCGGCAGATCAATCATCCAATAAGTTCCTTGGATATTTTTAGTTTCACTCCACATAAGCTCATTGCCGTTTTTATCAGTCACCTGATCAACATATTGCTCAAGGTTAAAATCAGCACCCTGATTTACGGTAATCGCTTCTGTTTTTAATTTAATTGTTATAATATCATCCTGTTCATTCAGTTTATTCACAAAAAACCATATTGCCGCAAGTATAGCAATAAAAACGGCAAATAAACTGAATACTGCTCTGGCTCTGATTTTACGCTTTCTTTTTCTCACGATTTCCCTCATTTCCAAGTTAACATTAATTATATATTATGATTATAGCATATTTTAAAAGAATTACACCGATTTATTTCACGGTTCTATTAAGAATAATAAATATTTATTCATAATTTTATCACTCATATTCAGAGTTGGAATCGTATAAACATTCAATTCATCCATATCCTATAATGTTTTATGAAGCGTATTTAGTTAATACAACTTTTATCCAAATAAAAAAGCCCGAATCGGGCTAATTTTTAAACTAATTCAATAATTGCCATCGGGGCGCTGTCACCGCGACGCAATCTAGTCTTTACAACTCTTGTGTATCCACCGTTACGATCTGCATATGACGGACCGATTTCTGTGAATAATTTCTGTAAAGCTGTCTGACCTGTTTTTTCATCTGCAACAACATCACGTACATATGCAGCCGCCTGACGGCGCGCATGTAAATCACCGCGTTTTGCTAAAGTGATCAATTTATCTACAACTGCAGAAAGCTCTTTTGCCTTCATTTCTGTAGTTTCAATCTGACCTTTAATAATCAGAGATGTTGCCATGTTGCGCAGCATTGCTTTACGATGGTCGGCAGTACGTCCTAATTTACGATTCCACATGGTATTTAACCTCCCTTTTGCGCTATTCGTATGATTTGAAGCTCAGCCCCAGATCATAGATTTTATCTTTGACTTCTTTTAATGATTTCTTACCTAAATTACGAACTCTCATCATTTCATCTTCCGTCTTTTGAGTTAACTCTTCTACCGTTTGAATTCCTGCACGCTTTAAGCAATTATAGGAACGAACAGATAAATCAAGATCCTCAATCATCATAATTAAGCCCTTGTTTTGAGTTTCACCCTGCGCTTCTTTCATCATAGAGTCCAGTTCATTTACTTGCTCATGAACATTTGTCAAAAGCTCTAGGTGATCGATTAGAATCTTCGCTGCTAAAGCAATAGATTCTATCGGAGAAATGGAGCCGTTTGTCCAAATTTCCAATTCGACCTTATCATATTTTGCGTTTTGACCAACGCGAGTCGGTTCTACATTATAAGATACACGATTGATCGGTGTGTAAATGGAGTCAGTATAAATCGTTCCCAACGGTTGATTTTGACTCTGATACAGCGATTTGTTTGTATCGGCACTTACATAACCGCGTCCTACACGTGCCTGCAATTCCATTTCTAAGGAACCGCCTTCTTCAAGAGTACAGATATGTAAATCCTTGTTCAAAATTTCCACACCGTCCGGACAGATAATATCTGCACCGGTAACCTCTCCGGCACCTTGCTTAGAAATGCGTAATGTATATACTTCGTCATCTTGAATAGTCATAATCAAAGTTTTGATATTCAAGATAATTGCAGTTACATCCTCAACAATTCCCGGAATCGCTGTAAATTCATGGTATACGCCATCTACTTTAATTGAAAATACGGCGCCTCCCGGTAACGAGGAGAGCAAAACACGTCTCAGTGCATTTCCAATCGTAACTCCGAAGCCTCTTTCCAGAGGTTCAAATACAAACTTACCGTAGTGTTCAGATTCTACATATTCTTTGACTTCAAAATTTGCACGTTCGAATTTTTCCATGCTATTACCTCCTCAATCAAGGTTTCTTAACCACGTGGTCGCTTCGGCGGACGGCATCCGTTATGCGGGATCGGTGTAACATCATTAATCATAGTGATTTCCAAGCCTGCAACCTGTAATGCTCTTACCGCTGCTTCACGCCCCGGACCCGGGCCTTTCACGTTTACTGATATAGTTTTCATACCATTTTCAATCGCTGCCTTACCTGCGGCTTCTCCTGCCATTTGTGCGGCATACGGAGTGGATTTACGAGAACCCTTAAAGCCGAGCGCTCCGGCAGAGGACCATGCCACTGCATTTCCGTTATCATCGGTAATAGTAACGATCGTATTATTGAAAGTTGAATGAATATGTGCAACTCCGCGCGCTATATTCTTGCGTGCACGACGTTTGCGCGCACCTGTTTTCGCTTTTGCCATTATCGTTTTTCCCTCCTATCGTCCTATTTCTTCTTGCCTGCGACAGCACGTGCCGGACCCTTGCGAGTACGAGCATTTGTCTTTGTACGCTGTCCACGTACCGGCAATCCTTTACGATGACGGATTCCACGGTAACATCCGATTTCCATCAGACGCTTAATGTTTAAGTTTACTTCACGACGCAAATCACCTTCGGTCTTGATTTTATCAACCTCACCGCGAATTGCATTTACCTGATCATCAGTTAAGTCCTTTACACGAACATCCTCACTGATACCGGTTGTTTTCAGAATCGCTTCCGCAGTCGGACGGCCGATTCCGTAAATATAAGTCAATGATACTACAACACGCTTATCGCGTGGAATATCTACACCTGCAATACGAGCCATTGTGTAATTACACCTCCATTAATTTCCTTGTCTTTGCTTATGTTTTGGGTTTTCACAAATTACCATAACGCGACCTTTTCGTTTAATGACACGGCACTTATCGCATATTGGTTTGACAGATGGTCTTACTTTCATGCGTTTCCCTCCTTATTCACGACTATTTGTGTCGGAATGTTATTCGCCCACGTGTTAAATCATAAGGTGAAATTTCTACAGTTACACGGTCCCCCGGTAAAATGCGAATGTAATGCATACGGATTTTACCGGAAACGTGAGCCAAAATTTCGTGTCCGTTTTCTAATTTCACTTTAAATTGTGCATTTGGCAAAGTATCTTCAACTACGCCTTCGATCTCAATAACATCTTGTTTACCCATTATCCGGATGTTCCTCCTTATTGATAATTGCTTGTCTTGTGATTAGAAAGATATCGTTTAGATACTTCCCCGGCAGATGATAAAAAAACCTGCCTTTGTGTATTATATCAGATTTCATACGCATTTTCCAGCATTTGCATATGTAAATCACGAAAGATTTTCAGTTTCAGCGCTCATTTACACTGATCACCGGTATCTAAACTGCAGCTTTCGTCATATAAGATCGATATATGGTGAACGAAGGCAGGTGATTGACACCTGCTTTCTATCACTCATTTCGCCTGATCATTTATTATTGATTCAAAGCTTTTTCAACGTCTGCCCAAACCTTTTCAATCGGTTGATTGGAATCAATCGTTTGAATCAGCCCTTTTTTCTCATAATAATCCAAAACCGGCCGGGTTTGATTTTGGTATTCCTGCAGACGCACCTGCAGGCTTTCAATTGTATCATCTTTACGTTGATACAATGAAGCACCGCACTTATCGCATAAGCCTTCCTGCTTAGATGGATTTGATTCAATGTGATAAATCGCACCGCATTCTTTACAGAGGCGTCTGCCTGTTACACGCTGTGCCAAAACCTCAAACGGAATATCCATCACAAGTACGATGGAAATTGCCAAGTCAGTTCCGGCTGACAAAGCATCGAATGCTTTTGCCTGATCCAAGGTACGAGGATAACCATCCAGCAAGAAGCCGGATTTTTTATCCTTCAAGCTTTCTAAATAATGCTTTACCATTGAATTGGTTATTTCATCGGGAACAAGCTTGCCTTCATCAATATAGCCTTTTGCTGCTAAGCCAAGCTTAGTTCCGTTACTGATTTCACTGCGAAAAATATCTCCTGTCGAAATATGATTGACGTTAAATTTCTCTACAATTTTAGCTGACATAGTGCCTTTTCCTGCACCGGGGCCACCCATAATCAGAATATTCATAATGTTCACCTCTTAACGAGTCATAAAGCCGCGATAAGATTTCTGTGTTAACTGTCCTTCCAGTTGTTTTACTGTTTCCATAGCTACACCGACAACGATGATAATACCGGTACCGCCCAAGCCCATTGACTGCGGTAATGCAGTAAATAACGGCAATGCATGCGGTAATACAGCGATAAACGCCAATCCGATAGCACCCAAGACAGTGATTCGGTTCAATACTTTTGTAATATATTCCTTTGTTTCCGTACCCGGACGAATTCCCGGAATATAAGTTCCGGATTTACCGAGATTTTCAGCGATCTTTTCCGGATCGACCTGAAGCTTCGTATAGAAGAAGGTAAACATCAGAATTAAAATCACATAGATTACAAGACTGATCGGTGTCGTCAGACCTAAGTATTTTGTCATCGTAACCAATACATCGGAGCCCTCTGCATAGAAGAATCGGGCAATCTGTAACGGTGCTACCATAATAGCTGATGAAAAGATGACCGGAATGACACTGGCTGAATTGATCTTCAACGGAAGATAAGTCATATCCTTTTTACGCGTTTGTACAGTGCTGCTTGTATATTGAATCGGAATTTTACGCTCTGCCAGCTGCATAAATACGACAAATATCATTATTAATACATAGCACAGAATAAATAAACCGAAATTCAACAGACCGCCGAACATCGCACTGCTGTCTAATGAACCGACAAGTGTTTGATATGCCGATGTAAACTGATGCGGCAAACGCGCAACAATTCCCGCCATGATGATAATGGATACACCGTTGCCGATTCCCTTCATGGAAATACGGTCGCCGATCCAAAGCAGGAACATTGATCCTGCCGTCAACAAGGTAGAAATATAGAAGCACTGTGCAAATACAGCATTGCTTTCCAACAGTGTCGGATATGTCTTACTGAAAGAGAACACCATTGTGAATCCTTGGAAAAAGGACAGCACAACTGCCAAATAACGAGTATAGCGATCCAGCTGCTTTCTGCCGGTCGCACCGCTTTTGGCAAGTTCCGTCAACGGTGGAATTACATCCATTGATAGAAGCTGAATGATGATGGATGCGGTAATATAAGGACCTACACCCAAAGCGAAGATGGATAATTGCTCCAATCCGCCGCCGCCTAATAGGTTCATCATCGCAATCAAGGAATTGTCATCAGCACCGCTTAACAGTTCTGCAGTATTTACACCCGGAACAGTGATTGCTGTCCCGAAGCGAAAGATGAACAGCATGGCAAGCGTAAAGAGAATACGATTACGAATCTCTTTATTCTTGCACATACTTACAAATGTCGCAAACATGTTAAATAACCTCGGAAGTACCGCCTGCCTGCTCAATTACAGCGACAGCGCTCTTTGAGAATTTATTTGCCTTTACCGTAAGTTTTTTCTCTAATTCACCCTGTCCCAGAATCTTGATACCGTCAAGTTCCTTTTTTACGAGACCGCACTCGATTAATAATTCCGGAGTAACCTCTGTACCGTTTTCAAAACGATTCAGGCTTTCCACATTAACGATTGCGTACTCTTTACGTGTGAAGTTGGTAAAACCACGTTTCGGCAAACGACGAGCCAACGGTGTTTGACCACCCTCAAAGCCTAAACGAACACCGCCGCCACTGCGTGCTTTCTGTCCCTTATGGCCTTTACCGGCTGTTTTACCGTTACCGGAGGCAGGGCCGCGTCCGATACGTTTACGTTCCTGACGAGCACCCTCCGTATATTTCATTTCATGTAATTTCATGTCTATTCCTCCTATTAACCGCGAATTTCTTCCGGTTTTTTGCCGCGGAGCGCAGCTACTTCCTCAATCGTCTTCAAACTCTTTAACGCATTCACGGTAGCGCGTACCATATTAATCGGAGTACGGCTTCCGATACATTTTGTTAAAATATCGTTGATTCCGGCAAGCTCTAATACATCACGTACAGCACCGCCGGCGATAACACCGGTACCTTCGGAAGCCGGGCGAATAAATACTTCACCTGCTCCGTAAGTTCCGATAATATCATGAGGAATAGTTCCGTTGATCACAGGTACATTGAATACATTTTTCTTAGCGTCCTCAACTGCTTTTTTAATTGCATCAGGAACCTCATTCGCTTTACCTGTTCCGAAACCGACACGTCCTTTTTTATCACCGATCACTACAAGTGCAGCGAAACGGAAACGACGTCCACCTTTTACTACTTTTGTTACACGGTTGATTGTGACAACGCGTTCTTCAAATTCTTTTTCGCGTTGATCTCTTCTTGGTTTGCGTTCCATTAGCGCTACCTCCTAAAATTTCAAGCCGGCTTCTCTTGCCGCCTCTGCCAATGCCTGTACACGACCGTGATATACATAACCACCGCGATCGAACACAACATTAGTGATATTCTTTGCTAACGCTGCTTTTGCGATTGCTTCTCCGACCTGCTTTGCGGCTTCAACATTTCCGCCGTTTTCAAGTTTCAGAGAAACACTGCTTGCAGCAACCAGTGTAGTTTGATTTACATCGTCGATAATCTGTGCATGAATGTTAGCATTAGAACGGAATACGTTCAGGCGGGGACATTCAGGAGTACCACTGATTTTGGTACGAACACGTGCATGACGACGAAGTCTTTCATCATTTCTTGAAGTTTTCTTAAGCATTGTTCAATTTCTCCTTTCCCACTATTTCTTACCTGCAGTTTTACCTTCCTTACGGCGAACGTGCTCATCCTTGTAACGAACACCCTTGCCCTTGTAAGGCTCCGGTTTTCTGCTGGCTCTAACATTAGCGGCAAACTCACCGACTAACTGCTTATCAATACCGGAAATAATTATTTCCGTAGCTGATTTGCATTCTGCATTAATTCCTTCCGGAATCGCAAATTCTACCGGATGAGAATATCCGATATTCAAAGTCAATTTATTTCCGGAAACAGCGGAACGGAAACCGATACCGACTAATTCCAGTGACTTTGTGAAGCCGCTTGATACACCTTCAACCATGTTGTTTAATAAAGCACGAGTAGTGCCGTGAAGCTGCTTCGTATGCTTTTCATCATTCGGACGAATGACCTTAATTTCATTTTCTTCCTGTTTGATTTCCATCAAATCGGAAAACTGACGCGTCAAGGTTCCCTTAGGTCCCTTCACAGTCACCTCGTTCCCGGCTGCGACGTTTACCTCAACACCGGCAGGAACGGTAATCGTTTTATTACCGATACGTGACATTTTCTATACCTCCGTTATTTTACCAAACGTAAGCAAGCACTTCGCCGCCTACATGTTTTGCACGCGCATCTTTATCTGTCATCATACCTTCAGATGTAGAAATGATGGCAATGCCTAAACCGTTTAATACACGCGGAATGGAATCTACCTTCGCATATGCACGTAATCCCGGTTTAGAGATACGTTTTAAGCCGCTGATTACTTTTTCACCGTTAGGACCGTATTTCAAAGTAATCGTAATTGTTTTCTTAACATCACCTGCGACTGTAAAATCAGTGATGAAGCCTTCGTTCTTTAAGATTTCAGCGATTGCTGTTTTCTCTTTACTTGCGGGAATTTCAACAGTTTCGTGACGCGCCTGCAGGGCATTACGAACTCTTGTAAGCATATCCGCAATTGGATCTGTCATAATCATTGAGCGTTCCTCCTTCTTACCAGCTGGCCTTCTTCACTCCCGGAATTTGACCCTTATAAGCCAATTCACGGAAGCAAATACGACATAGCTTGTATTTGCGCAATACTGAGTGAGGGCGTCCACAGCGTTCACAACGTGTGTACTCACGCACTTTGTACTTCTGAGGACGGTTACATTTATTAATCATTGCTTTCTTTGCCATATGAAGTCCTCCTATTTCTTGAAAGGCATACCTAAATCGGTTAATAATGCCTTTGCTTCATCGTTTGTTTTGGCAGTCGTTACAATAACGACATCCATACCGCGGATTTTGCTTACCTTATCGTAATCAATTTCCGGGAAGATCAGCTGTTCCTTCACACCCAAGGTATAATTACCGCGACCGTCGAAGGAAGTATCACTGACACCGCGGAAATCACGTACACGCGGCAGTGAAATGTTCATCAGCTTATCTAAGAAATCATACATTTTTTCAGAGCGAAGTGTTACCTTGCAGCCGATCGGCATTCCGGCACGAAGCTTAAAGTTCGCGATTGATTTCTTTGCCTTAGTTACCACTGCTTTTTGTCCGGTAATCTGCTCTAATTCTTTTACGGAATCCTCCAAAGCTTTTGCATTTTGGATTGCATCACCAACACCGATGTTAATAACAACCTTTTCTACACGAGGAACTTCCATTACATTTTTGTAACCGAATTTCTCCATCATAGCGGAAATGACTGTTTCCTTATATTTCTGTTCCAGGCGGTTCATGTCAATCCCTCCTACTTCAAGACAGTGCCGCTCTTTTTAAGCACGCGCACTTTTGTCTGATTGCCTTTCTTATCTGTTTCTGTTTTATAACCGATTCTGCTGGCAGCTTTTGCTTTTTCATCATAAGCCATCACATTAGAAACATGAATCGGCATTTCTTTTTCAATGATTCCTCCGTCAGGATTTGCCTGAGTCGGTTTCATATGCTTTTTCACAACATTGACGCCCGCTACAAGCACCTTATCCTTTTTAGGAAATACTTGAAGTACTTCAGCAACTGTGCCCTTGTAAGCACCGGCAATGACTTGTACCTTATCACCTTTTTTGATTTTCACTTGGACACACCTCCTATAATACTTCCGGAGCCAAAGAAACGATCTTCATGAAATCCTTGTCTCTCAGCTCTCTTGCCACCGGCCCGAAAATACGAGTTCCGCGTGGTGTTTTATCATCTTTAATCAATACAACGGCATTGTCATCGAATTTGATGTAAGTTCCGTTTTCACGGCGCACTCCGCGTTTTGTACGAACGATAACGCCTTTTACGACGTCGCCCTTCTTCACTGTACCGCCGGGAGCAGCCTGCTTCACTGTACATACGACAATGTCGCCGATGTTGGAAAATTTACGTACGCTACCGCCTAAACAACGGATAACTAAGACTTCCTTAGCACCGGTATTGTCGGCAACACGCAATCTACTTTCATTTTGAATCATGAATGCTTACCTCCTGTCGGCCTACAGCTCAACGGCTTTTTCAACGATTTCAACCAAACGGAAACGCTTTGTTGCTGACAACGGACGAGTTTCCATAATCAATACCTTATCGCCGATTTTCGCTTCGTTCTTTTCGTCATGAGCCTTGAACTTCTTTGAATATTTTACACGCTTTCCGTAAATCGGATGCGTTTTCTTTGTTTCTACAATTACTGTGATCGTCTTGTCCATTTTATCGGAAATGACGGTACCACGGTATGTTTTACGGTTAGATCTTTCCATGCTTCATGATCCTCCTATTCCTGATTGGCAAGCTCACGCTCGCGTACCACTGTCTTGATACGTGCAATGTCTTTTTTCACTGTACGCATACGGGCTGTGTTGGTTAATTGACCGGTTGCTTGCTGGAAACGAAGATTGAAGAGTTCATCTTTAAGCGTTTCGATCTCTTGTAGTAATTCCGTATTGCTTTTTTCTCTGATCTCTTTCGCTGTCATAATTACTTAACTCCTTTTCTAACAAATTTTGTTTTTACCGGTAATTTGTGAGAAGCAAGACGGAAAGCCTCACGTGCTACTTCTTCACTTACTCCCTCGATTTCAAACATGATACGGCCCGGCTTTACAACTGCTACCCATCCTTCAGGAGCACCTTTACCGGAACCCATACGTACTTCAAGCGGTTTTTTCGTAATTGCCAAATGCGGGAATATACGAATCCAAACCTTACCGCCACGCTTCATATAACGTGTCATCGCAATACGGGCAGCTTCTATTTGACGGTTGCTTACATAAGCACCGGAATCTGCCATCAGACCGAATTCACCGAAGTTTACTTCACGGCCTGCCTTGCTGCGTCCTTCATAGCTCAAACGGTGAGGACGTCTATATTTTGTTCTCTTTGGCATCAACATAGATTAGTTTCCTCCTTCCGCTTTTGCCCCTTCTGCCTTAGCAGTGTTGTTGTTACGGTTATTGCGGTTTCCGCGATCATTACGTCCGCCGCGGTTATTACGGCGACGGCGATCGTTTACCGGATTTTT
This sequence comes from uncultured Erysipelotrichaceae bacterium, assembly GCA_947569705.1. Lineage (GTDB taxonomy): Bacteria > Bacillota_I > Bacilli_A > Erysipelotrichales > Erysipelotrichaceae > C-19. The sequence goes on from CANOSP010000007.1 coordinate 29,157, forward strand.
TGGTGCTTCCGGTTCCGTTACCATTTGTCCCGGTAATACTTCACCGCGGCAAATCCACACTTTAACGCCAAGACGTCCGTAGGTTGTGCTTGCTTCTTCCCATGCGTAGTCAATATCCGCACGCAGTGTATGAAGCGGAACGACACCTTCGGAATAGCCTTCGGTACGCGCCATATCAGCTCCGCCCAAACGTCCGGATACGCTGGTTTTAATACCCTTTGCACCGGCACGCATTGTACGCTGGATTGCTTTTTTCTGGCATGTACGGAAGCTTGCACGCTGCTCTAACTGATCGGCGATGCTTCTTGCGACCAAGCGCGCATCCAAATCAGGATTAGCGATTTCAAGCACTTTTACATAGACATTTTTCTTTGTCAGTTTTTCTAATTTCTTTTTCAAGTTTTCAATATTTTCACCGTTGGTACCGATGATCACACCCGGACGAGCGGTACGGATCATGATTTCCACACGGTTTTTTGAACGCTCGATTTCAACACGGCTGACGGAAGCTGCTTTGCATTCCTGCATGATGAATTCACGAATTTTTACGTCTTCTAACAGTAAATCAGCATAGTCCTTGTCTGCAAACCATCTTGATTCCCAATCACGAATGATTCCGACACGCATGCCGATCGGGCTTACTTTCTGTCCCATGGGCTACCTCCTTAATCACGCTCGTCAACCACAACAGTAATGTGGCTGGTGCGTTTGTGGATCGCACTTGCAGATCCTTTGGCACGTGGCATAAAACGCTTTAAGGTAACACCCTCGTTTGCATAACATGCTTTCACGTACAGTTTTTCTTCATCCATTTCGTTATTATTTACGGCATTGCTAACCGCAGATTTTAAAACCTTTGCGATTGCCTCAGCTGCTACATTCGGTGTAAACTTCAAAATTGCGGCAGCTTCATCTGCGTTTTTCCCACGAATCAGGTCTAATACTAAGCGAGCCTTTCTAGGTGGGATACGTAATGTTTTTGCTGTTGCTTTTACTTCCATCACTAATTCCTCCTATCGTTTCGCTTTCTTGTCATCGTCACCGTGTACCGCAAATTTACGGGTCGGAACGAATTCACCTAATTTGTGTCCTACCATATCTTCCGTTACGTAAACCGGTAAATGCTCTTTACCGTTGTAAACAGCAAATGTATGCTCTACAAAGCTTGGGAAGATTGTTGATCGACGTGACCATGTTTTGATTACTTCTTTTTTACCGGCAGCATTCAGCGCTTCCACTTTTTTCATCAAGTGATCATCACAGAATGGGCCTTTTTTCAAGCTACGACTCATTTTACCATTTCCTCCTTCGCTTATTTACCGTTACGACGACGTACGATTAATTTCGTAGATGCTTTCTTCGCTTTGCGTGTTTTCACACCCATAGCTTTCTTGCCCCACGGAGTCATCGGTGATTTACGTCCTACCGGAGTACGACCTTCACCACCGCCGTGCGGGTGATCGTTCGGGTTCATTACGGAACCGCGGACTGTCGGACGAATACCTCTCCAACGATTACGTCCTGCTTTACCGTAGTTTACTAAGGAATGATCCTCATTGCCGACAACACCGATAGTTGCGCGGCAGTTGCTTAACACTTTACGAACCTCGCCTGATGCCAAGCGCAGTGTAACGTATTTTTCTTCAATACCGAGAATCTGAGCAGATGTACCGGCAGAACGTGCCATCTGTCCGCCCTTACCGGGCTTTAATTCAACGTTGTGTACAACCGTACCTTCAGGCATATCGCGAAGCTCTAAAGCGTTTCCGACTTTAATATCGCTTCCCTTTCCTGATTCTACGCTCATACCTACGGTTAAGCCCTTCGGTGCTAAGATGTAACGTTTTTCACCGTCTGCATAGTTCAGCAGTGCAATGTTGGCACTGCGGTTCGGATCATATTCAATCGTTGCGACTTTAGCAGGAATTCCGTCCTTATTACGCTTAAAGTCGATGATTCGATATGCTCTTTTATGTCCGCCGCCTTGATGACGAGTAGTGATGCGACCGTTATTATTACGACCGCCTTTGCTCTTTAACGGAGCAAGTAAACTTTTTTCCGGCTTGTTTGTTGTGATTTCCTCATATGTCAAGCTGGTCATACCACGACGACCGGGCGTGGTTGGCTTATATTTTCTGATTGCCATTGATATCCTCCTTACGCATTATTTATACAGGAAATAGCGTGCTTCTCCCTGATTTATTTCGCTTCCGCTTCGCCGAACAGATCAATATCCTGTCCTGCCTTGATTTTTACATAGGCCTTGCGGACCGCTTTGGTCTTGCCGATGTAACGTCCCACTCTTTTTGTTTTCGGACGTACATTTACAACATTTACTTTATCAACATCAACATGGAAAATGTTTTCCACTGCCTGTTTGATCAGAATTTTGTTTGAACCCTTTTTTACTTCAAAGGTTACTACATTGTTTTCGTCCATATATCTCATTGTTTTTTCTGTGATAATCGGACGGATAATAATATCTTTATAGTTCATTATCCTAATGCCTCCTCAACATGCTTCACAGCAGCTTCTGTGAACACGATTTTGTTTGCATTAACGATATCATATACATTGATACCATCCGCAGTCAGCATCATCATTGTCGGAATGTTGCGCATCGAGCAGAATGCGTTCTCGAAGTCTTCATCCGGTGCTACAACAAACAATGTTTTGTTGCAGGCATTGATATTGCTGATAATTTGAACGAACGCCTTTGTTTTCGGCTCTGCCAGCTTAAGTGCATCAACAACAGTCATATTGCTTTCTGCTACCTTTTCACTCAAGACTGATTTCAGTGCCAAACGACGTACTTTTTTGTTTAGCTTGTAGCTGTAGCTTCTCGGTGTCGGTCCGAATACGGTACCGCCGCCGCGCCACTGCGGAGCACGCGTTGAACCCTGACGGGCACGACCGGTTCCTTTTTGACGCCATGGCTTGCGACCGCCGCCGCGTACTTCGCTGCGACCTTTTGTGTCGTGTGTGCCTTGACGCATACATGCGCGCTGCATGATGATGGCATCAAATATTGCCTGCTGATTTGGCTCGATGCCAAATACTTCAGGGCTAAGAGTGATTTCGTGCAGCTCCTTACCCTCTTGGTTTAATACTACCGTTTTAGGCATCTGTTATTCCTCCTCGCTTCTGTTATACTGAACTAATGTCGGTGCCGGTTTTGCTTTCTTAGCACATTTTGCGCTGCAAACCATTACCATACCACGTTTCGGTCCGGGAACATTTCCCTTAATCAATAAGCAGTTGTTCTCTACATCTACTTTAACGATTTGTAAATTTTGATTGGTTGTGCGGTATCCGCCTTCCTGACCTGCCATGATCGTACCCTTTAAGATTTTACCTTGGCGGGAAGTAATACCGTTGGTTGCTAAGGAACCGATATGACGATGATGTCCTGAACCGTGAGATTTAGGACCGATTTTCGCATTGTTGCGAACAACCGTACCGTTATATCCTTTACCCTTACTTGTTCCGATCACATCAACGATGTCACCGTCATTGAAAATATCAACTTTAACTTCTGTGCCTAATTCCAAGCCGTTAAATTCCTCAGCTTTGAATTCTCTCGCAAAACGCTTCGGTGCGGTATTCGCTTTTGCCGCATGTCCCTTGCACGCTTTGGTTGCACGTCTTTCTTTTACATCTTCAAACCCTAATTGAACTGCTTCATAGCCATCGTTTTCATTTGTTTTCTTCTGTAAAACGATATTCGGTGTAGCCTCAACTACGGTTACCGGGATCAATACTCCATCTTCAGTGAAAACCTGAGTCATCCCTAACTTACGTCCTAAGATTCCTTTCATGCTGCCACCTCCTAAAGTTTGATCTCGATGTCAACACCGCTCGGCAATTCCAAACGACTTAATGAGTCGATTGTTTCTGCTGTAGGTCCGACAATTTCAATTAAACGCTTATGCGTTCTTACCTCAAATTGCTCACGTGAGTCTTTGTATTTGTGCACCGCACGCAGGATTGTTACTACCTGTTTTTCAGTCGGGAGCGGTACCGGCCCAACGATCTTTTTTGCACCGTGAGATTGTGCTGCCTGAACGATCTTTTCTGCAGAAGCATCTAAGATTCTGTGTTCATAAGCCTTTAAGCGAATTCTTACGCTGTTTTTTGCCATGAATTTTTCTCCTTTCGTCTATATCTGGATAGACTCGCTCAATGCGAATTCCCTGACACACTGCATTCATGACAACGCTTATCGGTGTGTCAGCAACCTCGCACGTCCACGCGGTCGTGCAAATATTCTATCATAATATACCTATGATTACAAGCATAAATTTTATTTTCTTACCGCTAACAATTCCACCGGTCACTATTTTCAGTTATTATAATTTATTTTGTATGCGTCTCTATGGTTACGCCAGCGCTTTAAGCTATAGTTTTGACTGTTTAAATTATAAATGTTATTACCGGGAAAAGAAGTAAGAGAGAATAAAAGAAAATTCAATAAGCACTTAAATCGCTTTATTAGCTACCCTCTATTACTCGATCTTGTCTTAAAGTCTTTTGCTAAACTTATTGAAGCCTATCTTATCAAAGATCGCTATCTTCTCTTTAACTCCTGTTGCGATTTCTATTATTAAAAGAAGGATTTCAACGATGTTCTTTGTTTTATCAGAAAATCTAAAATATCAGAAATGATTTCTGTGTATAAGATGCTTTATAATTGGTCAGATGAAATTCTTAAGTCATTTATTGTTGCAAATGGTAAAAGGTTAGCTAAAAGCATTATGGAATCATTTAATTCTATTGTCAAATTCATCAACAAAACCGAGAACGGCTATGTTATTTTTACTCGTTTTTGTAATCGCTGTATGTATTGTATGAATAAAGATGCAATTTTTGATCTTGCCGCCAGCATAATCCTATAAAGATGAAAGGTCATAAAAGAGGCTCATATAACAAACACAACTCTTTAATTTTGATACATGTTATTTGACACTAAAAAAGGTAGCGGATATTCATTTTCTTACTTATCCTCTACCTTTTTGAAACCCTATGATAATTTAGAGCCTGCCTTCATCTTGTCTTTACCCTATTTTTATTTAGAGCGTTTTTTGATGAAGTCCTACCTTAATTTAGAGTCCTTTTTTAAGATGAATCAATCAAATTGATTCATCTTCCAGCACCTTTTCCATTTTCTTGGTTACGAAGATCAATACTGCTCCAAGTAAGATGAATGCTGGAATACTGCTCGCTGTTACCGGCTGTGTTGCCGTGTCAACGATCGGAGAATCACTGGATACAATTGCATAATATGAATTATGGTTTGTTGTAAATGTGATATATCCGTCCACTACTTTAGATGGTATTGTTGTTGCTTTTCCGTCATCAGAAATATATACAATACCCAGATAGCGTTTTGCTTTCAACTCGTCATCTAATTTAATCTTAACCGTAATGTTTCCTTCCGGTGTATATGTTACACCATTGCGCAGCATATAAATGTTGAAGATTTTTTCAAATTTATACTTCGCAACTGCATCTTTGTTTGTGATTTTCGCAATGATGTTTGCTTTTACATCAGCTACTAAATCCTCAACAATCAACACAACATCAGATGGGAACTTACCAATAACACTTACATTGTTTTTGTTGTTATCAATTTGAGTTACATTACCCGGTTTAATTGGCTTATTCGGTTCAACCGGATTTGGGATAACCGGTTTGCCTGGTTTATTCGGTTGATCAGGTTTACCTGGATTATCCGGTGTACCCGGCTTGTTTGGCTGATCAGGATTGTCAGGTGTATCAGGAGTATCCGGTGTGTCTGGGTTTGACGGATCATTTGATTTGAGTTTCAAACCTTCGATTGCTTCCTCAATATCAATAATACATTCGTTTACCTCGCTCAAAGATACAACATCTTTCTTAGCTACTGCCTCCGCACGTTCGATGACCGCTGTCAACACTTCCCATGTAGAAGGTACGTAATCCTCCTCCTTCAATGCCTTTGCTTTTGCGATTGCTTCCTGTAACGCTGCCAAATCAGAAGGCTGTGCTTTTTTCTGAAGCTTCGCAATTGCATTTTCGATCGCCTTTGCCATAGCGTCTACAACATCCTGCTCATTGATTTTCTTATCACGTATTACAGCATCAATCGCTTCCTCTACCGCACTGAAATCCATATAATCATTCGGATTTAAAATCTCGGCCTTACGAATTGCTTCATCTACCTTTGTATAATCGGCATCCTTATAGATAAGCTTTGCCATCACTTCACGAAGTGTAGCACATGCGGTATCCACTTCATTCTGCGTTGCCCCTTCTGCTTGCTCGACCTGTAATGCGTTTTCCAAGGCCTGTTCAAGCAGCGTCCAGCTGTCAGCCGTATAAAGTGCTTCAGATAAATCTTTCGCCTCTGCGATCGCAGCACTCAAATCGGATGTATTCGCCTTGAATTTTATTCCTTTGACAATCAGCTCCTGAACGGATACGGAATTCCGCTTACCGCCGGATTCTAATTGTACATCAGTTAAATACAGCTTTACATAGCGTGCCAAGACATGATCGAGTTCATACACATCCTCATCACCCGGCAATGCATTCGTTTTCTTTTCTCCGACCTTTGTCCATGTTACATTATCCTCGCTGATATAAACCTCATAGTGATGCCAAATATTACCACCGAAAACCACTTGAATCTGTGAAACCTCATACAGCTTTTCTAAATCAACCACTGCCCAACCCGGAGTGATCGTTTCCTCATACGGTTTTCCGGTTGCGCTTAAGCGACCTGCATTCCAATGGGTATCCAAGCTGCCGTCTGTTAAGCGCTCGCTGTTGCCTGAGGGATCATTGTGAGCCGTTACCGTTTTATGCAGGGCAACATTAGGAGTTGTTTTTAAATCCAACGCGACAAGCGCATCATATAGTGCCCAATAAACGGTTCCTGCCTCATCCGGATTCGCACCGTTTTCATAAGAGGTTGTCGCATCGCTCAGCGCTGTCTCAAACGGCTTTATTGCCTCTTGAGCCGCATTATCAATATTCAATGTCGCCGCAAAATCAAGCAATGTTTTGAGCTGTACCAAATCAGGAAGAATACGCTCACCGTATGCACGCACCTCACCGAGCTGTAACGCCTTCGTATCATCAGCTGCCACTACCTTGATATAGCGTGCAATCGCTGCCTCTAACGGATAATTAATCCCTGCTTCATCCTCGTTTCCAGCTTTCTTTTCACCGACCTTCACCCATGTATTTTTATCATTGCTGATATAAACACTGTAGCCGCAGCTCTGAGCATTCGATACGATATTGAGCTTAGATAATTGGAATTCACCGATCAAATCGATCATCACCTCAGCATCTGCTCCCGCAAGCTCTAAAATAGTATCCTTATCACCGTCATTTACCGTATTGACATTCTCATTGGCAGGCGATGCCTCACCAAAGCCCGGCAAAGCGACATTTCCGATATTCGGATCAAGTTCTCCGCTGATTGCGCATTCATCTAATACACGCTGTGCAATCATCTGAATTTCTGCCGCCGAATCCTTCGCGGTTCTTGTATAATTCTGCTTCGATAAATTCCATTTCCAATAGACATCAAAGTAATCACTCTTTGATAAATTACCGTTGCTCACTGAAGCGTTGTTTTCTAAATTATCGGCTACACGATTCAAATATTCACTCCAAATAGCGGTATTCAAATCCTTAAAAATACCTTCATAATTGCGCCAGCCGTAATCCTTTAAGCCACCGTGTGAATTTCGTGAGCCCCAAGAGGTAATCAGCGCCTTAGCGCCCATTTCAAAAGAATCCACCGCAAAATCATCATATGCGCTTCCTCGGTCCGTTGCCTTGCCGATCCATTCACCGCCGAGCTGCTCCTGTTGCGTCGACGCTACCTCATTCAATACATCAAAGGCATTCAGGAATTCATCCTTTAATGTCTTAAACTCTGCCACAGTATCTGTCGATCGTGCGTCTAGGACCTCATTGTATTTCAATACTGCATAATTGCTTACTTGTTGACGCATGATTTCTGTAATATCATATAAATAGCATTCACTGTCTTTAAATTTATCAAAATCCTCTAATAATAAGCGCAGTGCACTTTCCAGATTTTCCGCACCATACGGAATTGTTTGCTTTCCGTAATCCTGCGGTGCTTTAGACTTCATACCAAACAGCTCATTCGTATAGCGAACACCGTGATTATAATTGGCATTTTTCATGATATTCCATGCCGTTCGCGCATTTTCCGAGGTTCCGCCGTAGCGGCGATTAATATAGCCCTGAATCCAAGTATCCAAATTGAAGCTCTCATCAGCCCATGCCAAATCAAAGATTAAATCGTACATGATCGGATTATCGTATTGTGCTTCGGAAATGATACCGAGTCCGACCATATGCTGAGAGGTCTTTCGTGCATTTTGAATATCGTTTACCATGACCTCCATCTGTCCATGCATCGACGGATTGCCGCCGAAATTTGCCAATAAGCCCCATGCCCAGCTTGTTCCGTTAAATTCCTTCGCGTCCAATTTGGTACTGCCATAGCTTGTTTTATTGTATTTCGTCCAGGAAGCGATCGGATATTTAATCAAATCGACCACAAGGACATGATCCTCACGACGATCACCCATTCCCTTTAACAGGTCATTGGTCGGATTGCTTTGCCAGCCTTGTACGACCCAAACGGCATCCTTGTCATATTCCAGCATTGAATTCAATACTTCGTCCGCAATTGTGGAATCACTTAAGCCTGCCGGACGTTTCCCGCCTTCATGGAACGGGTCTACCGCATAGTAGTCTGAGGTTGCACCGTATACAAACTCCTGTGCCTCATAGAACAAACGTGCATATTCATCATAGGTTGCCGTATCTGTCGCAATCATACTCGGACGAGTAAAGCCGCCCCAGCCGCCCTGCGCCAACAGCTGTACATCCTTTTGATATTCGTTAAAGTTAGTCGGAACCATACCGGCATAGCCCTGTAAAATTGTCTGCATCCCCAAAGAACGCTTCCAGCGCTGTGAGGATCTTGCCATCTCCAGACGATCTTTCACATAGCCGTCAGGTACCGGACCGCCGAATACTTCCATATTATCCATAAACTGCCAAGCATAGTAAGCCGGACCGCTTAACCAATCCTTAGCGTCATCAAAGCTGTATCCGAAATTCATTAAGAATTTGATCCATGTTGCTTCCTGTCCTGCCAGATCAAGCACGACATTCACACCGTTTAATGCCAGCCAATCGTTTTCTCTTTGCCATTCGTCCTGTCCGAAGAACGCAAATGTATAACTCAAAGTACAGTAATTAAACGCATAACGCACCTGATACGGTGTTTCCTTTCTGATTGTCTTATTTACCTTAACGATTGCATCAGGCATTGATACTTGTTTCGTCTGTTCGGAAATATGAACATTCAGATAGTTTTTATAGTAATAGTTTAAGCCGGTGGTAAGTGACAGGCCTTCATTACCTTTAATATGAATTTTTCCGTTCTTATCACTGATTTCATACCAATCATTACCGCTTCCGTCTTTCACGATTTCAAAGCTGAACCAACTTCTGTACTGAGCACCGATCGTGCGATCGATGATGCCGTATACATTATCAATGGTTTCCTGATCGGCAATCACTCCGGCATACTGACTGTCGTCAAAAGAGGTAACCCCTAAAATTTCCTCAAGTGTTCCCTGCTTTAGGGCATCGGTATTTTTTCCTGCCGCAGTCCCGTATACTCTGACCTCAGATAAGAATGCATTGTTTTCACCTTGCGTATATTCCATATAAATACGCACGATACGATATTGTTCTCTCTTCGCAAAGGTAATCGTATCACCGTCTTTATTCATCGGTGTTAAATCGCGTTTTTGATAAAGTCGTGTATAGTTAGTACCATCATTACTGCCGTAGATTGTATAGTTTACTTTTTTGCCGACCGGTGTAAACAGCTTCATGCCGGTAATATCATAAGCTTCCATTAAATCAATATCGACATAAGAAGGATAAAACTCTGCCTGCCAGAACGTATCTAAATTGCCGTCGGTAACACGTGCACTCTGTGTTTTAGATAAATTGGTGCGCGTCGGCTTTTGATAAGCAATATTTGCACTGTCACTCGGATCAGCCAAGGAAACAAGTGCTTCCTTTGCTGCCGCAAGCTTTTCATACATAATATGGATATCCAATCCGCTCGCGGTATCGCCTAAGCCCTCCGCCTGTGCTAATACAGCTTTTAACTCGTCCATACCTGTCTGTTCATACAGTGCTTCATCTAAGCTTTGGCATTCCTTGATCAGGTTTTCCAAACGCATTGAGTAGTCTTGATAGATACCGGTGATTTTAGCACCCTTTGTGCCGTCGGCACTTTCCTTTGTATGAACCATCAACGAAGTTTCCATGCCTTTATCAGCTACCATAAACACAGTAATTCCGCTGTATCCCGCATCCGCAATTTCTTTGATTTTTCCACTGATATCTATTTTGATATGCTTTTGTGCATCAGTTTTATTTTCGTATTCTGTTCCTTGTTTAATCACAAAATCACATAAGAGCTTATCACCGTCATGCTTGATATCGGCATGCTTGCTATTCCAAGTAACCGTTGTTTCACTCCAGCTTGTATCGGCGGTGTAATAAAAGTGAAATGTTTGATCGCCGTTATTAAAGCCCGGATTTTTAAAAATATCAAATTCAAGGAAATAAGTGTCCAATTCATGTTGATTCAGCCATTCACTGCTCGGTACATCAAACTTCATCATACCGATGATTTCATTATTATTCACATAGCGCTTCGCATTGATTACCTTATAGTTTTTACCGACATATTGTGCACCGTGATCCTTTGTGATATTTTCGAAATTATAGTTTGTCGTTCCTCTGTCACTTCTCACAAAAGCATCCTCAAGCACTGAAAATTCTGCGGTTAAGCTTGTTTTCGCAATCATCAGATTGTTATATGCCTGCGAAATTTGATTCGCATCTCCTGTAGACAAAGCGGTTTGTGCTGCTGTCAGCTGATTTTGCAGTTCCTGATAGCTTGCTGCTGTATAGCCGTCAGCGCTTATCTTTTCACACGCTGTTATTAATTCCTGTAAGCGCAGACTGTTTTCATCATTATTAGATGCGATCAGCTTTGCCGTATAGGAGCCGTCACCGCTTTCCTTACTGTGAAGCATTAAGGAAGTATCTTTTTTATCATTCGCAGCTGTAAAAACGGTAATTTCGCTCACCCCGTTTTGAACGAGTGCTTTTATCTTATCACTTACATCAACGCGAATTGTTTTTTCCGCATCGCTTAAATGCTCATATTCCTTGTCTGCCGCAATCGTAAAATCAAAAAACAAATCAGTTCCGGCATGAGTAATCGCTGCGGGCTTATTGTTCCATGTGATTGAGGACTCACTCCAACTGACATCATTTGTATAATAGAAATGATACGTCTGCGGTCCCCTATTGAAATCCGCATTTTTAAATATATGGAATTCAAATTCAAAAGTATCATAATGATTTGCCGCAATTTCCTCCGCTGTGGGAAGCTTCAGCTTCATAACACTCATGAGTTCTCGACCATCGGGATAATATTTTGTATTTAATACCTTATATCCCTTTCCTTCATATTGTGCACCGTGTGCCGCTGTAATGGATTCATTATTATAAACAGTTGTACCTCTGTCGCTGCGTACAAATGCATCCTCACTGATCGGATATTCACCAGCAGGAGCTGCGGCAAATACCGGCTCAATGTGAATCCCGCTGAATAACGTCGTCAGCGTTATCATGAGCGCCAATATTCCTTTCCCTATTCTTTTCATAATATTCCTCCTCTCTTGCTTCATAGAAGCGAAACGCTGCCCCGCCTCTTGAAACCTCTTACTTTTATGCATTATCATTATATCAGACATCTTTTTATAAAATATTAGCTTTTCTTGTAAAGAATTGACTTGCGTTTTTATCTCAGATTCAAGCACATCGCATCGCTTTCAGGCACGCCGAAAGACTCAACTTTCCTTGCTGAAAAGCAAAAAAAAGACCGCCGCATTTTGACAGTCTCTGAATCCTTTTTGCCCGTTTCATTAAAACAGGTTCTTATATTCGCTTGGTGCCATACCAACGATTTTTCGAAATATCTTAGTAAAATAGCTCTGTGAAGCAAATCCGACATTATGCGCTACCTCTTTAAATGCAATCCCCTGTTTGATCTGTTTTTTCGCTTCCTTAATTCTTAACGCATTCACCATATCGGTAAAGCTGTCATTGCCGTTTTTACTGATTAAACGACTTAAGTAAGAAGGGGAAATATGCAGTGCCTCCGCTACCGTAAGTAATGTGATCGGCTTTAAATAATTCGCTTCAATAAATGAACACGCTTTTTTATAATTATATTGGTTCCTTGTATACTGTACATTCTTTAAAATCTTTTGAATCATTACAAAAAATTCCATCAGTACCATTTCCAACTGTTTCGCATCATGTATTTCGCACTGCTTAAAAAAATCATGATCCGTTTCTACATCATAGCGTTTTTTTACTTCCTGAAGCGTATTTTCAAACAAAAAATGTAGCTGTGAACGAAGACTAGGCTGATCAATTTGGCGCAAAAACGGATATAAAACAGCTTCAATTCCCTTCTTATCATCTATTTCAAGCATATCAAGAAAATGAATCGCTAAACGCTTTAAATCATCATCACTCATGATGTTCTGTTCCTTAATTGCTTCACTTTGTGTCTGTTGACGCGCATCTTCATAGGAGTGTATTAAATCATACAATTCATCGACGCACTTACCGACACTGCATTCACAGCTCACCAATGCTTCCTCTATGACCCCCTGTAGCTTTTTAATCTCCGGTTTATCCATCGTATGATTGGACAGCACAAATAAAACAATGCTTTGATCCAGCATATGATAAATCGGATCATAACCGCAATCAGTTATCATATGGGCAATCTGATTCATCTGTGTGGTATCACATCCGGTTATATAAAAACAAACTCCGCTCAATGCCTTGATTCCCAATAAATTCAAATTTTCCTGTATTTGCAGCTCATCCTTATAGGTCATGATGGAATAGAAGCAATTCTTAATGATTTCCTCATTTAAATCATTCATTTTAGCCATGAGCTTCTTTTCCTGTTCCTTTTGATTTTCTCTTAATTTCAGCTGTTCTAATGCCTTAATCAAGCAATCGCTGATTGCTTTTCGATCGCTAGGTTTCAATATAAAATCAATTACACCTAAACGTAATGCTTTTTGTGCATAAGTAAAATAATTATAAGAACTGAGGATAAAGCAGACTGTATCGGGACTTCGTTGTTTTACAAGTTCAATCATTGCCAATCCATCCATGATAGGCATATTGATGTCTGCAATGATAATATTAGGATGATACTTATCGAATATCGCTATGCCCTCTTCACCGTTCGTCGCAGTCAATACTGCTTGAAACGGAAGCTTTAATGATTCTATTACTCTCACAAGATGATCGCGTTCAATTTTCTCATCCTCGACTATCATTATTTTATACATATGACACCTCCTATGCACTCACCGTTAATGAAATTTCAAACCCCTCCCCGACATCACTTTTAATTGCAACATCAAAATCTTGATAATACATTTGCAGGCGATGTACGACATTGTATAACCCAAGTCCTTCCCCATCTTTTTTATGGTAGTCGTTTTCGATCAGCTGCTTCAGCTCAGCTTGACTCATGCCTTGTCCGTTATCAATCACTCGTATCATCAGATGATGTCCTTGTTTTTCAATCTGAATCGTTACTGCACCGTCTTTTACACAATCCTTCAATCCATGCTGAATCGCATTTTCTACTAACGGCTGTAAAATCATTGCGGGAATCGACGTTTTCTTTATTTCATTATCTTTATCAAAATCAATTTGAAAGGTTATTTTATCCTCAAAGCGTTTTTTCTGTATATCGATATAATATTCCAATGCATTTAACTCTCGTTCAAGATCACTTAAACGATTCTGCATTTCTAAGCTGTAGCGCAGCAGATGACTTGTTTTGAGCAGCATATCTGAGGCATCAAAAGCACCCTCTTGTTCCGCCATACAATAAATTGTATTCAAGGTATTAAAGAGAAAATGAGGATTGATTTGGTTCTGAAGCATTTTTAATTCACTTTTCGCAAGTTTTTTTTCAAGTTCTGCCTTTTCTTTTTGTGTCGCCATATTCAAGGCGATCTTACCTGCCATCTCCTCCAGTGCAACACAGATTTCTTCCATTTCTAAGCTGCTTTGCGGTTCCATTTCAAGATTATATTCTCCCTGTTTGATCAAAGCTATACTCTCCAATACTTTTTGCAGCGGTTTAGAAATTGTATGATAAAGCAGCTTAGAGAAATATCGAGTCCAGAAAAGAATTGTCAATGAAGCTATTATAATCATCAAATAAGTCAATGCCTGTGCAACTGAAAGCTTTGACTTTTGTTTATTCATTGTTTCAGTTACGATATGATAATAATTGGTGGCAGTTTCCTGAATCAGTCGCTCATTTTTCAAAAAGTGTTCATAGTAGCTGCGATAACTTGCGGCATTTTCGTTTTTCATATACTGCTCCATCAGCTCCTGTGCCGATTCCTCATATTCAATTAACATATTTTTTAACAGCTGAAAACGCCATTTATCATTCATGATCGGATTTTCCAATAAATCCTGTATCCCTGTTTTAGCATGAATCATACTTAACTCATATTCGCTTAAGTATTCCTCCTCACCGACAGTTAAGTATTTTTTCATATCATCACTGCTGTGTTTTACAGACTCATAATACTGCTGCAGATCACTGTAGCCTTCAAAGATGCGATTATAACAGGAGGAATTCCAATAGGCCGCAATACAGAACAGCACTACGACGATTGACACAAAAGTACCAAGCCAATGATTTGTACTTTCTACTCTTTCTTTAAAGCTTCTCTTATTTTCCATCATTCAGCTCCCGATAATGATTAATATTGCTTTTATCAACAATAATTAAATTTGTATCAATATTCTGCGGTCTTTTTCCTTCGTGGACATACTGATAAAGCATTTTGACTCCCTGGTAACCGTATTGATAAAATGAGGTAACGACGCTGCCGTCGATTTTTCCGTCACGAATCAGCTGTAAAGTCACGGGCATATCATCAACTCCGTAAATCAACATATTTTCTCTAAGTTTTTGCGCATTAGCTGCTTCCCAACAAAACTCAGCCGATTCTGCCGCAAAGTTAATTGCTACATTTACATCGCTGTGCTCCCTAAGAACAAGCTCCCATTCCTTTTTGGCTCTAATTTCTTCGGATTGTGATTCACTGATACTGACAATTTCATAGCCGCCCGGATGCTTTGCAAACACCGCTTCGATTTCCTTTATCTGATCCTGTGCAATTTTAAAATCAAGATTAGCGACCTGTATCGCTGTTTTTAATTTCTCCTTTTTTCCGAGCTTTGCTTCTATATCCTGTAATAACAGCTCAGCCTGTTTATGAAAATCCTTACCCATATAATATAAGTGTGCGGCCTCTTCCATATTGCTGTCGACAAAAACAATCGGAATATTTTTCTGTTCAGCAAAATCAATTATTTCTCGAGAAATAACTCCTTGAGTAATAATTCCGTCTGCCTGCTGCAGAATCCCAGTATAAACCACGTCCTCCATTTCAGCTGTGTCAATTATTGTCGGCCCAAGCCAATCACCGTTTACCTGATAATCCTTGCAGGCGCTGTCAAAGCCTTCCTTTGCCTGAAGCCAAATATCATGTTCAGCTAACGGAGTCGCAAACAAAAAGTAGTATTCATAAGCATTTGAATTATTTGACGCGCTGCAGCTACATAGAATTAACAGAAATACACAAAGAATACATACTCTTTTCATAACGGACTCACTCTTTCGCGTTTTGTAAAACATTCTTTTTTACTATATTTTTCTAAGAATATTATAATACAGATACATTTGTAAAATAGTTACATATTTTGTAATAAATTTCACATGAATAAGCATATGAAAAAAATCGGATAAACCTAAACAAATAATATCCGCAAACATTTAATGAAGAAATAATAAACAGAGAATAACAACCAAATGAAAAGGATTGACTCCTGTTCAATTCAGAAACCAATCCTCAGTAACTGTTTAATTAAAGTTTTAACGATTATCAAAAAATTGGGCTCACTTCATGATATTACAAGATTTACGCTTTAATTATTTTTAGTGTAATTAATGAAGTTCATTAGATTTTGATTTAAATGTGCTTCCATGTTCCTATGTCCTTTAAGTGCTTCAATGTAAGCAACACTGCGCTTCATAAGAGCAAGATACTCTGACGTCTGAACTTGTCGATTTTCACACCATGACAATGCAGAGATACCGTCACTTTCCAATAACAGTCGATTTAGCGGAACGCTTTTTGCCACTTGCTGTACCGCACGATCCTTATAAATCGAAGGACCGACTGAGAAGTAACAATCCAATGCGATATATTCATCAAGATAAGCATCACAGGAATACCAATGGATGAAATATTGATTCTGATATTTACGCACCGACGGCAAAGCTTCTTTTTCCATACCCTTTAAATGCAAGATAACCGGCTTATGATGTTTTGAAGCATATGCAAGTTGACGTTCAAATATTTCAAATTGCTTCAAGACATCGACATCACACCAAACATTATCTAATCCGATTTCACCGATAATCGCTGCTTGTTCCAGTATCGGTCGCATTTCTTCCCATGAAATTCGATCACTGTTCCACGGATGAATACCGGCACTGATTTGAATGCCTTCAAGCTGCTTCTGCCATGCGCTTAAGCGTAAATATTCCTGAGAAGAAGACGCATTCACGATGCCTTGTATTTGATGCTGTGCCAAAAAAGCCAAGAAGGCATATTCATCCGTGTGGAAATGTGCATCATGCACCATTGTGCGTTTCCTGCAACTGCCGATGAATATCTCGTTTTAATTCCGCTTGTTCAAACAGCCAGTCACGTGATTTTGTCACTTCCCTTAAATCGATTTGGCGAATGATGCTTGCGGGACGATTTCCCAAGATTAAAATACGATCGGCCAAATATAAAGCTTCTTCAATATCATGCGTTACCAATAAAATCGTTTTATGTAGATCATTTCGCAGCTGTAACAGCCAATCCTGCATCTCATTTCGCGTTATCACATCTAATGCACCGAACGGTTCATCTAACAACAGAATATCTGCATCACATAACGCAGTGCGTAAAAATGCTGCCCGCTGTCTCATTCCTCCCGATAATTCATGAGGATATGCCCTCTCATAGCCGTCCAAGCCAAACCGCTTCCATGCTTTGAGCGCTTGTTCCTTGGCGGCTTTTTTTTGATGTTTCAGTGTACCGCACAGACAAACATTGTCTAAGATTGTTGCCCAAGGCAACAGTAAATCATTCTGCGGCATATAGGCAAAGTGTATAGATACCCCGTTGATTTCCTGTTCATCGACGCGGATGCTTCCCGATTGTGCTCTCAGCGTTCCTGCCAATACATTTAATAAAGTAGACTTTCCGCAGCCGCTTGTTCCGATGATTGCGACGAATTCCCCCTCATCTATCGACATGCTGAAATCCTTTAACACCTGCTGATCTGAAAATGCGACCGATAATTGTTCAATTTGCAGTTTCATTCTCGGTACCTCATCGAATGAACTCATTCGTATATTGCCGCTCTGCCGGAAGCATCTGTTCAATCAAACCCGCTTCCTGCATGAATTGTGTATAGCGATCCCATACCTCATCCCGCATCACGCCCCATGTATCAGCGTCTGCCTGATATTCACGGCTGACAAACGCTTGGCTTTGTTTCAAAAATTCAAAGTCACTGTCCGGCAGAACCTCATGAAGGATCTTCGCTGCTTCTTCGGGATTCACAGCCGCATATTCATACCCTTTTTTTACAGCTTGTACAAAAGCTTTTACCGTTTGCGGATCGTTCTTGATCATGTTCTCATTTGTGATAAACAACGGCGTGTAATAATCCAGCCGCTCATCCAAATCCTTTAACGGTATATAATTCAAGTTATAACCGTCAAGTCTGCCCTTTAAAACCGCCCAGCCTTCAAAGTCCCATTGCAGATCTACGCCGTTTCCCAGTGCCGCAAAACCGCTTCCGTCTGCCCCCACCATCGTCAGCTGACTAAAGTCGGCACCGCCTTTTTTCATAACAGATTGAATTACCGCTTCTTCACTCGGTGCCTGCCATCCGGCATAAACCTTTCCTTCAAAGTCCTTCACCGTTTGAATATTCGCATGCTTCAAAGACACAAATCCGCTCGTATTATGCTGCATAATTGTCGCAATCGCACGGATCGGAAGCGGCTCCTTTGCACAGCGGGCATAAGTCACGTCCTCTTGATAGCTGACACCGAATTCGCCTCGATTCACAGCCACCAAAGTCGCACTTGTTTCGTTATCTCCCGGTTCAATGATATTCACGCTCAAACCGGCTTCCTCAAAATAGCCGTTTTTTTCCGCAACATAGATTCCCGTATGGTTCGTATTCGGTAAGTAATCCAAAATCAAAGTAACTTCTTTTAATCCGTTGTCTGTTTCTGCTTGCGGTGAAGCACAGGCGCTTGTTCCCGTCAAAAGTATAATACCTGTCAGCGCCCAAGCGATTTTCAATTTATATTTCATTTTATTTTCCCTTTCTCTGATACGGAAGCACGATTTTTTCAATCCACGCAACACATAGATGTAACAATAAACTCCATATAATAATCACAATGACACAGGCAAATACCTTATCCAACATATAACCGTTTTTCACGCGAATCATAAAATAGCCCAAGCCTGCCGAGGCGCTCAGCCATTCACCGACAATCGCTCCGCCGATACAATAGGTGGCCGCTACTTTCAGCCCGGAGAAAAACGCATGTGCGGCAGACGGAATCTTTACATAACGGTAAAGCTGCCATCGCGTTGCCCGAAAGCTTTTTAACAGATTCAGCTGCTGCGGATCTGTTTGCGCCATCGCATCATAAAAGGATATCGCAATTGGAAAAAAGCACATGAAAATCACCATTATAATTTTCGGTGTCATCCCAAAGCCGAACCATATCGCAAACAGCGGTCCTAAAATCATCACCGGGACAGTTTGTGTCACAATTAAGTGCGGATACAGACTGCGCTTACAGATTTTGAACATATCCATCAAAATCGCAATCGCAAATGCCGATATTGCCGCAAGCATTAATCCAATAAGTGCTTCACTTAAAGTTACGACGGAATGACTCCACAAAACTTGTGCATTCTCCCTTACAGCGTTCAGGATATCGCTCGGTGCCGGCAGGATATACAGACTGATATCAAATGTGTGAATAACCCATTCCCATATAAGCAAAACGATCAGAATTGAAATTAACGGATCTGTCACTTCACGCAGTTTGCTTTTTGAAATCGCTTTGTTTGCGGCTGATCGCTTCGCTGATTTCGACTGCTTCTTTAACAAAATAAAAACACCTCCGATGAGGCGTAAGTGAACCAATCTAAAAAAACAAATAGAATGACTCCCTACGCTAGTATTACCTAGGTCAGGTCTAAGGGTATTATCTCAGCTTATTCAGCACCCCTGTCTTGACTTTTTTATTATAGAACAACGAAAAGAAAAAAGCAATGTTTTTTCTTCACGTTCTCTTCATGTTATCACAATGATTCATCAGTCCTTGTTTATCTTTCCCAAACACACACCGCTACTTCATCTCCTTCACCTTTACCGAGCTGAACACGGATTGCCTTCAGTACACCGATAATATAACAAATACTGCCGTCCTCATGCTTTATTCCCATATTTACGATACTGCCGTCATAAGGAATACCGTCAAAGGTCACATGTACTTTGACCCTGCCTTTTCCAAACTCCTTGCGGATGTCATAAGGAAATTCAATATAAGCACCGCCAATATCTTGCACCGTATGAATCACTGCCTGAAACCGATAACATTTATCGCTCATCTTTCACCTCATTTGTCAGCTGTTTAAAATACGCTCTTATCGCGGAAATAAAATACAGAGATCCGGTAATAATCAATGGTGTTTCTTCATCATGCAGTGCTGTCTGTATTGCCTTTTGATAATCAGGTTCAATCCGTACCGGAAAATCTCCTGCCAAAGCAACTGCTTTTTTACACCGATAAAAATCAAACTCACTGACCGTAACGTCATTACTGCATATACAAAGTGCTTTTAACATGGAGTCTGTTTCCTTGTCTTTTAACGCACTGAATAAGATACGTACATTTCCCATCGTTTGAATAGTTTCACATAACGCTTGTATACCTGCCTCATTATGCGCACCGTCAATAATCACCAAAGGTTGCTCCCACACCTTCTCAAAGCGGCCTTTCCAGTTTGCTTTTTTTAGTCCGTTAAGTAAAGCAGCTTCAGATATTTGATAATGATATTGCTCGCTTAAAATTCGCAGTACCTCGATTGCACAGGCACCGTTTTCTGCTTGATAATAAGCAGGCTGTGATAAAGTAAATTGTTTTTGATCATATGTAAAAGTAAGCTGATCCTGATGAATTTGTGCGTGTTCAATCGGCTTCGTTAAAATCATCAAAGCGTTCAGCGAATCCGCAATCCGTTTCAACACCGATAAAGCTTCTGCCTTTTGTTCATTGATAACCACCGGAGTATCAGGCTTGATAATGCCGCCCTTTTGCCATGCGATTGATTCAATCGAATAGCCCAGATAATCCATGTGATCCAAACCGATACCGGTAATCACACTTATCAGCGGATGGATAACATTGGTACAATCATAACGTCCGCCGATTCCTGCTTCGATTATACATATATCAACCTTCTGTTCATAAAAATATAAAAATGCGATTACTGTATCTATTTCAAAAGCACTCAATTCATAATCATACCACCCTTGATGATAACGATCATAATAAGACAGAAATGCTTCTTCACTGATAAATTCATCATTGATGCGAATGCGATCATAATGTGTCTCTAAATACGGTGATGTAAATGTTCCGACACGGTACCCCGCTTCCTGAAGCACACTGCGCAGATCATTGACACAGGAGCCTTTGCCGTTGGTTCCGGCGACATGAATACAGGTCAGCTGTTTATGAATATCATTTATCGTATGTAAATATGCTTCAAAATTGGCAATACCCTTTTTTTGATTACGACGTGCTTCTATTCCCTGTAATACAATTTCACTTCGCTTCATTACTCATGAATCTCCCAGTTGATTTCCTCACGCTGATGCGCCTTTAGATAAGCATTTATTTGCGAGAACGGCTTCGATCCGAAAAAACCGCGGTAAGCAGACAGCGGTGAAGGATGCGGCGCACATAAAACTGCATGCTTCCTACTGTCAATCAAACTTTGCTTGCGCTGTGCCGGCGCCCCCCATAACACAAACACCACAAATTCACACTGTTCATTGATCGTTTGAATCACATGATCGGTAAAGATTTCCCAACCTTTGTTATGATGACTGCCTGCTTTTCCTTCCTGCACACTCAATACAGCATTTAACATAAACACGCCTTGTTTCGCCCAATCGATCAAACACCCGTGAGACGGCACCGCAATATTAAGATCATCATGTAATTCCTTATAGATATTTCGTAAACTCGGCGGTATTTTAATCCCCTTGCGTACCGAAAAAGCTAAACCGTGTGCCTGATTTTTTTCATGATACGGATCTTGCCCCAGTATTACAACCTTTATTTGATCCATATCACAATATTGAAAAGCCGAAAACAGCTCGCTTCGAGGCGGAAATATCTGTTTTTCTCGGTATTCTTGATCAAGAAACTGCATCAGTTCTCGATAATAAGCCTGTTCCTGTTCCTGCTTCAGCCATGTTTCCCATTTCATATGATCACCTCGTTTTTTATTGTATCACATTTTAGCTGAAAGCAATACAGTGAATCTTATGAACATGTATACATGTTCATAAATAAATAATAATAAAAACAGAGAAATGTTTTGTTTAATGAAAAAAAGCCATTTCACTCAATAGTTATTATTTTTCTTTGATGATTCTTATTTCAATTAAAAGAAAATTGAAAAAAAGTGAAATAATCACATATTTTTATTGACTTTTGATAGCGCTTAACGGACAATTAAGGTGTACACAAGGAGGATCGTTTATGATCGACTTCACGCAAATGATTAAAGCTATTCAGCTTTCTAAAAAACAACACACAATGATTTATAATTATACAATTCCTCAAGCATGGAATACATTTGGCTTTGAACGGGGAAAACGGCTGCGAAATCATGAAATGATTGTGGATCCGCATGATTTTTACAGCTTCGCATTAACTAAAATGGCAGAATGTGAAACAAGCTGTCGTGAGCTTAAAAAGGAAAAAGGAAAACATGGAAGCTGGATTGAAAAAGAAGTGATTTATGCACTGGATATGCGTACTTTAACAAGCTGGGATCATGATCGTAATGATGCGATTGATGACAGTAATTTATACGGTTTAAATGACAGCGGTACGTTTTTAAAAGCGATCATATTGTTGCCGCTGTTAAAGCGCAGCGGGATAACTACTTTGATTCTTCACCAATTATTTGAGTTGGATCAGCCGCGGTTTCCGCATGATTATGCACATCCGTATGCATTGAGGCATCCGCTGAGAATTGCCCCCGGTTTACGCGATCCTTTGTTAAGCGGAATTGATGTCATGGCGCAATTCCAGTTGTTTATGCAGGCAGCACATCATTACGGTTTCCGTGTGATATGTAACAGTTCACCGGCTCGCTTAGGCAGAGACAATGAGCTTTTGGAGACGCATCCGGACTGGTTTTACTGGATTAAAAAGGACTGTGAAGCACAATACTGCGCTCCGATTGTAAAGGGATTGCCGAATAACTGCCTTCCCGGTAAAAATGCGTGCAAGCTGTTGTATCAACAGGATACCACACAGGCACATTTGGATATGTTTGCGTATGATCCCGAAACAAGTGATCCGAAGGCTTATCAAGAGTGGCGCAGTCAATCTGATTGTTGTGATTTGGCAGCTATGGAAAAGCGTTTCAATATCACAAGCGCTCCGATGTTTTCCGATCAATTAAACACTTCACTTCCGGTTCAAAAAGAAACGACATATCTGCGTTTTTACCGTGATCAGCCGATTGATCAAGCACCTTATCTTTTACAGGATACGCTTCGTCCCGATCTATTTGCGGGCAAACATGCCAATGAGCCGCTGTGGGACTTTATCTGTTCTTATACTACTACCCTGATAGATGATTATCAATTTGACGGTTTATTTATTGATGAGGTTTGGCTGTTGCCGCAGAAGCTTTTAAAAGCAGTGATTCAAAACATGCGAAAACAAAAGCCGCAGTGTGCCGTATTAGTAAACTGCAATGAGGAACAAGCATTTACAAAGTGGCGCAAGCTCGGGGTAAATGTGATCAGCGGAAACAGTGCCTATATGATCCATGACGATGATCTTGAATCGTATCGCAGCTTTGCCTACAGCCGTTTAAATGCGGAATCAACTCTATTAGCTGCCGGTGAATTCATTGATACGCCGCGAATTCCGCAATATCAGGGCGGTGAAGCCATGGCAAAAACATTAATGTTTATGAATCTATTCTTGCCGCACACCGTTCCTTATTATACGTCCGGTCAGCTTTCGTTAGCGATTCAGCCGCAATTTTTATCCCCTTACGCAGATCCTGCTTATCAAAATGCTTTGCCGCCGCATGATATACGTTGTCATAAACAAGCTTTTATTGATAAAAGCTATTACACTTATACAAGAGGTGATTATCATATTTTAATCAATCAGATGGAGCGTTTCACAAAAGTGCGCAAACAGTATCTTTTGGCGATGATGAATGATGAGACCGCTATACCGGTTTGGTTTGATAAGCCCAATGATCCCGGTATCGGCTTTACTTATACATTAGCGGATCGCGCTTTGCTTGTCGTCTGTAACATCGATGTTAAAAATGCACAGACTTTGACAATCCATACGGAAAACATGTTGTGGGAGCTGCCGTTTATCTGGAAACATATCTATCAAATATATTCCAGTCATGACCCGTATACACATGATATTGAATTAAACGCATTTCAAAACATTCCGTTGTATTTTGAAGCGGGTGAAGTCAAGATTTTAGAAATACGTGAAGAATAAGAATGATCTGACTGCAGTTCACAGCTGCAGTTTTTTTATGAGAAATAAACTAACATAAAAAGAACATTTAAAAACAGCCGTTTCCGACTGTTTTCATATATTGTTTATCAATTAATCTACTTTGCTTTTAACAAGATCTAATACTTCTTCTGCCGTAGACAGCTGAATTGCTTCCGCTGCCAATTTTTCACATTCTGCCTTGCTTAAAGAAGTAACCATTTTACGTGCTTTCAAGATTGAAGTAGCACTCATAGAGAATTCATCTAGGCCAAGTCCCAGCAACAATGGTACTGCGTATGGTTCTCCTGCCATTTCACCGCACATACCTGCCCATTTTCCTTCTTTATGCGCGCCGTCGATTGTAGCCTTGACAAGTCTTAGAATAGACGGATTGTATGGCTGATACAGATAAGATACATGCTCGCTCATACGATCGGCTGCCATTGTATACTGAATCAAATCGTTGGTACCGATAGAGAAGAAATCTGCTTCTTTGGCAAAGTTATCGGCATTTACCGCAGCTGCCGGAATTTCCACCATCATACCGACTTCAATATTATCAGCTACTTTTACACCTTCACTGATTAATTTCGCTTTTTCTTCATTAAAGATTGCTTTTGCATCTCTGAATTCCTTTACAGTTGCGATCATCGGGAACATGATGCACAGTTTGCCGTAAACAGAAGCACGAATCAATGCACGAAGCTGAGTGCGGAAAATATCTGTACGATCTAAGCACAAACGAATTGCACGATAACCCAAGAACGGATTCATTTCTTCCGGGAATTCAAAGTAAGATAGTTTTTTGTCACCGCCGATATCCAAGGTACGCACAACCACTTTGCGTCCGCCCATACCGGTTAAAACTTCCTTATATGCTTCAAACTGTTCATCTTCGGTCGGGAAATGATCGGAATTCATATACAGGAATTCGGTACGGAATAAACCGACACCTTCACCGCCGTTATTCAATACGCCCTCTACATCCTTTGCACCGCCGATATTACCGGCCAATTCAACCTGATGTCCGTCGGTAGAAACTGACTTCGCTGTCTTTAATACCTTTAATGCTTCTTTTTCTTCTGCATAGGCTTTCGCTTTTGCTTCATATTTTTGAATAGTTGCTTCATCGGGATTTAAAAGTACTTCACCCTCTAACGCATCCATCACGATAACATCACCGTGTTTTGCTTCTTCCATAATGCCGCTGCATCCGACAACTGCCGGAATTTCCAAGGAACGTGCCATAATTGCGGAATGAGAAGTACGCCCGCCGATCGCAGTCGCAAAACCTTTTGCATACGTATTCAGCTGTGCCGTATCACTCGGTGTTAAATCATACGCTACGACCACAGAATCCTCATTGATTAAGCTTAAATCGGGAATCATCAATCCCAACAGATTACATTTTAAACGGAAAGTAACGTCCTTAATATCTGCCGCACGCTCACGCATATAATCATTATCCATAGATTCGAAAATCATAATCATCTGATTCGCAACTGTTTCTGTCGCATAATCCGCATTCACTTTATCATTTTCAATCATACTGATAATTTGTGCCGAAAGATCAGGGTCGGATGCCATCATTAAATGCGCATCAAACACTGCCAGTTCTTCCTCACTTAAACGCTTGGAAGCAATCTCTTTGATTCGCTCAATATCGTTTTTGGTTTTTTCCAGTGCCTCATTGAATTTAGCAACCTCAGCAGCCGGATCAGCATCTTTTTTCACAATTTCAACTGTCGGCTGTTCCAGCTTATAAACCTTCGCAATCGCAACACCGGATGACGCAGCTATACCTTTTAACATAACAAATTTTCCTCCTATTATTCAATCTTGAGAAAGATGTCATTTTTTCATAGCGCTTTCAATTCTTTCTCTCTGGTATAAATAATAACATTTTCAAGCATAAATTTCCAGTCTTTTTCATCTATTGTGATCGGAAAATTATCACTTTGATTCAATTTATTATTGAGCAGTATACAGACGATTCAATAATAGGTCAACTGCTTCTTTCTTACAGCGATTATAAGAACTGCGTGAATAGATCGAATGCCACCATCCCCGCTCTTTCACCTCAAAAAAATCATTCAAGATAATCATTGCATATTCACGATTCATCTGTCTTAATAATAAGCGTAAAAACGCTGTGATTTCCATATCGTTTTCCTGTACGGGACAATCCTCAACCATCCCCTGTTTCATGAACGCTTCATGAATACTGCCTTTGCGATACAGCTTTCCCAGATAGCGAATCAGCTGTTCTTTTTCCTGAGTTGAGAGTGTTTCCAATTTTTCCATAATACCTCCTATAAAATAGCTTTACTGTTCTCTATCTTTTATTATTCACATAAAAACGGCATTATACAAAAATTCACATAATTTCACAATTTCGTTCAAAAAAGATAATTACAATAAAATGCAAAGAAACACTGTTCGCATAAAAAAACGACATCGCTTATCACGACATCGCATTTTTATTATAACTTAAAATTAACGCATATTGAACGGTTTAATTGTTTTCGGAATACCGTTTTCCATGATCAATGTAGGTTCACCTTCAATTAACGGTGTAATATAATCATAGAACTCCTGAGTTAAACCTTGGTAATCATCTAAGATCCATTCAGTCGGTACATGTTTTACATGGTTAGCGAAGTTTTCAGCCGGTCCGCTGATAAATTTCGCATTGTATTTACCGTCGATGTATTCACGCTGTACTGCGACAACTTCACCGGTGAACTTACCGTCTGCGCTTCTCATATGTGCAGACATACCTAATTCAAATGCTTCGCTTACATCAACCAAAGACTGTGCAAAGTTGGAAGAACGAGCAGCTGTACTTAAATCCTGTACTTTCGCACGAGGCGCAATACCTGCTTCCAAAATCATATTTTTCAAGGTTTCTCCGGCACCGCCTAAGATCGCATGACCGAAGCCGTCATTTTTTGCTTCACCGGCAGAAATATAAGTACCGTCCGCATAATGAGCACCCTCACTTGTAACGATGTAGCATTTGCCTTTTTCTTCCATGCATTTCTTAACCTGTGCTAAGAATTTTTCTTTATCGAAATCAATTTCCGGTAATACAACTAAATCAACACGTCCTGTCACAACTGTAGATCCTGCCAACCATCCGGCATCTCTACCCATTGTTTCCAAAATGAATACTTCTTCACGTGTATATACATTGTAATCCAACCAAGTTGCGTTTACTACTTCATTCGCAAACTTAGCACCTGATGCAAATCCCGGACAGTGATCCGTAACCATCAAGTCATTGTCAACTGTTTTCGGAATACCGACAAAACGCTTATCGATATTGTTTGCCTTAGCCCATTGGCTTAATGCATCTACTGTATCCATTGAATCATTACCGCCGATATAGAACAGAATTTCAATATCGTGCTTATCCATGATTTCCACTAATTTACGATAATCGGTTTCATCATTTCTTTTTAATTTGTAACGGCAGCTTCCTAGTGCTGATGACGGTGTCTGACGAAGCAGCTTATTTTCTGTTTCGCTCATGTTTGTAAGATCATATAAGCGATCCTGCAAGATTCCTTCGATTCCGTTTAATCCACCATATACATGATCATAAACAGGATTTAACTGATTTGCCCGTACAACACCTGCCAAAGAAGCATTGATTACTGTAGTAGGTCCGCCGGACTGTGCAACTAAACAATTAGCCATGTGTCTATTCCTCCTAATATTTATATGACAGGTTTATTTTATCATAATCGGCTTTATTTTAAAAGGGCATTTTAAGAATATAGCGATGTTCACATTAAACCTTTTCACGCTTCATCCTCCACCATGCAAGTAAGCCGAAACCGCTGCATACGCTGATCAAAAGATACAATGTGTAAGGTTCTTCAACGCCTGTCATAACTGAGTTATTTTCCTCATGTTGATCTGTTTCGATGGGTGTATTATCGTTATTTTTATCGGCATCATTTTTCATAGGCGGTACAGTATCTTCCGGATTTATATAATTAGGATCTTTTTCATGACATTTGATGCACTCACCGTTGACATACTCATGAGCTGTTTTCGCTGTAACTGTACCCTTACGAATGATTTCATTACAGTGTACACAGAGATAATCACCTGTATAGCCTGCTTCCGTACAGGATGCTTCCTTCGCATTGATCAGCTTTAGTTCCGTATGTCCGCTTGCTTTCACAATTGTTTCTTCTAATGTAATTTCAATTGTTAAAGCCTCGTCCGAATAGTATTTGCCACAGCTTTCACAATACCAATAAGCAATATGTCCCGCTTCATTGCAAGTAGGTTCCTTTGCCTTGATTTCACTAATTGTATGTCCCGTTTTTTTCAAAAGCACATCGTTTTTATTAATCTTTATCGTAAGCGCCTCATCCGCAAAATACTCATCACAAGTTTCACAGTGCCAATAAGCAATATTTCCCGCTTCATTACAAGTAGGTTCCTTTGCCTTGATTTCACTAATTGTATGTCCCGTTTTTTCCACAAGCACATCGTTTTTATTGATCTTTATCGTAAGCGCCTCATCCGCAAAATACTCATCACAAGCTTCACAGTGCCAATAAGCAATATGTCCCGCTTCATTGCAAGTAGGTTCCTTTGCCTTAATTTCACTAATTGTATGTCCCGTTTTTTCCAAAAGCACATCGTTTTTATTAATTTTTATCGTAAGCGCCTCATCCGCAAAATACTCATCACAAATTTCACAGTGCCAGTGAGCGATATTTCCCGCTTCGCTGCAAGTAGGCTCTTTTGCCTTGATTTCACTTATTGTATGTGATGTTTTTGCTAATACTACATCATTTTTATCAAGCATTGTCGTGAGCGCCTCATCCGCAAAATACTCATCACAGGTTTCACAGTGCCAATGATCGATATTGCCTGTTTCAATACAGCTTGCATTCTTTGCCTCAATATGCACCGCATGATGTCCGGATGCCGGAATGATCGTATCGGCTTCTGTTATTTCCTTGTTTAACAACAAATCGGCATAATATTTCAAATTGCTGAGCCAATGTTCCATACGTCCCGCCTCAAGACAAGTCGGCTCTATCCTTTTATAATGAACGGCAATTCCCGCTACACTGTCCTTTGCGTTGTTGCTGCCCTTAAAACTTCCTGTCACTAAATTATCGCTTAAATCCGGCGTGATTCCGCCTGTTGCTCGTGATAAACCGTACATATACCCCGCTGTCACATTCTTTATAATATTTTCAGGAATAATGAATTCAATATCACTGACAGTTGATGAACTGATATGACCCGTATCGGAATAAGAATTAAATACTCCGACTAAACCACCCAGTCCCATTGAAGATTTTGTAAGCAATGCGTAGCCGATGCTCGCATTCGTCTCGATAACAACATTATTTACATTGCAGTTTTCAATACTGCTGCTTAAAAAGGCAGCCCCGATCAAACCACCGATTTTTCTTGTACCGGTTATTTTCAGATTCGCAACGCTGCAATCAGAAATCAGATTACCGTCCTCTCCTCTTAACCCGACTAAGCCGCCGATATTATCCCCTTCACTGTCGGCTGTAACATACAAACCGTTCACACTGCTGCCCTCATTGCCCCGCACATGAGAGTTTGTGATCGTTGAATAATGATCGCCTGCTAAGCCTCCGACCATGAAAGTACCGGTAATCGTTATATCTCCGATCACATTACAATTCATCGTCTTGGTAACCATATACCCTCCTAAGGCCCCTACTGTATGATTTGCCCGTATATCCACATTCTCCAGTGTTAAGTCCGCAATTACGGCTATCGGCGCACCTTGCGCATTACCGAAAAATCCTGCTTCATTAAGAGTTTCATCAGTAATCTTCAAGTTCCTCACCGTTTTTTGATTACCCTGAAAAGAACCGGCGAACGGATGTTCTTTACTTCCGATCGGTATCCATTCTTCATTGTTTAAATCGATGTCTGCCGTTAATGAGACAGTTTTCTTTGAAAAACTTTTTCCGCTGTTCACCATATCGCGAAAAGCAATCAGTTCTTCTTTATCGGAAATCGTAAATTCTGTCGCTG
This sequence comes from uncultured Erysipelotrichaceae bacterium, assembly GCA_947569705.1. Lineage (GTDB taxonomy): Bacteria > Bacillota_I > Bacilli_A > Erysipelotrichales > Erysipelotrichaceae > C-19. The sequence goes on from CANOSP010000007.1 coordinate 59,350, forward strand.
AATCATAATCAGATCCCCAATCTGTTGTGTCAGCCTTTACAATTGCTGATAACGGCAGTGTAGAAAAAATGACAATCAACGAAACCGCAATACTTATAAGCTTTTTCATTCTATAGCCTCCTATCTTATGCCCAATTCATATGTATCACATTGTTTTGAATCATCCTTTTTATTCTAATATAAAGCTAATAGTTTTACAAGTACATTTTTTTGTCAAATTGTTCATTTTTACACAATCAAAAGCAATTTTTACTTAATTATTCTTGTTATTATTATAATTAACAAATGGATTCACTTACATCTGTTTTGAATAACGGCTTAGATTCATCTCATTAAGACCATTGATTGTCAGTCAATTTTTGATTGTTATATCAACCTCGATATAAAGATATAAATTTTTAATCACTGACAGACGTTAAGTTCATCTCATTCATAATAAAATATTTTGTTCTTATTTTATTGACTGTGCTATAATAATTAAGTAATAAGCTTTATGCTTAAACAGTATAAGGAGGACTTATGAAAAAAATAATTGAGGAATTTAAAGTATTCATCATGCGCGGGAATGTACTTGATTTAGCAATCGGTGTGATCATCGGCGGAGCATTTCAAAAAATCGTAAATTCATTAGTAAATGATGTGATTATGCCGCTGATTTCATTAATTACCGGCGGTATCAATTTCAGCAACTGGTTTCTTGCATTAGATAACAGTTCTTACACTGTTTTGGCAGAGGCACAGGCAAACGGTGCCAATACCTTAAATTACGGACTCTTTCTGACTGAAGTTTTGAATTTTCTGATCATGGCTTTTGTGATCTTTATGTTTGTGAAAACGATGAATCGCATTGCCGCCAAACGAAAGAAAGCCGATGTTGAGGAAGAAACGGTGAAAACCAAGCAGTGTCCGTATTGTAAAACGGAAATCGATGCACAAGCTACCCGCTGTCCGCATTGTACATCCGTATTGGAATAATACATAAAAAGCTCGTGAGCATTTTAGCTGTTCAAACAGTGAAATGCGTCCACGAGTTTTTATTATGCTTTAAGATCGTATGCTTTTTTCTTATCCAAAACGATCCAAAATCATATTATTTTCACAGAATCCTCTTACAAATACACTGCGGCATTGTAAAGCTTTATCCGACAAAACCACCGTCTACCGAAAGGACAGCACCGGTAATATAAGATGCGGCATCACAAGCTAAAAACAGCACCGCATTTGCAATATCCTCACTCTCTCCCAAACGCCTCAGCGGAATATTGGCTGCCATGCGTTCAATGATCGATTGATCCAGCGCCTTCACCATATCGGTTGCCGTGATTCCCGGGGCTACCGCGTTCACACGGATTCCGTCTTTACCGAGTTCTCTTGCCAAAGCCTTCGTCATCCCGTTGACTGCGAATTTACTTGTGGGGTATGCACTGCCCGAAGTTTGAGCATAAAGCGAAACCATGGAACTCGTATTGATGACAACGCCCTTGCCTTTTTCTTTCATCATCGGTACACATAATCGTGTTAAGCGAAACATCGCATCGACATTTACCTGCATCACATCCGCAAAGTGCTTATCATCATAATCATAAATCGACTTTGCATCAGAGATACCGGCATTATTCACTAAAATATCCACAGAAGCATTAAGCTTCTTTTTCACATCTTCCAGCATTTCAATGATTTCATTTTCTTTGCTTAAGTCAGGGTAATAGCCAAGCACTTCATAAGCATCGTTTTCATTCTTCAGCTTTGCCAATGCATGATCGACACTCTCTTTTCGTGATCCCAGCAGTACAACTCTTGCCCCGCTGTCCAAAAAGCCTTTGACGATCGCATAGCCGATGCCGCGCGTTCCGCCGCTTACCAAAACAACCTTATTCTTTAAAGACATATACTGTTCCATATTTAAAACCTGCCTTTCTGTTTACAATATAGCACACCGATATATAAAATACAACGCAAATGACCTCTTTGGCATTGTCGTGTCCTCTTTCTATGACTATGCCGTTTATTTACGTATCAGTACCCATACACAATTTCATATTCAAACAGCTTTCGCATAGAATAGAGTAACCGACATTAGGGGGAATATACATGATTACTATATCATTGGCAATGATTGTCAAAGACGAAGAAGCCGTATTAGACAGATGTCTTGCCTGTGCTGCGCCGTGTGTTGATGAAATTATCATCGTGGATACGGGAAGCAGTGATCACACGATTGAAATTGCCGAGAAATACACAAAGCATATTTATCATTATGTCTGGAATGATGATTTTGCGAGCGCCCGCAACGAAGCGTTTTCACATGCGACTCAGGACTATATTCTTTGGTTGGACGCGGATGATATTTTAACTGAACGTGAACAGGCAAAGCTGCTTGACTTAAAACAATCATTGGCATCTGATACCGATATTGTCATGATGAAATATCATGTGGCATTTGATCAAGATAATCGTCCCACCTTTTCTTATTATCGAGAACGCCTGATTCGCAATCACTGTGGTTTTTATTGGAGCGGTAAAATTCATGAGGCGATTAATATACAGGGAAAGATCATCTATTCGGATATTGCGATTCATCATAAAAAAATCAAGCAAAATGATTCGATGCGCAATCTGCGTATCTTAGAAACACTTCATAAACAACAACAGCTTTCTGCCAGAGAACGCTATTATTATGCCAAAGAACTTTATGAGCATGCACAATATGAAAAAGCATTGATTCTACTGGATCAATTTATGAAAGAAACAGATGCTTGGATCGAAAATAAAATCGATGCCTGTCGGATCAAAGGACATTGCCTAACCATGTTACAGAAAAAAACAGCGGCACTGTCTGCGTACTTTGAAAGCTTTGTTTATGACTTGCCGCGCAGTGAAATATTATGCGATATTGGCTTCCTTTACTTACAGGAAGAGCAATATCCATCGGCTGTTTACTGGTATCAACTGGCTTTAAGCGCCGAAAAAAAGGAAACGAGCGGGGCATTTATTCAACCGGATTGTTACGACTTTATTCCGTATGTGCAGCTGTGTGTTTGTTATGACAAGCTAAAAGACATCTCTAAAGCGATCTATTATCATCAACAAGCTGCTTTATTGAAGCCGAATGATCCGATTATCATAAAAAACAACAGTTATTTTGAGTCGCTGAAAAATAAATAAAAAGCATTGCTTCATTTGAAACAGTGCTATTTATGATATGGCTGATGATGTAAAATCGTAAAGGCTCGATACAGCTGTTCTGCCAACAGTACCCGTACCAACTGATGCGGAAAGGTTAAGTCAGAAAGCTTCCAGCGAAAGTTTGCTCGTTCAATCAATGCTTTACTGACACCGAGCGAACCGCCGATCACAAAGACAATATTGCCTGCAGAATATGTTTGAAGCTGATCAATTTTTTGTGACAGCTTTTCGCTTGTCAACATCACACCGGCTAAATCCAGCAGTATCACATAATCACTGTCTTTAATATGATGTAATATGCGCTGACCTTCTTTGTCTTTAATCTGTTCCATCTGCAGAACAGACAACGACTGCGGCGCATTTTCATCCGCTGCTTCAATCATTTCTATTTTAGTAAAAGCCTGAAGCCGTTTTACATACTCATCTGTCAGCTGACGCATCGCTTTTTCTTTTTGTTTTCCTATTGCCAAAAGCTTTATCATAAATTCTCTCCCTGCATAAATCACTCATTGCCTTCATTTATTGATTCTTTTCGCCGCCGATATAAATACCGAATTGTTCTGCGGCATAGATACGCAGCTTTTCACACGGCAAATCTTTACGCTTTAACTGAGCGATCAAAGTATCCGCAGCGAGTTGACGATGATTGCCTTCCTGTGAAATATGTGCCAAGACGATCTCTTTTGTTTTATCACCGATTACTTGGGATAATATATAGGCACTGTCCTCATTGCAGAGATGTCCCATATCGTTTATAATTCGCTGTTTTACGAATACCGGTCTTGATGTCTGCATTAACATCTCAATATTATGATTACTTTCAAACACATAATAATCGGCGTTCACAATATACGGCATCACATCCTTACGGATATATCCGGTATCGGTGACATAGACCATTTTACCGAATGCGCCTTCAATCACAAACCCGATCGTTCCTTCACAGTCATGGCTCATCGGTAGAATCGTAATATCAAAATCTTTGATGCGAATTCGTTCATATGCTTTCACATAATTGGCATCATTTCGTTCCAGCTTTGCGCAGGCAAATGCAGCAATTCCGTCAAACATTTTCAGTTGAGATACATGATCCTTATGCGTATGCGTAACTAACAGTGCATCGGCATTTTGATACTGATAGGAAAGACGCTCAAAGCACTGATTCAAATAGCGCTTGGTCGTCCCGCAGTCAATGATTAACTCGGTATTTGCATCTTTCATCAGACAACAGTTTCCTTTTGAGCCGCTGGCAAGTAATGCGAACTTCATTATTGTCCCACCACCGTCTGCGGATCGATTTGAACGCCGTTATAGCGGATTTCAAAATGCACATGCGGCCCTGTTGCGACACCGGTCATACCGATATTACCGATTGCCTCTCCCTGTTGTACCACTGTACCGACCGGATAGAAGCCGGGGCCGCTCATATGTCCGTAATAAGTTTGATAGCCGTTGTTATGATCAATCACTACACGATAGCCACCAACGCCGTGATAATCATTTTGAATGATAGTGCCGCGATCGCTCGCCAACACTTGACCGTAGAAGTTATAACGGTTCTGTACATCGGTCGCCGTATGCCCGCTGTAACAATACCAGCCGCATGTGATTGATGCGACTTCAACCGGCCAGCGGAAATGTCCGCTTCCGATATGCGGATACACCTTCGTACCGACTCGCTTCACTTCTCGAACCGGCTGCTTGGTAATTACACCGGATATTTTCTTACCGCTTCCGGTGCTTTGCCCGTTCACAAAGATTTCCTGATAACGCGCATTTTCTTTGCCTAATTCCTGTTTTGTATCAATGATTTCCATGCCCTCTCGCAAGGTATCATCATATACGATTAAAGTAGATTCCGGATATACCGTTTCTTCGACCTGATTCTCTTTAATAACCTCATAGTGAATCGGTGAATTAATCGCCGTAACATTGAGCTTCATACCGACTTTTACCAGCTGATTCTCACTGACCAAAGAATCTTGGTTCAATGCCAGTAAATGAGAAGTCGGAATATGATTCAACCATGCAATACCTTGAATTGTATCATATTCTTTCGTAGTATAAAATTTTGTTTCGCTGTCATAGCCGTAGCTGATTACTTTTAATGCTTCTTCTTTATTTTTCGCAATCTTATTCACCGGCGCCAACCCTTTAGAAACTGTCATTTCTTCTTTGAAATAAGCTTTTTCGACACGCGTTCCGTATTCACGATCACCCAGCGGCGGCACTTCATTTCCGCCGTTGATTAAATTAAATGAATTTTCGTCGATAAAATTTAACGCAAAATCATCTCGCGCTGCCACAAAATCATCTAAATTTTTCACATAGATAATTTCACCGTTTGAGAATTCAATCTTATTCGCTTCTACACTGAACAAATTATTTTCATTAATATATTTCAAAATTTCATCATCTTTATTCTCATAAGTAAAGAAATTGATTTCTTCTACGATATGTACATCTTCACCTAAACCAAGCTTGGTATCGGGAAAATCCTTTTGATAGCGATTTTTATAAACATCATCCAGCATTTGATCCAATTTTTTCTCATCATTCAAAACACCGATAATACTGTCTTTATAATAAATCACCGCATTGTTTTGTTCTGTTTCCGTTGTCTTTAGAACCTTTTGCGGAATAATCGCATTTTCAATATCAAAGGCACTGTTAAAATTGCCGCTGAAGGCTTTTGGTTCAAAATAACCGGATACAAAGGTTAACCCAAACGCAAACAAAATTGCCGCAATCAGTGCATAGCCTTGTTTCATGCGCATACTCCTTTCTTTTACATCGATTCACTGTAATTATAAAAAGCGGAAATTGCTTTAGAAAAAGCTAAATCGACATTACCGGTCGCACCGTTACGATGCTTGGCAATATTCACCTCGGTACGTTCGGGAAGATTTTGTTCTTCTTCCGTTTTATCTTTATTGTAATAATCCTCACGATAGAGGAACATAACAATATCGGCATCCTGCTCGATGGATCCGGACTCTCTCAAGTCGGAAAGCATCGGGTGCTTATTCGGACGCTGCTCGACTGCACGGGAAAGCTGTGACAAGGCAATTACCGGACACTCCATCTCTCTTGCCAAACCTTTTAAGGAACGTGAAATTTCCGATATTTCCTGTTGCCGGTTATCTCCGCCGCTTCTTGAAGAGCCGCTGATCAGCTGCAGGTAATCGATCACGACCATATCTAAGCCATGTTCACTTTTCAGTTTGCGGCATTTTGAATAGATTTCCGCAATTTTAATATTTGAAGAATCATCGATAAACAGCTTCGCTCCGCTTAAATCGCCGGCAGCCTCGTTGATTTTATTAAAATCCTCATCACTCATATTACCGCTTCTGAGTTTAAACGATTCCACTTCACTGTGGGCGCTCATAATTCGCTTCATCAGTGCCTCGGCAGGCATTTCTAATGAGAATATCGCAATCGCACCGCTGTTAAACTGTGCCGCCCGCATTGCCAAGTTCAGCGCAAAGGCGGTTTTTCCCATGGCCGGTCGCGCTGCCAGTATAATCAAATCACCGCGCTGAAAGCCGTTTGTCATTCGGTCTAAATCATAACCGGTCTTAATGCCGGTCACATGATCACTGAATGAGCGAAGCTTCGTAAGTTCTTGAATCACATTGGAAATGACTTCCTTGCTGCTTTTGAATTCTGTCGCTTTTCTGCTTCTGGTGATCTGTAAAATATTGCGTTCTGCCTGATCCATTACATCGTCTAATTCCTGATCCACCTGATAAGCATCCTGCGCAATCATTTCCGCGGTTTCAATTAAGCGTCGTAAATGCGCACGATTTTTGATGATTTCAATATAATGCGCACTGTTTGCTTGCGAAACAGCCGTATCGGACAGCTTTAAAATATAGTCCGCACCGCCTACCATATGCAATTCATCACTGTCCTGAAGACGAGTAATCAATGAAGTCGCATCGATCGGCTTTCCGTTTTCACTTAAATAATTCATTGCGCGAAAGATGCGCTGATGGATATTCAAATAAAAATCCTCTGCCTGAAGCCCTTGATCAAATACAATGCGAACTACTTTCGGATACACAAGCATGGATCCTAAGATCGCCTGTTCCGCTTCATTACTGTGTGGTAATTCCTGACTCATCGCTTCACCTACTCACTCAAATGTACTCGTATCACACCGATTACTTTATTTTTATATAAGTCGATTTTTACATCGGTATATCCCATAGAAGCAATCGGAGCGCTGTCAATCACCTTGCGCTTATCAATTTTGATCTCGTATTTCTGCATCAGCTGTTCCGCAATCTGTTTCGTTGAAACACTGCCGAATACTCTGCCGTCTTTTCCGCTCTTCACTTTAAATTCTAATGTCAGCTTTGCCAAACGTGCCTTTAATGCTTCCGCATTCGCTTCCAGCTGTTTTTCTTCCAATGATTCCTGCAATTTTTGTTCATCTAGTATTTCCATTGATTTTTTAGTCGCTTCTACTGCCAGATGCTGACGAATCAAAAAGTTTCGTCCGTATCCGTCTGCGACTTTTACAATATCACCTTTTTTACCTAAATTCTTTACATCACTTAACAGAATCACTTTCATGCAATATGTCCTCCTGTTCTTTTTTGTATTGATCAATTACTTCATGTAATTCCTTTTCCAAATCCTCAACCTTCGCATGTTCTCTTGACAATGCGGCTGCCGAGAAATGTCCGCCGCCCTGCATTTGTTCCATAATGATCTGAACATTTACATTTCCTTTAGAGCGTGAGGATATTCCGACGGTATGCTCAGCGGTATAGGCAATGACAAAGCTTGCCTCGATGCCCTTGATATTTAATAAGGCATCTGCCGCCTTTGACATCATCGTGCGATGGAAAATACGATCTTCCTTCACCGCCGCTATCAAGAGATTGCCTTGATAAACATGCGTATATTTCATAATATCGGTCTGCTCGGCAAAATCCTGAAAATTTTCCTTTAACATATTTTCTGCCGCTGCCGCATTTACACCGAGTTTGCGCAAGTATGCCGCTGCCTCAAAGGTACGGCTGCCGGTACGCATTTTAAAGCGATTGGTATCGACGAGAATTCCGGTGTACATCAAAGTCGCTTCTTCTTCATTTATATAAATGCTGTTAGATTGATAAGGGAAGAATTCCGTGATTAATTCACATACCGAAGAAGCACTGCTTTCGATATAAACCAACAGCGGATTATCGATAAAATCTTCACCGCGGCGATGATGATCGATAATCATAATCTTTTCCGCAGCTGCCAATGTCAAGGGCGCACCGCATTGGTTCGGGGCATTATGATCCACGACGATGACAAGATCGCGCTCATTGATCATTCTTGCAGCTTCTTCATCATCTAAAAAGCCGTGACGCTCCTCCAACTGATCCATACATCCCTTCAGCGCTTCCTGAAGCTGCAACTCTACACCGCCGCTTTTAGAAACAATATATGCCGGTGCATCATAGGCGTTGCACAAGCAGCTGACTCCCAACGCCGCACCCATACAGTCAAAATCCATCAGCTTATGACCGACAATAAAGACGCGATTTGCTTCCATAATAGCTTCCTTTACCGCCTGTGCCATGACTCGAACTCGCACCTTACTGCGCTTTTCTTTTGCTTCACTGTTACCGCCGTAATATTTCACATTTTCACCGTATTTTTTTACAGCGACCTGATCGCCGCCGCGGCTTTGTGCCAACTCCAGTAAATCATTTACCATTTGATCCAGCAAACGATAATCCGTTGTACCGCGTGCATAGGACATCGATAAAGTAATTGATACATCGATTTCATCGGCTGCGGCACGAATATCGTTTAAAATTGAAAAGCGATCTCTGACGATTTCCGTATAGATGCGCTCATCGAGTACGACAAGAAAACGATCGGAACGCAGTCTGCGCACAAACATGCCGTATTTTTTCGCCCAGTTTAATACCGGCTGACGCAGATTCGTGTTAATCAGCGCCATTTTTTCTTCATCTTCGTATTGTTGAATCTCCATATAATTATCCAGCTGCAATAAGCCGACAACGATCGCTTCTTGCATATATTGCGTCTTCAGGCGTAATATTTCCGAAACATCTCGTACATACAGCACTTGTGCATTTTCTTTTCGAGTGATTTCATATACATTATTTTCATCAGTGCCGACAACCATATCTACATCATCTTGAAACAGCTCGCTGACCTCAGGAATCCAAGTCGATAGCTTTTTGCCGACAAGATTTAAACCGCGCTCACTGATCACATCGTTGACCCAAGTCGCACAATAATTTTCATTATAAGTGATGATTCCGATCTGACCGAAGTCCAAAGCATCCTTCGCATCATTTCCGAGGATCCTCGATATATCAATATCGCGTGATTCCTTTTCACTCTCAAAGCGATAGATGATCCACAAAATCATTACGATATGAATGGCTGTCAACAGCCATACCAAATAATTATTCAATTCCATTCCCGATAACAGAAACATGACTAACGCAACAATTTCCGCAAGAATCAGAATACCGATCTGAACCTTAAGATTTTCCAATCGTTCCATGAATGACACCTCGTTTCCACTTTTGTCTGAAATTTTGATAAATACTGATAATTCCGCACCATACAATCAGAATGCCGCTCGGTAAAAACAGCAGTCCGACAATGCATAGCAGCGAACAGATGATACCGATCAGTCGTTTTTGATACAGAATTGTTATACACATTACATCCATGACACATTCTGCACATAGGATTATGCAGTCGATGAAATAAATGCTTGTGATTCCCACTAATAAATTACCTTCTAATTTTAACATATTTTTCAGTAAAAATAACAGCCAAATACAAATACTTATCGATGCGAACCATTTCGGCAGTGCAATGTCAAAAATTGATTTCATCGGCATAATCTCATAGTTCATGCGTTTCAGTAACAGACATGCGAATAAATGGATGCATACGGTCTGTAAAAACGCACATACAACACCGGTGATGATTGCAATCATCACTACCAGATCTGTAATATTTCCGTTTATGATTCGTAGCTGCTGCATCAACTGCTGAGCAAGCATGAGATCCTCTTGCGGATCATAGCCGAAGGCAGCGGCGAATAAAACCATCGTAATTAAATAGGAAAACAGTGTCAACACACCGGTAAGCAACAGTAAATTTATATGCTTCCATCGATGATAGACTCCGTATCCGTAACCGATTCCGCACAAAAGCGCCGATGCGAGATAGAAAACGGTCGTCCAAGCGGACAGCATCAACGATAACAGCAACATAGAAACAGCCGGTATCAATGCTGCCTTCCACCCATATCGCACCGTATAGATCAAAATCGGAAAGGACAAGATCCAATAAATTGTATATTCGATCATACCGCCCAACTGCCGATTGATAAACAGAACCAATCCGACTAAGGCACACATCATCGCACCTTCCGTTATTTTTCTTGTATCGTTTCGCATGAATTCACATCCTTACTCTTTATTTCAATCACATCCTCACACGGCATATGCGATGCCGTCTGACCATGCATTGAAGCTTCCGGTAATGATCATTGATATTGCTCGATACAAAATACCATCTTCAATAAAAAGAAGAAAACCTCCGCCGAACGGAGGAGGTTATACTTATTCGCTGACGTAAGGCAATAATGCCATCTGACGAGCGCGTTTGATTGCAGTCGCCAGCATACGCTGATATTTTGCACGTGTACCTGTTACACGACGAGGAACGATCTTTCCGTTTGCGGAAATATAGCGTTTCAATAATTCAACGTCCTTATAATCAATATATTCGATTTTATTTTTCGTAAAGTAGCAAACTTTTTTGCGACCCATACGTTGTTTTCTAAATGCCATCGGGTATTCTCCTTTCTGAATTAAAACGGCAAATCATCACTTGCGATATCTAATGTATCCGCACTTGAAAAATCTGCGTCAAAGCTGTTTGCAGCAGGCTGATCGGGTGTATAGCCCATATCCGGCTGCATTGGCTCCTGCGGTGCATAGCTTCCGTGTTCCGCAGCTGCTTTTTTGCTTTCCAAGAACTGAACGCTGTCCGCAACAACCTCGGTAACATAAACACGTTTTCCGTCTTTATCATCGTAGCTGCGCGTTTGGATTCTGCCTTCCAGTCCCAACAAAGCACCTTTTTTTACATATTGTGCCATAAAATCAGCGGTTTTATTCCATGCGACACAGTTAATAAAATCTGCGTCCTGCCCCTGACTCGGCACACGGCGATTACATGCGATTGTAAACGAAACTACGGAAATACCGCTCTGCGTTTTTCTCAGCATCGGATCTTTCGTAATTCTGCCTACCAAAACTACTCGATTAATCATAGCTTCATCCTCGCTTATTCTTCGCCTTGTGTTTTTACGATCAAATAACGAACAATATTCGGATTGATGCGAGTCAAACGATCAAATTCCTGAATACCTTCATTGTTTGCCGTAACATTGATGACTACATAGTAGCCTTTGTTCATGTGATTGATTTCATACGCGAACTCTTTTACGCCCCATTCATCCACTTTATCAATGGAACCTTCACGGTCGGTAATGACCTTGTGCATTTCATCCATTACCTGCTGGCGCGCTGCATCTTCTAAAGATGCGTTCACGATGTACATGATCTCGTATTTCTTCATTACGTACACCTCCTTATGGTCTATAGGCCCTGTCTTTTGACAGAACAAGGAGTAGAGATTATCTACCCGTCTAAAGATTATAACAGTTTTCGCCGTGTAAGTAAACTGTTTTTTGGTGATTTTTCCAATGTTTACGATTAATTATAGTCTGCTTTCATAGACAATTGTTATCAAATATAAACCGTATTTCAAACATCTCAATTTATTCTCAAAAAAAGACAGCGACTGTCTTTTTTGCATATACGACTGATTCTGTTATCCCGCCACTTCTTTCTCCAGCATCTCCATCATCTGATGAAGCATTTCATGTAAAGCTTCCTTTTGTGTCTCATTTAAATGAATAAACAATCTGCCTAACTGATTTTCCAGTGCATCATCACCTTCAAATAAATAATTGTCTACTCTTATATTTAATATTTTACACACATTTAAAAATGTATCTGCTTCGGGAATCGCTTTACCGACACACCAGCGATTGACGGTCGCTCTTTCAATATTTAAAGCAGATGCAAGCTGTGCCTGTGTCATATGATTCTTTTTCAATCCGTTTTTTATAATTGTTTTTATTTCCAGCTTCTCCATACGAATACCTCTTACTTATCATATTGTACAATGTGCTGTTCAGAAATAATTAGTCTATTTATATAATAGTGTTGATGAATAATACTCTTTCATAAAAATAATGCTGTTTATTATAAAAACACATCAGTAATCAAAACAAGATGAAATAAAGGACGCCGTAAAAAACTGTTCATTTTATCTAAAACATGATAAGATGATAACCGGAAAGAAGGCGATTAAATGGAAGAAATGATTGAAGAATTAGCAGCGTATTACGGTGCTTTAGGTTATCCAATGTATAAGATTGAAGAACTGAAAAAAATGAGTGAAGCTGAAATCAACGATTTATATGAAATTACTTTTCCCAATCGTTAAGACTGCACCCTAAAAATTTATCGATTATTTCTCAAACTTTTTCATAATCCACTGTTTTTATCCGAATATTCATGGTAAAATGAAGCAGATTAAGCGAGGTAAAGATGAAAACGATCCGTTATAATAAAAACGATACAGATGCAATCATACAAACGCTGCTCAGCGGTAAGACAGTCGCATTTCCCACTGATACGGTTTACGGACTGGGAGTCATTTACGATGAAAACGCATTGGCGGCATTGAAACAGGCAAAAGGACGGGCGGAAACAAAGCCGATACCGACCATGGTTGCCTCTTATGCACAGTTGGATCAAATAGCCGAAATTAATGAAACGTCACAAAAACTGATTCATTCATTTATGCCGGGCGCTCTTACGTTAGTGTTGAAGAAAAAGGCATGCGTGCCGGATTTTGTTACAAACGGCAAACCGACAATCGCCGTCAGAATGCCTAATGATCCATTTGTGCTGGACTTGATCGAGAAGTGTCAAGGTCCGTTGTTAGTAAGCAGTGCAAATCGCTCCGATGAAGCGAGTACTCATTATGCATCTGAGGTACTGGAACAGCTTGAGGGTAGGATTCATGCGATTGTTATGGGAAAAGCGCAAGGAAATACGGCAAGCACAATTATTGATGTCAGTGAGGCGGATATCAAGATTCTGAGAAAAGGTGAAATTTCGGAAGCTGAAATTCGCAGCGCATTACAAATAAAGGAGGAATTCAAATGAAAATCGGAATCGCCTGTGATCACGGCGCATATGAAGCAAAAGAAGCAATTAAGGAAATGTTGATTGAGGAAGGACATGAGGTTAAGGACTTCGGTACTTATTCCACTGCTTCCTGTGATTATCCTGATTTCGCCTATGCTTGTGCAAAATCAGTCAGTGAAAAAGAAAATGAACGCGGTATTGTAATCTGCGGCACGGGAATCGGTGTCAGTATCACCGCCAATAAGGTAAAGGGGATTCGCTGCGCCTTATGCAGTGAAGCGACAAGCGCGCGCCTTACAAGAAAACACAATGATTCTAATGTGCTGGCAATGGGACAGCGCACCTGCGGAATTGAAATCATGAAGGATATTGTACATACTTGGATAAATACTCCGTATTCGCAGGATGAACGACATCAGCGACGCATTAATAAGATTACTGAAATTGAAAAGGAACAAAATAAAAATTAATTTTCTTTTCGATGAATCAAGAATATTTATAAATGCATAAGGCGTTTATATGTGAATTTATATATGGAACAGTTAAGCATAAAATCGAAAAAGATCATGTAACAACGCATATAAAAGAAAGATGTAAATATGGTAACTTCCTATTATAGAAGAAATGTTTTTATGAATAAAATTTTATAATATAATGAATAATGCCAGTTACGAAATATCGCGGAGAAAAAGTCAAACACAATAAGGAAAATATTGTATTTCATATAAAATAAATTACAAGTAAAAAAGTTAAAGCTGCTAATTAACAAGTATTGCATAAAAAAATAAAATTTTTAAAGCAGATATGAATACTATTAAATATTGTTTTTCTGATTTCTATATATATTTTTAAATGAAAGGATCCGAATAAATGTTTGAATTGTTTGATATTACAAAATTAGATTGTTACAAAGAAGATAACCGTAGGGAAGTTAAACGTGCTAACGGTGGATTACCGGCAGCATTATGGGAATCTTATTCTGCAATGGCTAATACTTATGGCGGTGTAATCATTTTAGGTATAAAAGAGCTTGAAGATAAAAGTTGGAAAACTACGGGAGTATGTAGATAAAGAAAAATTATTAGACGATTTCTGGAATCAAGCTCATAATCCACAAAAAGTAAGTATTAATCTATTAACCGAAAAGGATGTTCAATCCTATGAAATTAATGATGATCTTATAATTGTAATTCATGTTCCAATGGCAAAGCGTGAACAAAAACCAATCTACATAAATAATGATATATTTAGAGGAACTTATAAAAGAACTCATACCGGCGATTACCATTGTTCACATTCCCAAGTAAAATCCATGCTCAGAGATCAAATTGAAGAAACAATGGATATGCATATCATTGAAAACATGTCGTTAAAAGATTTAAATTTTGAAACGGTTCATCAATATCGAAATAGACATAAATCATATAAACCCGATCATATTTGGAACAATTTATCAGATGAAGAATATTTGTTAATGATTGGTGCAGCAGATAAAGATAGAGACAAAAAACTTCACCCTACCGGTGCAGGTTTGCTAATGTTTGGTGAAGAACACCGCATTCTGAGACAGTATCCTGAATACTTCTTAGATTACAGAGAAATGTTGGATCCAACTATTCGATGGACAGATCGCTTACAATCATCCTCTGGTGAATGGACAGGGAATATTTTCGATTTCTACTTTAAAGTATATAATAAAATTACCCTTAATTTTAAGGTTCCCTTTAAGATTGAAAATGGGATTCGAATCGGTGATACACCGGTTCATAGAGCAATACGAGAGGTGCTTGCAAACTGTTTGGTAAATACAGATTTTTATATTCCAAGGGGTGTCGTAATTAAATTAGAAAAAGATATGTTAACTATTGAAAATCCGGGTTCTATTCGTGTTGGTAAACATCAAATGAGATTAGGGGGTCAATCAGATCCCAGAAATAAAGCTCTGATGAAAATGTTTAATTTAGTTGGTGTAGGTGAAAGAGCAGGAAGTGGTGTTCCTGAACTATTTAGTATTTGGGAAAATGAAGGGTGGATTGAACCAGTCATTGAGGAAAAATTTGATCCTGACCGTACAACTTTAACGATGCAATTCATTAAGAAGGATATAAATAGAAAAGTGCGAGAAGAAAACTGCGAGAAAAAAACTGCGAGAAAAAAACTGCGAGAAAAAACAATCAAGCAATATGAAAAGATATTATCTGTAATGGAAGAAGGGGTTTGGTATCAAACTATTGATTTTATTGAAATACTTAATTTAAAGGAAAGACGAATCCAAACACTGTTAAAAGAATTAGTACAAAAAGGCGATTTGATTGACAATGGATTAATCAAAGGAAAAAGGTATAAGAAGCCTTAATCATTCTAAACTAAGCGGTTTTATTACAAAAACATCAAATCAAATTTTAATAAAAATAACAAATAATAGGTAGAAACTCAAGGGAGATAAAGTAGTTTTTGTAAAAGGAGAAAATAAGAAACTCAGAGATATGAAACGGGATTAGTTTATATTAATCGGGCCGATAGAAACATATCGGTTTTTTTTATGGTTTATTAACAACTAAGTGAACACCGCATCAAAAATCACTCTGACAATCTGATTTCACTTTTCACATAATGTTCATACAACAAACAACTGTTTCCCATGTTCCGCTGATAAAATAAAGGCAGAAAAGAGGTGAAGCAATGTCATCTGTCAAAATGGTGTTTCAACGCTTGGAAAAGAAATATCTTATCAATGAAGCACAAAAAAGTGAGCTATTACAAAGAGCATCTGATTATCTAACCGACGATATTTTTGATGCCGCGACCGTTTGTAATATCTATTTTGATACCGAAAGATATGATTTAATTACCACATCGCTTCAAAAACCGCCTTATAAAGAAAAACTGCGTTTAAGAAGCTACGGGGTTGCTCATAAAGACAGCACCGTATATCTGGAAATCAAAAAGAAATGCAAAGGCATTGTGAATAAACGACGTATTTCATTAAACGAAACAGAAGCAGCGATGCTGCTTCAAACAGGCAAATTGCCTCAATGTAATACACAGATTCAAGCTGAAATCGCTTATTTTATTCAATATTATCAACCAAAGCCGAAAGTCTATATCGCTTATGAGCGAACGGCATTAATCGGGAAGCGTGTGCCTGATCTGAGAATTACGTTTGACCATCATATTCGCCGCAGATACGATCACTTGGACTTAACATGTGAAACTGGCGGAAAGACGGTACTTGATGATGACAAAATTCTGATGGAGATTAAAGTACCAGGTGCTTATCCTTTATGGCTTACCCGTATTTTATCCGATATGAAGCTGTATCCGACTTCTTTTTCTAAATACGGAACAGTATTTCTGCACGATATGATAAAAACTAAAACACCGATAATACAAAAGCAGGATCAAATTTTTTCTAATCCTGCGATACAAAAGGAGGAAGCTTTTTCATGTTTACAAGTATATTAAGTGAAGGAACTAATCTCACAATATGGGAAGGCGGTTTATGTACCGGCTGTTCTTTATTGATCGGATGCTTAATTGCCTATATCTATGCATATCAAGGCTGTGCGACTAAAAACTTCAAGATAACGATCGCGCTGTTGCCGGCACTTGTCCAGTTGGTAATTATGATGGTAAACGGCAATTTAGGAACCGGTGTTGCGGTACTCGGTACCTTTTCACTGGTACGCTTTCGCTCAGTACCGGGAAGCTCCAAAGAAATTCTGTTTATCTTTTTTGCGATGGCAGTCGGATTGGCAGCCGGAATGGGTTATTTAAGCTTTGCGCTTTTCACTGCCGTAGTCATCGCATCAGCCTTTATGATATTGACTCGACTTTCGTTTTTACAGCGGCCGCAAACTGAAAAAGATCTGCGCATTGTCATCCCCGAGGATTTAGATTATACGGAAATATTTGATGATATTTTTGAACGATATACACAACAGGTCGAAATGATCCGTGTCAAAACAATCAATCTCGGCTCTATGTTTGAGGTTTTTTATCAAATCACCTTAAAAGATCCGTCACGGGAAAAAGCGATGATTGATGAAATTCGCTGCCGCAACGGCAATCTGACGGTAGTATTAGCGAAAAGGCAGGCGAACAGTGATGAATTATAAAGCGCGAAGACGACTTTTACTTTTTCTCTTATGCATGTTATGGTTATGCGCCTGCACATCAAAACAAGCACTTGAAGATGATCAACAGTCGAGTGAAAACACACAAGTCACTTATGCGGAAGATGATTTCTATCTGGATTTTGATCAGAAAGACGTTAATGAAATTGATTTAGATCAAAAGCAAGGAGAAGTCAAAATCACAAATGCCGGAACCTATGTGCTACACGGCAGTCTTCAAGGATCGCTTTCCATTGACGTCGGAGAACAGGAAACAGTAAGGCTCGTTTTAAAAGAGGCTTCAATCACATCAAGCAGCGGGCCGGCAATTCGCTGTAATAACGGCAAAAAGCTGATTATATCGTTATATCAGGATACAAAGAATCAACTGATCGATGCGGCAAATACTGCGGACAGTGAAGCCGATGCGACAATTTCAGTCCAAAACGATCTGACTGTGAACGGCAGCGGAAGCTTGAGCATTCAAGCAAATATTCAAAATGCGATCAAAGCAAAAGATACCTTAAAGCTAATGGACGGCAGCCTTCAGATAAAATCCGTAGATAACGGCATCATCGGAAAAGATGCGCTTTATATACATGAAGGCAGCTATCAGATTGAGGCATCAGGAGATGCGATTAAAAGCACCTATGATAAAGATGATGAAAAAGGTGATATTATCATCGAAAACGGCAGCTTTGAATTAACGGCGGCGCAGGACGGAATTCAGGCAGCACGCAATCTGACGATTTATAACGGTAACTTCCAAATCGAAGCAGGAGGCGGAAGCACCAACGCGGTTAAAACGAACAACGCCTTTCAGCACGGCAGCTTTCCTCAGCGGGAACAAACGAACAGTGAAGAAGAAACGATCAGCACTAAAGGCATAAAAGCGACAGGCACGCTGATCATCAAAGACGGTGTATTCACTTTAAACACCTGTGATGATTCCCTTCATGCCAACGGTGATATTACCCTGACAAACGGCAGCTTTACAATCACAAGCGGCGATGACGGTATTCACGCGGATGATACACTTACGATTGATAACGGCAGTATCAATATCACAGAGAGCTACGAGGGTCTTGAAGGAGCCGATGTTATTATCAACGACGGCGATATTCAAATCGTTTCCGATGATGACGGAATTAATGCGGCCGGCGGCAGTGATCAAGATTCTGCCACAGAACCTTTCATCGATCATTTCAGACAGGGTGGTGATTATACGATTCAGATTCACGGTGGTACCGTCTTGGTTGATGCCAAGGGTGATGGTCTGGATTCTAACGGCACAATCGAAATGGACGGCGGCAGTGTTGTCGTCTTCGGTCCCTCTGACGGGGGAAACGGCGCCTTAGATTACGAGGAAGCCTTTAAGATCAACGGCGGTATACTGATCGCCGCAGGCAGCTCGCAAATGGCACAGGCACCGTCATCCGATTCATCACAGAATGCTGTTATGTTCAATATTTCCCAACAAGAAGCAAATACCCTTTTCTATCTGTGTGATGCATCCGGTAATCCGATCATCGCCGCAGCACCGAGTCGAACATACGATAACATTGTAATCAGCACCCCGAAGCTGACGCTCCAAAAGGAATATCAGCTGTATATCGGCGGCAGCGGTACGGAAAATGATGCCGGTTATATGGAAAGCGGATTCAGCGGCGGCACACTGCTTTCCGCAATAACACTTACCGATACAATCACTCAGTACGGACAAGGCGGAATGAATATGCCCGGAAACAGAGAAAAAGGCAACGGCAGAGGTGATATGCCGCCCGGCGAGCAGTTCCCAAGTGAGCGCAAAGATTTTGACTCACCTATGGATCAAGCTCCTGAAGAAGTACAAATGTAGCTGCCATACTCACATATTCAATCTCAGACAGTGTAACAACAAAATCGTTGCACTGTCTTATTTTTTTACCATTGTCAAGGACTGTTGAGAAATAGCTTCCATCAATGTCGTCACTGATCCCTCAAAACCTGCATCCACATATTCTTTTAAGCGTCTTTTCCCACCCGTTTGATACAAATAATCACAATAAAACATCCCTGCGACATCAGTAAATCTTTGCCACAAATCTAATTTCTCCAGCATAACAAGGATTTGTTCACGAAATTGTTTTTCCTTGATTTCAAATGCTTTATTCAGTGTATAAAAAGCATCCTTTTTACGATGTATATATCGCGCTTCCTTTAAGCGATATACCGCCGCATCCTCATTCCACGATAAATATTGAATCAATCCCTCACAAAAGAAACGATATTCTAACTGCGGAATATAAGCAATCGGTTTTTCATAAGCATGACTCATATAGTATCGCAGTAAATGTACATGACAAAGATTATGCAGAATATAGCACATCTCCTTCACACTGCTTGTATAATCTGCGATATTCAATAAATCAACGACTAAATAATCTTTTCCGTTATGTTCCAACACCTTCGCATCGAAATGCTTTCCGCTTCCCACAATCGGAAGCATCACAATTTGATTGATCAGCGTGCGGCAATACGGAAATAAGTAAACGGTAAGCGCATGATTCCATAACGGAAAGTTTTCATAATAATATACTTCCCTACAAAGTCGCAGCACCACCTCTTTTCTCGTCGGACTGATCACTTCCACACCGCAAAACGGCTGATACCAAGCATCCTTTTTTTGTTCCGATTCATTTACATAATAATCCACTTCACTCATTTCAATATGCATGTATCTCTCCCATTCCTTTCATGAATTATTATAACTTACTCTGTCGTCTTTTTCATTAACTCGAGCGCGTATCGCTCTCGCAGTCCAAATTGTTTAAAAATAATGCAATAAAAAAAAACGACTTGAGTTCGCCGATTTTCTCTTTCTTTATTTGAAATTTATGCATATGCCCATTTTATCGTGTTTTTTGCACTTCATGTCTATTTATCCTCTATCCTTCAAAGATCTTTTCATAGTATAAAAAAGACAGGAAAGGAGTGATTTTATGCAAATTCCGCAGACAAATATCAGTGCATATCGAAGCAAAACGGGGTCACAGAATGCTCAAAACCAACTGATTCCCACTATTTGTAATGAAGATAAAGCGAAGGTACAATATACCGGTTCACAGGTAGCTCTCATCAGCGGCACTTTTGATGAGGGTGCGAGTTTTCGCGGATACGGCTGTTACAGACCCAATGCCCCATGTAATTTATGCAATGTATACTGTCCGATCTATTATAATAATAAAAGCAATGTAAAAGCAGACAATGCTTGGTTCATCTGATTGTAATCTAACAAAAACATGGATACGGAATAAAACGTATATTCCGTACCCATGTTTTTTAAAGTCCTGTTTTTTCTCCCTTGTATTCAAATAATTCAGATACTGTTACTAATTGATAGCCTTTGCTTTGAAGATACGGAACTAATTCTTTTACCGCTTCCAAGGTTGTCGGATATAAGTCATGGAATAGAATCACGGCTCCGTCGAATTCACCGGCTTTTGCGCGTTCCAATGTGATCTGTTTATCGCGATTTTTCCAATCTTCACTGTCAACATTCCATAACGCAACCTGTAAACCGTTTTGATTCAGCACTTGCTTGGTTGTATCGTTCCACGCCCCGTACGGCGGTCTCACATAGACTGCTTCATGCCCGGTCAACTCATAAAGCGCATCTTGTGTATCAAACACTTCCTTGCGAATATGTTTTCGATCATCTGATTCAATGCTTTTGTGATCCCACGAATGATTACAGATTTCAAACCCGTTTTCTACCATATGCTTCACCGTATCAGGATAATTGCGAACATTTTGCCCTAACATAAAGAAGGAAGCATTTGCCTGATGCTTTTCAAACACCTTCATCATCTCATCAGTATAAGGTGACGGGCCGTCATCAAAAGTCAACGCAATCATCGGTTTTGCAGGATCAATCTTCAGTTTGCGCTTTATCTCAAGCGGCTTTTTATTCGCTCCCATGCCTGCCAGCTTTATATATTTTTGATGATCACTGTATTTTAACTTGACAGATGCATTGTCACAATGCACATGCACAGCTTCTTCATCAAGTGAAACCACTGCTTTATCAGGCTCAGCTATTTTTTTATTCGCTTGTTTCTGAAATTCCTCGCTGATCAAATCTACATAATTGCCGCGAAAAATATCCTGTAATCGTATCTCTCGATTTGCCTCAAGATCAAAGCTGATATATTGATAATTCTCTTTCAAAAGCTCCTGTTCTTTATCCAGTAACTGATAATGAAACTTGACACTGACATAGCGATCATTTAAGGAATTGCTTTCATAATCAAGATAGGTAATGCCGTTTTCCTGCGGAAGCTTTTTTATATATTCATTAATCTTTGTATTCATCGACTCTGATTTAAATTGAGGATAATGCAAAAATCTTAACTGTTCCTCGTTTTCCTCATTGAATTGTTCTTTCGGTTCACCTGCCAGCTTTGCCTGATTTGACACCTCTTTTAATGCCTTGTACGGATCACCCGATCCCAATATCTTAGAGATTCCGAAGCCAAACAACAGGAAAGCCGCTATAACAAATATCAGCCGTTCATATCGTAATTTTTTACCTTTTATCATAGTGTACCTTTCTTTCATACTTTATATATGCTTTTTATATATCAATGTATGTATATGTCTCATTATTTCATTTTTTTGTTTATTTTATTATAACACATATGAATTTTATTACTACACTTTTGCTTATTTTATTTTTTATCATTTTTTGTGCAGGGAAATGGTTGAGGAAAAACGTTAATAGAGCTTTGGGGATTTTGCTTTTTCAGCAAATCGGATAAAAAATTCATTTATTTTTCGTAATCTCATTTTTTAGCGTGTATATAAAAGATAGGGGCTTTTTAAAGCTGAATTATAGACAGGCGAAAGGAGATGATAACGTCTATGATTAAAGTAAATGAATTAAATGAAATGATTGATCGCAGCAGTCACAATCTCACCTATGATGAATATTGTAAAAGGAGCATATGTAATAAGCAGATATTGGCTCGGATTATTAAAGAGTGTGTTTCAGAATTTCGTGATATTCCGTTAGCTGAGATACCGGATTATATAGTGAGTGATCCGACTGCGAGCATAAATGTTGATAAAGCCGTCGATAAGATTTATGGGATGAATCCTGAAGATACTTCCGTTTTCGGTGCCAAGATCATCTTTGATATTCTAGTAGGAGTCAGATTGCCTAATTCACCTAACAAAGAAAACATCGGTTTAATCCTGAACATCGAAGCACAGGCAAACAGTAATAGACACTATCCGTTATTAAGCCGTGCGATTTATTATTGTAGCAGATTGCTCGCAAGACAAAAGAATCGTCCGGATGGCTTTCAACATTCTGATTTTCAAAATCTGAAAAAGGTTTATTCGGTATGGATTGTGATGAATTCCAAGAAAGCAACCGAGGGAGTAATGAATCAATATTCAATCAATGAAA
>CANOSP010000008.1 GCA_947569705.1 uncultured Erysipelotrichaceae bacterium
TTTCTATACTGCCTGATACATAAGTTGTCCCCTTATCATCTTGATCAAAGGTAATGGTAGGTTCTGTCTTCACTACCTCAAACGAAGTACAAACTCTTGTATCATTATCCAATGGATCAGGATCATTATTATCATCTTTAGCTATAATACAAAATTTGTATGACCCTGCTTTCAATCCACCATTCTTTAAATCAGGCGCATTGTTTTTTATTTTCACATCCAATGGTGTATTACCGGAAGCTTTGTTACTGTCTAAACCATCAATTTCAAAATTCAGATAAGAATTATCGCCGTCGCCGATTAAATTATAAACTAACGGAGTAACACCTAAAGGATTCGCTGTAACCTTACCTACAATTTCTCCTGCATCTACATTCTTACTGTATTCATAATCACCTAAAGTAGCACCACTTTGCGGTGTCGTTGTATAAGTGATTTTGTGCTTTTCAACTATGCTTAACGGTAACATATTGGAAATCGGCGAACTATTAGCCGGACGGTTGGTTCCGTCATATTCCTCATTGATAATCGCAACTCGATAATTACCCACTGGTATACCTTTCAGATCCATTGTCACAAAACCATCACTCGGTGAACTTAATTTACGATAATATTTTATACTTGATCCGGAGCTATCATAAAGAAGAACTGAGATTACATTTCCAGATCCTAAATTAGATTTAACCTTTAATTCCACAGATTTATCTTTCATCACTTTCGTAATAGGCTTGCCGATTCTAATTCTTCTGATTTCATCTAAATTCGCTGTCAAGGAAGATGATATTCTTAATTTTACCGGTTTAAATTGGTTATTCTTATTTAAATTAGAAGTATCAATCTGATAATTATGCCAACCGCCATCTTGATATGTGGCATCTGCCGCAAAATTAATTTTCTCTTTACTAACGGTCATAAACGGACGGAGTGATAATGCCATAATTGGTGAAGCTCTGTCAGACCACATAACCGCCATAATACTCCGTATTTTTTCATTTGGTGATATTGCGGTATTTGTATTGATATCTATATCGCCGCTTATATCTACACCGTCTAATGGGGATTGCATAGCATTATAAACTGCATGAGGATAACTTGGTACATGAACTGAATTCTTTATTTTTCCTGCTAACCAATATCCACAAGATGTTTGAAATGCACGATCAGCAACTGTTAACCCCAATGTACCGCCGTTTCTTACTTCATTCATTGATGGTAAAAACGCAGGTCTCGACAATATCATATTTTCTACGTTATTAAATAATATATTGTCAATTTCATTTTGTAACAACGTATCATCACATGAAGGAGAATACCATTTCGTCCCTACGTTATCATGATATATGGTACAGTTAATAGAAGTGTCATAAATAGGTTGTAGATCAACAATGGGTTTAGATGACATTAGCACATAATCATTTCCGGAAGCATTACCAATATCCCATACTACATCATTACCCTGATAATTTCCTATTATAACCTTTTGCCCCTTTTGAAGCTGGAAAAAAGCAGCAGCTCTCATATTCTGATTATAAATATTTGCTACAATAGAAATTGAAAACACACCTGATAACACTATAACTGCTAATATTAATTTTTTCCACATGATTCTATTTCCCTTCTTTCTTATCATCTATCTACAAAGGTAGACTTTAAGAAATAGCGGGAAATCAGTCAAAATCGTATGCTTTATAAACAAAAAACATACATTTCTGATTAAGAAGTGTATGTCTATAATAGTCTGCTTTTAGAAATATAATGATATTTTTATGTATGTTTCTATCATTTTTATCCAAAACCGTAAAACTCATATTATAGAGTGTACTTGATTAGGATTTGTTCGTACCTGCTTCATTTTTTACGACCTTTTGTCCTATATATTCAATTACTTCCTATCAGTGTATCATTTATAGAAAACTAATAAAAAGGCAAAAACCAAACAATTCTGATTTTTGCATTATCAATCCGCACTTATCTAAACTAAAATCCGCACTGACTTACCGGAGTCAACGCTTCCTGAAGCTCCATATGCTTCCCTAATTCTTTAATCAGTTCCACATATTTCATAAAATGAATTTCATCGTTCTCTGAATATGCCGCAAAATAAATATCCCGTGAATCATAAATAATATCATGAGGATGATTTTTTATTAACACACAAGGAACTTCAATTTTATATCTTGTCTTATTCCCGTTAATTACACGATCTTCATACGCAAATTCGGTACTGATAAAAATATCATGATCATACCAAGATGCCGTATAACGACCTGTCTGCTTTCCTTTTAAATAAATATCCGAAGGCTCCAACAGCACTGCCTTATCAGGAAATTGCTGCTGAGCGGCTCTTAAAACAAGCTCCTCATTGAATGCTTTAATCTGCATAATATCACTCCTGTTATAATTATATCACACTTACATAAAATATCGCTGTTTGATTATTCACAATCACATAATTATCCATATTAAATTGAAATTTTTTCCATAAGTAAAGGTTATACTATAAACAGGTAAGGAAAAAAACCTTACCTATCTTTCTCCCTCTAAGTTTCAAACTTTCTATCCTTTTCTCATTTTAGGTATTCCCTAAATGAAAAAAAGAGTCTGTGAAAAAGCAGGCTCTTTTTTATAGTACGAACTTTTATTATATATTTTAGCTTTTAAATAAAAAAACAATCGCAGCTCTTCCTACGATTGTCATCATAATTATTCCTCAGTTGGCTTTGCTTCCGGCAAGAAACCGTACTTTTCAATTTTATCCTTAAAAGTATCATAAGAAACTGCACCGGTAAACATTCCCTTGATTACCCCTTCTTTAATAAAGTAAACAGTAGGTGTACCGGCAACTACACCGATATACTGTTCCAATTCTTCATATTCAGGATAAGTCTTTTTATTTGTGCTTTCATCAACTACAGGCTCTTCATCATCCATAATAACCGTGGTAATACGAAGATCATAGTTCTTAACGATTTCATCCATAACCCCTTGGAATTCCTCACAAGCACTGCAGTCACTCTTTCCGACTACAAGAATAATATCATCTTTGCTTTCAAGTGCTGAAATAGCATCTTCGGCAGAAGAATGTACGACACCGCTTTTAGACGGGAAACAACCGGCTAAAACGCTCATACATAAAATTATCGCTATGATTTTTTTCATCTCTGAATTCACTCCTATCTGAAATTCTCTATTTATAATACAACATTTCGCACAAGATTTCAAAGGTTACAGGTAAGAATTTAAAAAAAGTCCTTCCCACAGGCAAAATATTGCATGTCAGTGTATTTCACTGCGATGTTTTTTGTTCGGAAGATGATACATAAGGAGTGATATTAGGCACCTTTCCGTTCACAATTTGAACAACAACGGGAATCTCTGTGCTGGTTTCTGTTTCCGATGTTGAGAGAATAGTAATGATTTGTGTTTTAACACTGATCTTTATATAAACCTTTACTAAGGTATTATTAATTCCGTAAGGTGCCGAATCAACCTTAATTTCACCCGTGACATCATTTAACAACTTTAAACGGATCGGTATTCTCGGACCCGAATTAGCCAAAAAAGGTATTTTGGTTAATAAACCGAGCGGACATTCATACACAACACCGTTCTTGAAATATATTTCATCACCTTCTTGTCTGCCGGTTCCGTTTTCTTCTTGATCAAGACTTTCATCGATCGTATGAAGTGCGGTATATAAGATTTGATTTAAACGATAGGAATCGTAAGCGACAGCGGATATGGTACCGTCGGGAGCATTGGAAATCTGAATCAGTGAATCAGGATCATACTCCATATCGGCTAATACAGACTGCGTAATATTATTAATTGCGAAGATCACATTTTGCTTCGCAATCGCTTGTAAACGCGGCTCCACATATTCATTCAGCGAGCGAATCCACATCGTAAAGAAAAGGATGAGCACGAAGCTGATCAATAAGATGCGATTTCTGAGCCAATGTCTGCCCTTTTTATAGTGCGCCTTCACAAAGCAGCAATGCCTCTTTTCCGTTCATTGTTAAAGTAACTCCGTGAGCCTTTGCGGCATCGTTGGCAGCGATCACTTTAGCATTCAGCATCGCCTCGAACCCATGCCGATACTCAGTGATAATTACCGCTACTTGATTGGTTTTTTGAAAATAGCTAATATCAAAAAGATTCTGTGCCAAAATCGTTTTTGTGGATACGATCAAATAAGAAGGATAAGCGGGTAAATGCAGTCGAACACCGATAAATGATTTTTGCGCAATACAAATACTTTTCACTTCAACCATACGATATACTCCTCCATAGTATATTGTATTAAGGAACGGCGCATTTGTGACAAAAAAACTGTGCAAAAGCACAGCTATATGATTTTAAATTTTGTTTAATTCATCCAATCGCGCAAATGTTTTTCCGTCAGCGATAATTACAAGATGATCACATGCATCAATAATATAGTCGGCGTCGGGAGCCAAAGAAAGCTTTTGATCCTGCGGGCGACGGATCCCCAATACATTAATCCCGAAACGACGGCGTGCATCTAATTCACGAAGGCTGTTGCCTACCCATGAAAAAGGTGCTTCAATTTCGACCATACTGTATTCACTGTCAATATCGATCATCTCTACGATATTATTGCTTAACAAGCTTTTTGCGACCTGCTTGCCCATTTCTTTTTCGGGACGAACAATTCGGTCGGCACCGACCGTCATAAAGATCTGCATATAACGCTTATTTTTCGCTTTGGCAACGATATAAGGAACACCCAGTTCTTTTAAATTGATGATGGCAAGAACCGTTTCTTCCAAATGATTTCCCATACCGACAATAGCGACATCACAATCAGCGACCCCGGTAGATCGCAGCTGATCTAAATCAGTAATATCACACTGCATTGCCTGTGTAACTAAATCCGCAATGCGGTTCACACATTTTATATCCACATCGAGTGCCAGTACCTCGCAGTCATAGAGACTTAATGTTTTAGCGACGGAAGAACCAAATACTCCCAATCCTAATACCGCATATTGTTTCTTTGTATTTTTTGATATTTTCATATAGAATACCTCTCTTTATTTGAATTACCCGACAATAATACTGCCGTTCGGATACACGACATTATTATTTTTCTGTTTGCCGTGATGCGAAAACAAAGACAGCACAAGCGTCATAATACCGATACGTCCGATAAACATTAATAAGATAATAATAATCTTTCCCCCAAGCGTTAAGCTTGAAGTAATACCTAAGGTCAAGCCGACCGTAGCCATTGCGCTGACGGCTTCAAATGCCAACTCAATAAAATCATGCTTTTCAAAAATACATAACAGAAATATTCCGACCAGCAATGTCATCAGATTAATAAAGAAGATGCCCATTGCCCGAACGATAATATCCATCGATATGGTACGGCGAAACAATACTGTATGAGTACGACCGCGTAAGTTAGAAATAATATATATGACTAATACCGCTAAAGTCGTCGTTTTAATACCGCCTGCAGTTCCGCCCGGACTACCGCCGATAAACATAATAATAATCATTAAAAACTTAGAAGCCAAAGTTAAGGCGCCGTAGTTCACTCCGGCAAAGCCTGCCGTGCGCAGCGTTACCGATTCAAACAGCGCATTCATGCCTTTTTCCCACCAGTTGAATGAAGCAAGTGTTCCCGGATTATCCCATTCTAATAGAAACAGCAATGCGGCAGTCACAAAGATCAGCAGCAATGTCATATCCAAAACAATCCGTGTATGCAGACTGAGTGATTTTCGCAGCCTGTTTAATTTCAGTTGTCGGCGAAACAGCAGTTTCAGCTTATCTCGTAAATCAAACCATACCGCAAAACCCAAACCGCCAAGTACGATCAATGCCATAATCGTAAACATCACCAACGGATCATGCGCATACTCCATCAGACTCACACTGCCTAATATATCAAAGCCGGCATTACAGAAAGCCGAAACAGCAAGAAACATTGCCTTAAACAGCCCGGAAAATAAGCCGAATTCAGGTATAAAGCGAAATGACAGCAAGATCATTCCACCGCCCTCAAATAACAGCGTATACTTCAGAATGTCAAGCAGAAAGCGATGCATATTAAATACTTGTTCTTGATTCAGCATTTCTTTCATTGCAATTTTTTCATGCATCGATAAACGACTTTTCAATAACAAAATAAATACTGCCATTAATGTCATTAACCCTAAACCACCGATTTGAATCAGCAACATAATAACAATTTGACCGAACAGCGTAAATTCGCTTGCCGTAACATCAACCACAAGTCCCGTTACACAGGTTGCACTCGTAGCCGTAAACAAAGAATCGATAAACGGATACGCTTGATGATTTTGATGCGCAATCGGCATCATTAACAGCACTGTTCCTATCAGTATGACCATTAAAAAACTTAAAGCTATTTTTTGTGCTGTTGAAAATCGCTTGAAATTCAACAGTGAATGGATATAATTAACCATCTTTTACCTTCTTTTCTGTTTCTTATAACAATGCTTATTAATTAGCATTTTCCGGTTATCTCTATTTTACACGTTTTATATAATTAATCAATATAAATCCATAAATTCCATAAAAAAAGGACGCTGTTTTTTCGTCATTACAAAGGATAGTAAGATGCCAAAATATCAGAATTTATATTTTATAAAATTTCCTTTTGTATATCAAAAAAAGCATCTAAACCGTTTAAGGCTTAAATGCTTATTTTTTAAATGGTGGTTCCTCCCGGAATTGAACCGGGGACACAAGGATTTTCAGTCCTTTGCTCTACCGACTGAGCTAAGGAACCATTTGGTTGCGGGGGAAGGATTTGAACCAACGGCCTCCGGGTTATGAGCCCGACGAGCTACCAGACTGCTCTACCCCGCGATGTATAAATAATAATGTTTCTTGAAAATGGCGGAGGAACTGGGATTCGAACCCAGGCGCCGGTTTCCCGACCTACCGGTTTTCAAGACCGGACCCTTCAACCACTTGGGTATTCCTCCATAAATAGGAATTTAATAATGGTGGACCCTGTAGGACTCGAACCTACGACCCACCGGTTATGAGCCGGATGCTCTGACCAACTGAGCTAAGGGTCCTCATTAGCAAAGATGGTGGCGGGGGTGGGACTTGAACCCACGACCTTCCGGGTATGAACCGGATGCTCTAGCCAGCTAAGCTACCCAGCCATTTTTGTTTTAAATGGTCGGGATGACAGGATTTGAACCTGCGACCCCTTGATCCCAAATCAAGTGCACTACCAAGCTGTGCTACATCCCGATAAGAATGGCGCGCCCAGTAGGAATCGAACCCGCAACCTTTTGATCCGTAGTCAAACGCTCTATCCAGTTGAGCTATGGGCGCACTTTATCACGCTTTATCAGCGCCTATTAATAATATCAAATACTGTTCAATTATGCAAGCCTTTTTTTATTTTTTTATCATTTTTTATCTGAACCCATACCGATGAATCCTATTTTTATGCAATTCAAGTACCAACTAGCGACAATTTCATCAGTAAAAACTTCAAATTCTTATGTCTGATAAATCAATAAAGCCCCGTCATCTAAGGGTAATTCAATCCTACAACTTTTTGTCGTACAAAAAAAGCGTCAGCTGTTGAGACGCTCTTTATCCTTCTTCAATTTAATCACCTTTTGTCTTGAAAATTCTTCGCGTTCCTTTTCTTCAAGTGCATCGGCAATAAATTTAATATTATATTCAAAATCAGGTATTACAATATTTTTCAAAGCATTTGCGCGCTTCTGAGCTTTCCGAATCGCATTTGCCAAACGATAGACCGCATTATCAATTTCCGCTAAAGTTACCGTCAACAGCTTCACTTCATAGAAACAGCGATAAGCATAGTCAAGCTTTGAATTTCCTCTTGCCAGCCCGTAAGTCAATTCAAAAGCAGTATGTTCATATTTCAGCTTAGGGATTTCTACACCCATTACGCTGCGATATGTGACATGAAGTCCTTGATCGATCGGTACTACTTCAACAATATCATTGATCACTCCGAGACTCATATTAGCCTGCTGCAAGGCAAAATAGGCTCTTTGATAAGCAGTTGTAATTTCATCTCGCAATAAACGCACATCGTCCAACAGGCTCATCATTTCACGTGTCAAAATATTACGTTTGCGATCCATCAGCTCATAACCGGTCTTTGCGAGATTATGAGACTTTTTCATCGCAATTAAATTTCCTTTTGTAGGAAAGACTTGCTTAGCCATAGCTATGCCTCATTTCCGGCAAGCTCTTTGATAATTTCCGGTTGCTTAACAGAAAAGCGTTTTACGGCTTTTTCATGATTATAAAATTCATCCAGTACTTCATCATCGACACGATCTAATTCCTCACGCGGCAATACGGATAACAAATCCCAACCTAAATCTAAGGTTGTTTGAATACTGCGATCCTCTTGGAACCCTTGATTCAGGAAATGTTCCTCAAATAATGCGCCGAATGACATATACTGTTTATCGGTGTCACTCAATTCATCTTCACCGATAACCGATGCCAGCGATCGGGCATCCTGCACTTTCGCATATGCCGCAAACAGCTGATTGCTTAGGGCAGAATGATCCTTGCGGGTATAGCCTTCACCGATACCGTCCTTCATTAAACGTGATAAGGAAGGCAGAATACCGACCGGCGGGTAAACACCCATTTGATTTAAGCTGCGATCTAATACAATCTGTCCTTCGGTAATATATCCGGTCAAATCGGGAATCGGATGGGTAATATCATCATTGGGCATCGTTAAAATCGGGATCTGAGTCACACTTCCCTTTGCCCCCTGAATGATGCCGGCACGCTCATACAGTGATGCCAAGTCAGAGTAAAGATAACCCGGATAACCTTTACGACCCGGTATTTCTCCCTTACTGCTGGAAAACTCACGCAGTGCTTCGCAATAAGAGGTGATGTCGGTTAAGATGACTAATATATGCATATCATGTTCATAGGCTAAATATTCTGCCGCAGTCAATGCACAGCGCGGGGTCAAGGTTCGCTCAATGATCGGATCATTGCTTAAATTAATAAACATAACGACCTTATCCATAACGCCCGCTTCTTCAAAAGAACGGCGGAAGTAATCGGCAACGTCATTTTTTACACCCATAGCCGCAAAGACAATACCGAAATTCTTACCGTCTCCTTCGGAAATCTTCGCTTGCTTAACAAGCTGTACCGCCAGTTCATTATGCGGCATACCGGAGCCGGAAAAAATCGGCAGCTTTTGTCCGCGAATCAAGGTTGTTAGTGCATCAATACTGGAAACACCGGTATTGATATAGTTACGCGGATAAACACGGGAAACAGGATTCAGCGGACTGCCGTTAATATCCATGCTTTTTTCTGCATAGAGATCACCTAATCCGTCAATCGGCTGTCCGGAGCCGTTGAATACACGTCCCAACAGTTCTTTTGATAAAGGCAGCTCCATCGCCTTGCCGGTAAACAGCGTTTTTACATTCGTTAATGAAATTCCGTTAGTTCCTTCAAACACCTGAATAACAGCGCGCTTACCTTCCAGCTGCACAACGCGTCCCAATCGCTTTTCTCCGTTATCTAAACGAAGTTCGACCATTTCCTCATAGTGTACATCATCAACTTGATCCAAGAAAATAAGCGGGCCGCTGATTTCACTTAAACCTAAATATTGGATCCCCATCCGTTTCCCTCCTTTCTATTCAATCTGTGCCAATGCTTCATCGATCATCGGCATATAAGTTTCTAATAATTCCAATTGATTATTCGCTACATCATACTTCATTTTAATCACCTTATCAAAAATACCGGTTTTTAAAATCAAGCTCATCGGTTTTCCTTCCGACAGAACCTTTTTGCTTTGTTTATACAAATACAAAATCACGTCCATCATTTTCATCTGTTTCGCTAACGGAACATAAGTATCTTCTGGATGGAATGCATTTTGTTGGAGATAGCCGACACGAATCACCTTACTGATTTCAATTACAAGCTTTTGATCATCGGGAAGCACATCGCTTCCGATCAATTTCACAATTTCCATCAGCTTTGTTTCTTCCGCTAACAGTGCAGTCAGCTGCTGGCGGCAATTCATAAAGCGGGCATCCACATTGCGCATGTACCAGCGGCTCAAATCATTTACATATTCCGAATAGGATTCATTCCAGTTAATCGCAAAATAATGGCGTGCATATGCCAGCTGCTTATCCAATGCCCAAAAGCAGCGCACAAAACGCTTGGTGTTTTGCGTAACCGGTTCACTGAAATCCGCTCCCTGCGGAGATACGGCACCGATAATAGATACCGATCCCTCAGCACCGTTCAAGGTTCTCATATAGCCTGCGCGTTCATAAAATTGTGAAATTCGTGAGGGCAGATAAGCAGGAAAGCCTTCTTCTGCCGGCATTTCCTCTAAACGCCCGCTGATTTCACGAAGTGCTTCCGCCCAACGTGAAGTAGAATCCGCCATGATCGCTACATGATACCCCATATCACGATAATACTCCGCTAAGGTCAAACCGGTATAAATACTCGCTTCACGTGCCGCTACCGGCATATTGGAAGTATTCGCAATCAGCACCGTTCGATCCGTCAGCGGCTTTTGTGATTTCGGATCCACAAGTTCGGAGAATTCTTCTAAAACCTGCGTCATTTCATTACCGCGCTCGCCGCATCCGACATAAACGATAATATCCGCATCACACCATTTGGCAAGCTGATGCTGGGTCATTGTTTTACCGGTTCCGAAACCGCCCGGTATCGCTGCCGTTCCGCCTTTGGCGATCGGAAACAGTGTATCGAAAATTCGCTGACCGGTCACAAGCGGTATACTGATCGGCAAACGCTCCTTTACCGGTCGTGCTGTTTTAATCGGCCATTTCTGGCATAAGGTCAATGCCTGTACATCACCGTTGTCCAAGCGCAGCTTCACGACCTCATCATGAATGCGATAAGTTTTATTCTCGCCTACCCAAACAACCTCACCACTCATATGCGGCGGTACCATTAAACGATGCTCGATCAAATCGGTCTCAGGAACAGTCGCATAAATCTGTCCGCCGACCAGTTTGTCACCGATTTTCACCTTCATCGTAACTTGCCAAAGTGCTTCTTCATCTAACGGCGCAACAGCGCTTCCGGTCTCGATAAACGCACCGCTTTCCTTTGCGATTGCTCGCAGCGGACGTTCAATACCGTCAAAAATATTGCGTAAGATTCCCGGACCCAAGGTTACCTGGATCGGCTGATGGCTGGCATACACCGGTTCACCCGGCTGTAAACCGGTCGTTGATTCATAGACTTGAATCGTAGTTGCGTCCCTACTGATTGAAATTACTTCACCCATCAGCTTTTTATGCCCGACATAGACCATTTCCAACATCGAAAATTCCGATGCATTTTTTACGGTAACTACCGGTCCGTTAATCGAATATATTACATTTTCATTCACATTCTCACCTCGCTGGCATTTCAAGTTTCAAATAAAATACTTTGTTTACACGCTTCTTTTATGTGCGATCAAAAATAAGTTGCATAAAAGCTGTACACGCTTAAAACAGTTAAAACTAATTAATCGTCAAAGCCGAATTTTTCAAGAATGCTTTTCGTGCCTCTGATAAGGCCGAATCCAAGGTTTCATCAATCAGCTTATTCTGTTTGGTCAAAATCAAGCGAAAGCCGCCTAAATGAATATCATCGACAAGTTCACCCTGCGCATTTTTTAAGATTGCCGCCAGTTCCTTTAACAACGCTTTATCCGTATTTCCCAGCTGCAGAATCATCGCTTCTTCCGTTTGTGCGTAAGCTGTTAATTTCTTACGAAGCAGTTCTTGATATTGCGGCTTTTGATGAAGCTGAAGCAGCTGTTGTTTTGCCTCATCGAACAGTGCTTCGACCATCTTTGCTCGCTCTGCCATCAGACGTTTATGATTTTCATCGTTTAAATGACTCATCGCAACAGCGTGACTTGCCTCTAAATCTTCGGTTTCCTGTTCCAGCCAAAGCTGTGCCGCTGCCTGTGCATTTTCATATATTTCCTGTTGTGCACGATCCTGAATTTCCTGCATTTCACGTTGCGTTGCGGCTATTTCTGCTTCTGAAATCGCTGTGATTTCCGTTTGAAAACATTTCAAAAGTTCTTCTTTTGTCAACATGCTTACACACCTCACAATTTCACTCCGATTGCTTCGCTGACATAGCGATCAATCGTCTCTCCGACCTTAGCCGATCCGTGACGGTCGGGAATTTCCACAATTAACGGTTTCGGCTGTTTCAGCTTTAATTCCGATATGATTTCGGGACAAGTTTGGATCAGCTTTGTCGTCATCAAAATAACGGCAATATCCTCGCGGCTCATCGCCTGCTTCAACTCGCGCAATACCTCATCACGTTCATGGATCACAATACCGTCGATTCCGGCTAAGCGCATTCCCATTTGGGTATCGATATTGTCACTGAGCAGAAAAAATTTCATAGCCTTTCCTATAGCTTGATCATAATGATCAAGATTGAGATAATCAAACCGTAGATCGCAACACCTTCACCCAACGCAACGAAAATCAGTGATTTACCGAAGTTCTTATCGTTTTCAGAGAATGCGCCGATCGCTGCCGGAGCTGCAGCCGCAACCGCGATACCGGCTCCCAGTGCTGACATTCCGGTTGCCAGTGCAGCGGCGATAAAGCCGAGACCCTGTGCGATTGAACCGCTCATCTGATCAACTACTGCTTCACCCTCAGCCGCTAGTGCGGTGGCACCGTTGATATTATAAATCAAAGCACCTGCCAAAATGACAAAGAACAATGCGATATGCGTAATGACGCGAAGCTTCGCACTCTTTGCGCTTGTTTTTCCGCGAAACACGCTCACTAGCGGTAAACTGATTAAAACGATTAATACCAACGGCAATAATAATTCAAATGTATTTAACATGATTCTTTCCTCCTACTCCATGTTTTTTAATGACTGAAATGCTGTTCCGTCACCGGTAAAGTAACGAGAGAACATCTCATAAAATTCTAGTCGCAATACTTGAATACCGACGATCATTCCCTCTAAGCACATGACAAACAAGTTTCCGAAAATCGCAACCGCGATACTTCCGGCGCCGCTTACCATTTCCATCAGCAGCGTTACTACAAGCATCATGCCGGCATGGGACAGGACGAAGCCGCCCACACGCAGATAAGAGATCGTATTGGTAATAAATGACAGACACACTTCAAATAATTCAAAGAAGCTCTGTGTAAAGAAGCCGCCGAAACCATCAGGGAACATCGCTTTCCCTTTCAGCTTGTGTTCGATCGGTTCCTTTAAAAAGATCAACAGCAGCGGCAGGACAATCAAAGCGAGTATATAAAGCTTTGAGAACACCGCAATACCGAAGCCGAATTGTGCCGCAGCACCGCCCAAAAATGCCGTATAGAAGACAATTCCGGCAATGCCGTTTTGCGACAGCAGCAGCTCACTCCAGTTTTTATGCTTTATCTGTATATACATATTGATCGACATGCTGCAAAGAATCAGCACCGCTCCGATTGCGATAGCACAGATCAACAGCGGCATAATGAAGCTGCTTCCCATGACCTCAATCGGTTTTTCCTCTAAATGAAACAGCGATTGATACAGCGGATCCAGCATATGCTCATCACCGAACACCGAACCGTAAACAAATCCGAACAAGGTGGATGAAATACCGATTCTTACACCGATTTCACCAAGCTTCATGCCCTTGAGCTTCGCTGCCAAATAACCGACAAGAATTAACACAAGTCCCTGTCCCACATCACCGAACATAATCCCGAATAACAGCGTATAAGTAAATGCCACAAACGGTGTCGGGTCAATATCCTCATAATTCGGCAAGCCGTACATCTCCACAAACATGGAAAACGGACGGGCAAACCAGTTGTTTTTCAGTTTTGTCGGCGGATTGAAGCGCTTATCGCTGTGCGCCGGACGTGCGGCGATTTCCACATCCGAAAGATCGGCAAACACTGCCTGTATTTTCGCAATATCTTCGCTTGCCGCAAAGCCGGTAATTGTAAAACGTTCACCGAGTCCTACCACATATTTTCTGGCTTCAAAGGTGTTTTCCAAAAACAACAGCTTTCCTTTGATCTGTTGCAGGCGCTCTTTACAGCCGGTGATGAAAGCTTCCTTTTCCGCTTCCACCTCCGCAAGCTGACGATAGTCATTTTCAATTTCCGCTTTCAGATTTTCCTTAGCTTTTTCGGGTGTATCGTGAACAAAATCGGGAATGCGAATTCGTTCAAAATACAACGAAGATAAAATGTTATCCACTTCTCGCTCATACTTCGGTGTCGACAGTACCATACACCAGCTGTAAGAACTGTCTTCTTTTAAAGAACGGTAAACAAACGGTCGATCACTGTAATACTGCAGTTTATCCACACTGTCAAGCGGTAAGCGGCCGAAACGCACATTTACATAGCGACAGGAGAATATATCATCTAAGGAAATATCAATTCCTTCAATGTTTTCTACCTGAGTGAGTGCATCTTGATTCGCTTGAATCACACCGTCTAATTCACTCTTTACACTGAGAATCTGTTCCCATTTGCTTTGAAGCTCATTCATATAAGCTTTCATTTCATCGAGATCATCAGTCTGATCTTTGACAAATTCATTTTTTAGCGACAGTCCTAAATTCACTTCCAAATCCTTTAATTGCGTCAACAGCTCTGTATACGGATCTTCTTCCTGCAGGGTGGTAACCCCATGCACACTTTCGGCAATTTTCGCTGCCGGCTCGGGATGAAAGCAGTCAAGTTCAACAAAGCGCAGCAGCACTTCATTCAATCGTGTTTGATCCGAAGTGATATTTACTAAATTCATTTTTGCGATTGCCACTCATATCCCTCCTTTACTCGCGATCATAGATCAGCATCGTCATAATTTCCTCACTCGCCACTTGATAGCGAACACCTTCAATAATATTAATCAGGTTTTCAATTTCCCGCTCTGCACTCAGCTGATATGCCGTATATACAATCGCCGGTGCATTGTCATAATGAAGATGACGCTTTGCCAAATGATATTTAATCTGATCTGCATAATATTCAATATATACAAAATCTTTATCATCGGTATGCAAATGATAAGGACTTTGTGCCAACAGCTTTAACAAAGCTTCCCCATCGGCGCATTTTAACATTTCATTCAGCTTCGCCTTCGGTATACTTCCTTCACATTCCGTAAGCGATGCCTTGATAATATCTTCACTCACATGAAAAAATTTCTTAAAACGATAAATCTTTGTAATATTATCCAATTCAATTCGCGTTGACCACATTTGTTTCAGAATCTTTTGTGTCTTACCGCGAAAGCTTTGTTCAATAGCATTAAATACAACCTGTATATAATAGTTTTGTAAAACCGATTCACAACCGGTATAGTCAAATTCATCCGATTTATTCATATACGGCTTTAACAATTCCGCATACGGACTTCCTTTTAAACCGTCCATCAGCTCTTCAAAGCTTTGAACGGTAGCCAGCTGTGCGACATTCAGCTTTGTATAACGTGTCAATACAGTAGGAAAATCACTTAATGAATGAGTAAAATCCTTTGATAGTATCAAGCGTATTCTCGCTAATATTTGCTCAATTTCAAATTCCTTCAATACGGCAAGATAATATGCCTTTTGCTTTCCGTCCACAAAGCGAACAAGCTTATCCAAACGACGATACAGATCCATTCGCAATAAATGCTCAAGCTGCCCGCGATGAATTGTCATCTCATGAATATCTTTTAAGGAATCTTTGAAGCCGGTCTCATTTTTCAATACTTGAGCAATTTCACTGACGCTTCGTTTCCGTATCAATTCTTCATATTGTGCAGGTTTGATTCTCCTGCCGTACATCGCCTTTGCTTTCGCACTGATAGCCCCGGATGATGAAAGCATAGATCCGCCTCCCTTCTTCACGATAAAAAACGCTATTCATGAATACAGCGTTCTATGATTTCTTTCAGCCAGACATCCTTTGAATTTTGAAATTTCTTTTGAAGCTCTGTCAATGTCTGTGTATAATTCGCATTGCTTGCTTGCTGAGCAGCTTTGATTTCCGCTTCATATTGCTGCTTTAGATCCGCAAGACGCTGTTTCGCATCCTGCATTGCCTTTGCTTCAATTTCAGCCTTAGACTGCTCCGCCTGTTTTTTTACATCACTGCGCGCCTGCTTAGCCTGTTCTACTTTACTGCGCGCCGCCATGTCCATTGCGATAATTTTCTTCACCAACGGTTCCATGCTTCTCGCTCCTTATCCTTCTGATACAATCAAGTTCTGCCGTTTTATACCCTATGCGGCAATATCTTTTTTACAAAAAAACGTTATTTTTCTTGTTCAAAAAATAAGAATTTTTCAATGCTTCAATCGTTTAAGATCGAATATCATTTTTTTACCTCATTCATTATACACCTTTCTCATATTTAAGCAAATATTTTTGTTATTTCTTGCACAATTCAGAACTTATAAATAATGATCATTATTTACGCTGTTCCTTCACAAAGCGTTGCAGGCGACTGTTTGATAAAACAATTTCTTGATTTTTCAAATAATTCAAACATCCGGCATCTGTTTCAAATGCAAAACGCAGCTTATATGCACAAAGCGCCTGATGAGGAAATATTACAGAAGGTGCGGCTCCGTATTTGCGATCGCCCAGTATGGGATGCTGCAGTTTCGCTAAAGATGCACGAATCTGATGGCTTTTGCCGGTAAACAACTGTACCTCTAACAAAGCATCAGCTCCGATTGTTTCCAAAGTGCGATAACGAGTATGCACCTGCTTGGCATTTTCCGACGGCTGCTCAAATAATTCCGCTCTGTTTTGATCTTCTGCTTTTTTATAATAGAAATACAAATCCGCTTCCCTATGTGTCGGAATCCCCTCTACCATTGCCAAATAATACTTCGCAATTTCATGCGTGCGCAGCTTTTCATTTAAGATACGCAGTGATTCCGCCGTTTTACCGGCAATCAAAAGTCCTTCGGTATTACGATCCAGACGATGTGCAAAAGCCGGCACAAAGCTTTGATCCGCTTTCGGATCATAAAGCTTTTTATTATAAAGATAATGTAATAAGCGATCATTCAAATTATCCTGTATCTCATTACGATCCTTTTGTACCAACAGATTCATCGGCTTATACACAGCTAATATAAATTCATCTTCATAGACAATCTGTAAAGATGAACTCACGGAAAGAAACTCATAGGATTTACGGGCATCAATGAAAAATTCCTCTTTCATATAACACTGAACTGTGTCATCGCACTGTAAGCGCTGTGAATTGGTACAGCGTTTTTTATTCACCTTGATTTTTTTATTTCTGATATATTTATACAATAAACTGTTCGGCAATGAGGGACACATTTTAAGCATAAAGCGATCTACTCGTTGATTCGCATCATTCTCATTGATTTTAAATTCACGCATTGTACAGATCCTTTCTGTTTAACTTCCTTTTAAGCATTTTTAAGATGCTTTCATTATATCATATTCTCATCATCAAGCCTATTTTAATTGTTCCGGAATCATAAAGATAATCCCGTAAGACTTCCTTATTTTTATGATTCATTATATTTTTATAAAAAACAGGTTCATTCATCGACTGCTTATGGTAAACTATAGTTGCGAAATGAGGTGAAAACGTGTATCAGATCAAAATGTCAGTAAAAGCACTCGCTGAATTTCTGTATCAGCAGGGTGACTTGGGTGTCAGCTTTTTAAGTCCCGAAAGAGCAAATATCGGATCACGGATTCATCGCAAGCTGCAGAAGCAAGGCGGCGAGCATTATCAAAGCGAGGTGTTTTTGAAGGAAGAAACAATCATCGATGATCTATGCTTTATAATTGACGGCAGAGCAGACGGTATTATTGAAAGTGAAACAGGAATCATTCTTGACGAGATTAAAAGTGTCAGCTGTAATTTTGAAGAAATTCATGAAGATATGAATCAGGCTCACTGGGCGCAGGCATACGGCTATGCATATATTTACGCGAAACAACAGAATTTAGCTTCCGTTACGGTGCAGCTTACTTATTATCAAATTGATATTGATCAGATCAAACAATTTCATCATGAGATGACATTTGCACAGCTTGAAGCCTTTTATATGGAAATGCTGAAAGCTTATACGGTATGGGCAAAGCGCTCACGTGATTTTCAACAGCTGCGAGATCAGAGCATACATGATTTATCATTTCCGTTTGCGAACTATCGCGAAGGACAGCGTGAGCTTGCCGTGGCAGTGTACAAAACCATTTTAGATGAAGATATTTTGTTCGCCCAAGCACCTACGGGTATCGGAAAAACCATCTCGACATTATTTCCTGCCGTAAAAGCAATCGGTGAACATAAAACCGAGCGCATTTTTTATCTTTGTGCCAAAAACATCACCGCAGCAGTCGCTCAGGACAGTATTCACCTCATGCATGAGCAAGGCCTGCATATCCGTTGTGTTTCGATTGTCGCAAAAGATAAGATGTGTATGCTGGAAGAGCGAAACTGTGATCCGAAGGTTTGCCCGTATGCAAAAGGATATTATAATAAGGTTAAAGATGCATTAGCGGATTTGTTGGATCATCATGAAGCGATGAATCGTGAAATATTTCAACGCTATGCACAAGCCTATGAAGTCTGTCCGTTTGAACTGTCATTAGATGCTTCTCTTTACAGTGATATTATTATTTGTGACTATAATTATGTATTTGATCCTCGTGTTTATTTAAAACGCTTTTTCACCGAAAAAAATGATTGTGTCTTTTTAATTGATGAAGCACACAATATGGTAGAACGCGCACGCTCTATGTATTCCGCAGTACTGTCACAATCACTGTTTCAAAAGCTGTTGAAGCTGATTGATAAAGATGCCAAAAAGCTTAGAAAAATAATTCGTGAAATCATTCGCTTTTTTAAGGACAAGGAAAGCCAGTTCGAGTTCTCTGCATTTACGGCTTCCAAGGAACCTTATGAAAGCTTGTCGGTACTGTTAAATAAATTTCAAAACGAAGCAGATCGCTATTTACAAAAGGAACATGAAGACAGTGAAGAAGTGAAAACAATATATTTTGAAGTATTGGCTTATTTACGCATCGCCGATTTTTATGATGATCATTTTATTACGTGGATGAGAAAAGAACCGCATGATCTGATCGTCAAGCAATTCTGCATGAATCCGAATCGCGTCATAACGCAAATGTTAAAAATGGGAAAGGCAGCCGTATTCTTTTCGGCGACGCTGACACCGATTCGCTATTATACCGATTTATTATTGGATCAGGAATGTCAAAAAAAGCTGGCGTTGCCTTCCCCCTTTGATCCGAGAAAAGCTAAACTGCTCATTCATCGGGGAATTAATACCCGCTATAAAATGCGTGAAGCCGGGATCGTTCCGATCTGCCGTGCCGTCGCTGCCGTCGCAGCCGCAAAGCAAGGCAACTATCTCGTCTATTTCCCCAGCTATACTTATTTAAAGCAAGTCGCAGATCAATTTCAAAAGCTGTATCCTGATTTTCATGTCATATTACAGGAAAGCGATATGGATCGAGAAGCCCATCAAGCATTTTTGGCACACTTTCAAAAACAGAGTGATACGCTGATCGGTTTTTGTGTCCTCGGCGGTATGTTTGCGGAAGGAATAGATTTTAAAGGAGAACAATTGATCGGCGTAATTGTCGTTTCAGTCGGTTTACCGCAAATCAACGAGGAAACCGATTTGATAAAAACATATTTTGATGAGATCGATCAAAAAGGTTTTGCCTATGCGTATCAATATCCGGGAATGAATAAAGTATTACAGGCTGCCGGACGATTGATTCGAGATGATGCGGACTGCGGTGTGATTGTCCTGCTTGATGAACGCTATGCCTCTGCCGCTTATCGCCCTTTATTTCCGGCACATATGCGTCATTATGAAATCATTCATCATGCGCATGAGCTGGAAACACACTTAAAACAGTTCTGGAAGGAGCGCTCGGAATGAAAAAGCCGTGGAAGTACAGTCATATCATCTTAATCGGTATCGCAATCACTGCGATTGCCTATTGGCAGCTTCTGTCGATGCGTTACGGTACACTTACCTTTTTAAATCTCTTTTTATACGGCGGACTCTTATTAGGCACAGCTATTCTTCTGTTACATTATTTTCAAATAAATATTTCTGATTATATGCCTAAAAAGCTTCTGCATCTGTTTCAAATAATCTGTATCTTGTTCATCAGTGTATTTATGCTTGTCGAAGTCAGTATTCTGTACAACGGATATTATGAAACAAGTGAACAGGGAGACACAGTACTGGTACTGGGTGCCGGCTTAGTTCACGGTAATCAGCTTTCCTTAAGCTTATTATATCGTTTACAGCGTGCTTATGCGGAATATCAAAAAAATCCGAATGTTATGATTGTTGTATCGGGCGGACAAGGAAGTGATGAAACGATTTCGGAAGCCGAAGCGATGAAACAATGGCTGATTGATCAAAATGTAAAAGAGTCGCATATTTTAGTAGAAAACCGCTCACGCAACACCTCTGAAAACTTCCGATATTCCATGGAAATAATGAACAAGCACGGAATTACATCGAAGCATATTTCGTTAGTCACCAATCGTTTTCATATGAAAAGAGCCGTTTATCTCGGTGAATTAAACGGCTTTACAATTTCTCCGAAACCGGCTGATGATTTAGCGTATGCACAGCTTTGCTTTTATACAAGAGAATTTTTCGGTCTTGTCAGAGCATATCTCTTTCATTATTAAGTAATCATATTTTTTACTTCACCAATGTGATCAACAACGATCGCATTGGTTTTTTGTAAGCGTTCTTTGTGTTCATGACCGTTCGCAATTAAAATGCACGATGCATTTACGGCTTGTGCAACCTCATAATCATGTACACTGTCGCCGATAAATATGAAATCCTTTGATGAAGCAGCGTGCTTTTTCATATAGTTTAACGCCAATTCTGCCTTAGAGTACGCATGAATATTATCCAACGCTAAGATTTGTTCAAACATATCACAAATAGAAAACTGCTTCAGTTGATTCATCAAATAAGCTTCCTTAGAGGCTGATAATAAAATTTGCCGAACCCCCTTATCATGAAAGTATTGCAGAGATTCCTGTGCATGTTCATATAAGGAACATGCCAAGCTTCTAGGCTGATAGTATTCCATATATTCTATTGCCAACTCATCAAATGAGCATTTGGTAAAGTCAAAGCCGATGGCTTGATAATAATCTATAATCGGAAAACGAAATACCTTTTGATAAGCTTCTTTATTTGACAGTCGAGGTAAATGCTGCAGCGTTAATAAATAATTAATGCTTTCTACACATAAATCTACATCATTAAATAAGGTTCCGTTCCAATCCCATACAATTTGTTTATTCATTTTCATCAACTCTCTTGAGTTGATTATAACATAGAATTAAATTCTTATGAATTATTTTTAAAAGAAAAGAGGCTCGGCATTTGCCTTACCTCTATCTTACAAATACTTATTTTGTTTCTTGTGTACGCTTCTTATAAGCGACTAATGCAACAATTCCTGCACAAACTGTAATCCATGCATAACCTGCAAACATTGTATTGTCACCTGTATTCGGTGTTCCTGCCGGTTTTTCAACCGGTTTTAATGTTTGTGTATTGT
Source organism: uncultured Erysipelotrichaceae bacterium (assembly GCA_947569705.1). Classification (GTDB taxonomy): domain Bacteria; phylum Bacillota_I; class Bacilli_A; order Erysipelotrichales; family Erysipelotrichaceae; genus C-19. The sequence goes on from CANOSP010000008.1 coordinate 21,659, forward strand.
CCGAAGGCTGATTCGGTTGAATCGGCTTATTCGGATAAATCGGATTAATCGGCTTGATCGGTTTACTTGGATCTGTTGGCTTATTAGGCTGATCCGGTTTGTTTGGATTATCGATTGTATCATTGTATTGTACTAATGCATAAACACTTAAATGATCAGTATAGAATATAATCGCATTTCCGTTTGTTCCAAACGCCATTTTATTCATTGTTCCGTCATCACTAATGTGATATAAAGCTAACTTCTTCACATCATAACCATCCGGAATATTCATATAAATGGTAATTGTACCGTTTGGCTGTACAACCTTACCGTTTAACAACAGCTTAATATCGAATGCCGTATAGATACCGTCGATTGCATTCAATGTATTTTTGATCGCTTCACTGATGTTCTTAGCTTCTTCTACCTCTACAACCTGTAAAACGGTATTTGGATCAAGTACACCGGCAGGAGCAGTCACGCTTACACCCTTTTCAGGTGCTTCCAAGACAACATCATCTTTTACCGGCGGCTGAGCAGCTTCTTTTAAGTCAGCAATTGCTTGTTTTAAGTTCTTAACAGCCTCATCCACTTGTTTTTGAGTCGCTTTGTTGTTTTTCAATACAGCCTCTGCAGCCGCAATTTGATTTTTCAGATTTTTCACTGACGCAGCTGTATATTTGCTTGTATCGATTGCTTTTGCGCTGTTCAACAATGTTGTTAATTCTTTTTTATCTACTTGCACTTCTGAAACTTTTACTAAGCCATCCACTGCTTCCTGCAGTTTTTCAACGATAATATCAACTGTTTCCTGAAGCGCTCCGTCATCAGCGTTGATGTCATTTGCTTCATTTAACAAATCGTTCAATATCGCCCAAGATTCTGCTGTATAATCCATTTCCTTTAAGGATTGGATTTTATCAAGAATATCATTTAAGGCAGATTTATTTGCCGGATATTCCAATGAAGTAATCGCTTTTGTAAGTTCGCGCTTCATAACCTCAACATCATTCGCAACCGGCTTTGCTTGTCCGGCCAATGCTTTCGCTTCGGCAATTTTATCTTGAAGTGCTTGCCAAGAGCTTGTACTGAAGCCATTATCGGTAATCGCTTCTGCCTTTTGAATCAATGCATTGAGTCCGGCAATATCAGCTTCTGCATCCGCATTATATAACATAATTTCAGCCGCAGAACCATTACCGTTTACGCCTCTTTTAATTACAAAGCGTACATGCTTCGTATTCACCTTTTCAAATTCGATTTCTTTCTGATCGCTGTTTTGAGGTAAAGTTCCGGTTTTTACGGTACGATAATTTTGACCGTCATCACTGACTTGAATCTCATATTGTAACGGCATACCGTTAACACCGGTAGAACGCGGTACATAGCTTAAGCCGTCTACATTTGCTTTTGTCGCTAATTCAAAATTAATCCAATGATCACCTGTAGTAATACCCCAATCAGTATGCCACATTGTATTCGGATCACCGTCAATCGCTTTTTCAGGTGCTGAACTTCCATCCTGATGAGAAGAAGCGGTTGCTCTCAATGTAGAGGAATCAATATAGTTTGCATTTTTGAATTCCTTCAACTCTAAATTCTTTAAAGCCAGCTGCAATAATCTTGCATAGTTGTCAACTGTTGCCTGCATAGAAACCGGCAGATCTTCACGAATGCTGTCTACAACCGTTTCAAGATTTAATACAGATGCTTCGGTAAAGATAGAAGTATCCTCAGGAATTAATGCAAGATATTTATTCACTTCTGTATAATCAGCTTTTTCATAGTCTAATGAAGCTAATTTTTCTTTAATAGCTGTTGCTAAATTTTCAATTGCTGCTGCATCCGGTGCATATTCCTTCAACAATGTGTTTGCCTGCTCGATTAACTGCTGCAGATCAGCATCATCACTGTCGATCGCACTTGCATCAGCCAATACAAGATCCAAGCTTATCGTTGAATTAAAGCTGTCATTGGAGCCGATGCGTACATCATCTATATAACCGACAAAAGCATGTTCTTTACTTCCGATTCTTGCCATCGGGAACATAGCGGTTGCCAATAACGGTCTTCCTTCAGTTTTCTCACCGTCTCCGATTGTATCCATTTTAGTACCGTTCACAAATAAGTCAATTTGATTATGACGATTCTTAAATTCTAATTCTACCCATTCATTTACCGGTAATTTGTAATTAAATGAATAATCTCTGTTTTCTCTTGTGAAACCAACCTTACCGGTTTCTTTCTGTACTGCTTTGAAAGTACCGTAGTCACTTTCAAACAGAATTTGCTCATCATTGCTTACTTTGGTACGTTTTACTTTCACACGTAAGTCATTGTTCAAGCCGACTGTTGTAAGCGGCGTATTCACATAGCTTTCGTTACCGTTCAGTTTCAATGCGCTTCTTCCGTCAACTTCTTCAATATCCGCATTTACACCTGCAGTTAAATCATAAGCATTTCCGGAAACATCGCTCATATCATCCATCGGATAATGTGCAATTGCATCCTGCTTTGTTTCTGTTTCGTAACCGAAGTTTGTATTAGGACCGTCTCCGAGCTGACCGGCTGTTGATTTAGCCTGTGCTAAAGTTTTATCGCCCTTGCCCCAAAGTTTTGCGCCGAACAGTGCTGTTGCCGTATTAATACGATCATAAACATCATATTCGGAAATACCGTTTTCTAAGTAATCGGTCATATCATTCCATACCGCGAACGCACCGCCGATCATTTTTTCATCACCGGCAGGAATATAATTACCGCCGATTTGGTTGATTTTCTTGTCATACAGTGTAGTTTCATTCAAATAATCGTAGTAGTATCCGGCATTTGGAACAATATAGTAATCACCGTCATTACAGTTAATCAAATCGAAGCCGAGATCATACATTTCCTTCATATCGGCCCATCCGCCGTTCCAAAGATTCATCTCTACGCCTTCACCGCGTACTTCAACATCGCCTTTGATAGAAGTTAAGCTTCCCCAAATACGTGCTTGACGCCCGCTGTCAGAAACGAATTTTAACATATCATTCGCAAAACGACGATATGCGTTACTGTTTGCCGTATACTCATCAGCTCCGACTTGAATTGTTGTCTCGCTGTCAAATACAGGATTGCTTCCGTCCATATACTCGCTGAAGATACTTTGTACAAATTCTAAGCTTTCTGCATATTTTGTAGTTAAATTCAAATGGTCATTTTCTCTGCCATTTAAACCATGACGTAAATCAGGTCTAACTTTTGTTAATGCCAAAGAATGCGCCGGAGTATCAATTTCCGGAACGATATTTACACCGTAAATACGTGATTCTTTAATTAAATTACGGAATTCATCCTTTGTATAGAATACATCGGTACTTGTTAAATCAGCTTTATTCAAACCGTTGTTTCCGCCTGCTTTGATATTGGATTCCAAACGGAACGCAGAATAAGCCTTCATAATCTTATCCTCTGTCTTCAGGTTTTCCAAAGGAATTAGATTATCATTCAAGTGAATCTGGAAATCGTTCATCTTATACCAAGACATCATTTGTACAACTTGTTCTAAATAATCCATTGTAAATGTCTTTCTTCCGACATCAAGAATAAAACCGCGCACTTTATATAACGGATAATCTCTTGTAATACCGCAAGGGATATTACCGGTTTGTTTGATGCTTTGCAGAATTGTTCTTGTTGCCCAGAAAGCACCGGTTGTTGTTTCAGCTTCAACCGTAACCTTATCACTAATATCCATTAAATAGCCTTCATCTTGTAAACCCTTGGATTTATCTGCAGTTAAGGAAAGCAGGATCTCACCGGCATTTGCGTTGCTGCCCTTCGCAACACTCATCGTTTTTCCGGTAATTTCTTTATAATCATTAGCTAATGCCTCTGCCGTTGCCTTTAACGCATCGTTCGTATAAACAACCTTTGCGTTTGCCGCAACAGTGAAGAAACCGCTCTTTCCTTTCCACTCCTGAAGCTCAGGAAGGATATTCGGAGCTGCATTATCTGAAGCACCTACGGAATTAGTACCCGGAATTGTAACCGCGATTTCTTTAAAGATATATTCACCGGTTTCATCATTTATGACTTTAAATGATGCAGTAACTTCCTTATCGACAAGCGGCTTATAAATATTCAGTTCACTGTCTACGATCTGTTCTAAATCAGTACCATTGTATGTAACTGTAAATCCGTTTTCATTCGGTAAATTAACAGATAATTTTTTATCACCTGCTGCCGGTGTATCAATTGTAATCGCATTGGCAACATCATCGATACCGGCTTTGATTTCGCCGCCGTAAATTTCAATTTCATAAAGTGAAACTGTGCCGTAATTAATTTCAGAGTCAGGATCCTGACTGTCAAATGACTCAATATACAAACGTACATAACGAGCTTGCTTAACTGTATCTAAAATGATTTTTTCAGTTTTATTGACCGGTCGTTTGTCAAATGTTTTTACTGTTGTCCAATCACTGTCAGCAACCGGAGTACTTAACGTATCGGCAATCTGAAGCTGATATTTTGTAGCTTTACGATTTTCCCAAAACAGCTTGATTGTCTTTACATCCTGCACTTTGCCTAAATCAACATAGATCCATGGCGTAGCATCACCCAGATTGCTTCCCCAGCGGGAGCCGTGACTAGAAGTATCACCGTCAACTGCTAATTCCGGTCTTACGCTTGCTGCTTCTTGAGAGCTTGCAGCGACATCTTGATTCAACGCGATATTTTCCATCGGATCCTGTGGTAAATCGATTTCATTAAAAATTTTGAATTCATTACAGGAAACATTCGGATAAGCTGAAACTGCCGTAACCTCCAGTTTTACATACCGCCCTGTTACATCCTCAACCTTAACGATCGAGCGTTGTTTGGTATTTCCTGTAATCTCTGCTACCGGATCGCCCCATGTATCTTTACTGTCGGATACATAAATTTTATAATCCTTTGCGTATTCCGTAGTATTTTGCCACAGCATCTCGAATTTATTCATTGTCTTGCTTTCGCCGAGATCAACATAAATCCATTGCGGAACATCACCCTCTGCCGACCATCTGGTAGTTTCATCACCATCTGTTATGTGAGATGCAGGCATTGTAGAGTAGTCTTTGCTTGCAGTAGCTGTTTTACCTAGCGCAAGATTTTCCTTTGATGAAATCTTAGGATCATTGAAAATCTTGAATTCATAACAAGAAACACTGTCATAGCCATACATCTTCGTAACTTCTAATTTGACGTAACGTCCGCTGACACTTGCTTCCGTTGCCGCAGTCACAGTTTGACCGCTGCTGTCAGTTACCGCAACAACCGGGGTTCCCCAGTCACTTGTATCATCACTGACATAAATGTTGTATGAGGAAGCATAAACCGAACCGCTTTCCCATTTCATTTCAAACTTATTCATTGTCTTGCTTTCGCCGAGATCAACATAAGCCCATTGAGTAGGTCCCATTTCCGAAGACCAACGAGTTTCTTCATTGCCGTCCGTTAAATTGGATGCAGGCATAGTAGAATACTGGTTGCTCGCGGTAACGGGTTTACCCTCTGCAAGATTGTCCGTCGCAGCTTTTACATTTGCTTGAAATCCGTTAAATACGCCGGTAAAGCATAATGCAAAGGCTAACAGACTTTTACTGAATCTTTGCCAACCCTTCATATCTTATCCTCCTTATATTCTATTTAATTATATATCAATTTAGTTATAACAATTTTGCACTTTTTGTAAAATTATTGCCCTTCGAAATAAGGTTATACTTGGAAGAAAACGATTGATCGCAAAGATTATGAAAACAGCTTTTATAAATGTAAAAAAAGCCGGCTTATGCCGACTTTTACTAAAAGATTCAATAAAGTGCTGATTAATAATTCTCTTCCTGAATCGCAAAATAGCTTTGTGCATGATCACAAACAGGACATACCTCAGGTGCTTCTTTTCCGGTATGCAAATGACCGCAGTTTAAGCATTCCCAAACGGTTTCTTCAGCTTTCTCAAAAACAGAGCCGTCTTCGATATTTGATAATAAAGCCGCATAACGCTTTTCATGTGCTGCTTCAATCTTCGCAACGCCTTCCATAGTTTCGGCAATATCATCGAAGCCTTCTTCTCTTGCTTCCTTCGCCATGCGTGCATACATATCGGTCCATTCAAAGTTTTCACCGGCTGCCGCATCCTTTAAATTTTCTACTGTTGTAGGAACTCCGTCATGCAGAAGCTTGAACCATAATTTCGCATGCTCTTTTTCATTATCGGCAGTCTTTTGGAAAATATCCGCAATCTGCACATATCCTTCTTTTTTAGCTTTTGAAGCATAAAACGTATACTTGTTTCTTGCCTGAGATTCGCCGGCAAAAGCTTCCATTAAATTTTTTTCAGTCTTTGTTCCTTTTAAATTCATGATGTTCTCCTCCTAGTATTTTCCTTTTGCGATATGACCTGCTAATTCAGCTTTTGCCATCTGTTTGATTTCCCAAGCATATTGCTTAGCTAATTCAAACACATGAACACAGCCGGGGTCTAAATTGTCTTCAATTCCCGCACATGCAACTCCGTCCAGCTTCATAGCCAAATGAATCAGCTGCATATGCAGATCATTGGTTTTATCACTGCGATAAATTTTCTCGGCCGTTGCTTCATCAATCAAGCTGAAGCGATCAGCTGACACACCGCATTTCGGACATTTTTCCGGTGCTTCTGCACCCTCTGCGACATAGCCGCATACTTCACATTTCCATAAACTCATGTTGATTACCTCACTTTCGCTTACTATTTATATTGTATACCACAAACGCATAAAATGCACGTTTTTTTCTCACAAATTTTGGGAATTTTGATTGTATTGTTTTTTTAATGTTGCAGTTAAAATTAAAAAAATTTCAGCCATTTCACATACAAAAACGACTTTTAACTTTTAAAATCAATTTTAAATACGGTTTCTATATACTTTTTTTGGATAATGAAGTAAAATATTAATAATCGGAGGTAACATATGACAGCTAAACACCCGTTTGATGATTTCGGAATCAATTTATTTGATGAACATGTAATGAAAGAAAGACTTCCCCATCCTGTATATACAAAATGGGAGACTGCGACAAGAAAAGAAGATGCCTTGGATCGACCTACGGCAGATGCGATTGCACATGCGATGAAAACATGGGCGATGGAAAAAGGTGCCACGCATTTTACCCACTGGTTTCAGCCGATGACAGGTTCTACCGCAGAAAAGCACGACAGCTTTGTGGAACCGGGAGAATACGGACAACCGATCTCACGATTCAGCGGTAAAAGTCTGATTAAAGGAGAAGGAGATGCATCAAGCTTCCCCAGTGGCGGTTTAAGAGCGACATTTGAAGCACGCGGATACACCTACTGGGATTGTACATCACCTGCTTTTATCAGAGACAATGTCCTTTGTATTCCGACGATCTTTGTCTCTTATAACGGAGAAACACTTGATAAAAAGGCCCCGCTTCTAAAATCGATTGAAGCAGTATCCAAGCAGGCAACTCGAATCGTAAATGCGTTTAAAGATAAAGATGTAAAACGCGTCATGCCGATGGTTGGTTTAGAACAAGAATACTTTTTGATCGATAAAGAGTTATATCGTAATCGCATGGATTTGATGCATGCCGGGAGAACTCTGTTCGGAGCGATGTCACCGAAAGGCGAAGGAATTTCAAAGCATTACTTCGGAGCGATTCCGACTAAGGTAGATGCATTTATGCAGGAAGTCGATCAGGAATTATGGAAGCTCGGTATTTATGCCAAAACGGAACATAATGAAGCGGCTCCCTGTCAATTTGAAATCGCACCGTTATATGCCGATGCGAATATTGCCGTGGATCAAAATCAGATTATTATGGATATGTTAAAACGAATTGCCGATAAACATGGCTTCGCATGTCTGTTAAATGAAAAGCCGTTTGATCATGTAAACGGCAGCGGAAAGCATAACAACTGGTCCTTGGTCTGCGATGACGGACAGAATTTGCTGGAGCCGGGAGATCGCCCGCATGAAAATATCCGTTTCCTACTGTTTGTTTGCGCCGTAATACAGGCAGTCGATACTTATCCCGAATTGCTGCGCATGGCAAGCTCATGCTACGGCAATGATTATCGCTTAGGTGCCGATGAAGCCCCCCCTGCCATTATCAGTATCTGTATGGGAAGCTACTTAGAGGAAATCTTAAAGCGCTTGGAAAAAGGCGATGATCAGCTGGATATCGAGGTCAATACCACACCGTTTGAAATCGGCAATCTCGCTTATGTTCCGAAGGATACAAGTGATCGCAACCGCACCTCACCGTTTGCTTTTACCGGTAATAAATTTGAATTTCGTATGGTCGGCTCATCACGTTCAGCCGCCACAACCAATATTGTATTGAATACGATCGTTGCTGATGTATTATGCAAGATCGCCGATGAATTGGCACCATTAAAATACATCGAAGATATTCGCAATCACTCTTTGGCAATTTGTAAACGCATCTTGCGTAAGCATAACCGCATTTTGTTTTCAAAAGACGGCTACAGCGAAGAATGGATCCAAGAAGCACAAGAACGCGGATTACCGAATATCAGCACCTATGTACATTCAATTGATGCTTTGATTGATGAAAAAGCAGTTGCTATGTTTGAGCGAAACAATGTATATAATTTCAATGAATTAACAGCTCGTACGAATATTTTATATGATGAAGTCATTAAGGATATTAAAATTGAAGCAATGGTACTGTTAGATTTATCAAAAAAAGTATTACTTCCTGCTTTAATAAAAGAAATTAAATTTTACAGCGACGGCCTTAACTCACTCGGCAAAGCAAATGCTTTCTATGAGCGTAAAATTGATCGTTTAACATCATTACTGGATCAATTTGATGTTCAATATCATAAATTAAAAGATGCGTTTTTCAATCGTAAGACTTATGATGATATTAAAGAAAAAGCATTTTTTATGAATGATCATGTTGTAAAACTGATGCAGGAATTACGTATTGTTATTGATGCGATTGAAGAAAGCATCAGTGCTGAAAATTATCCTGTTCCTACCTATGAACAGTTGTTTACTTCAGTAAATTAATTTCAATAAAAAACAAAAAGTGCTGTATGCTGTATATGTATGCAGTACTCTTTTTTTGTCCGTTAAAGCTTCGACATGATTGTTCTTTCCTACTATTTCATTCTTTAACAACTGCTAAATTATTTCAATTATACTTGTTTCTTTCATTATACTAAAAAAAGCAGACAGTCGCTTTCACGATTCTGTCTGCTTAAGATACAAATACTTATAACCGATTACAATTATTTCGCTTTACTTTGACGTTTCTTATAGGCTGCGATTACAATAATACCTGCGCAAAGCGTAATCCATGCATAGCCTGTGAACATCGTCGTATCACCGGTATTCGGTGTTAAGCCGACGCCCGGTTTTACTGTTTGATTTTGATCAGAAACAATCGGTTGATTTGGCTGGATCGGTTTAGAAGGTTTAATCGGCTGTTCCGGTTTTGGATCTGCCGGTTTTGACGGATCTGTCGGTTTAGACGGTTGATCAGGATCTTCAGGGTCGGTAGGTTTAGACGGTTTATCCGGATTTTCAGGCTGATCCGGATCAGTCGGCGGATTTGTATCATCCGCTTTTTCTTTAAGACCCGCTATGGCATTCTGTAACGCTTCCAAAGCACTGTTGATTTCTTTCAAGGTCGCATGATCATCTGCCAATACTCTTTCAACCTCCGCAATAGCCTTTCCTAATTCAGCTGCAGTTTCTTCGGTATACTTGCTCATATCAATTGCTTTTGCCTCTTTCAACGCTGCTTCAAGATTATCCTTATGATCTGCAGTAGGCACTAAATTATCAACTGCTTGATTAATTTCAGCCATCATCGCAGCGATTTCTTCTGTTGTACCATTTTCTTTCAGCGCCTTAGCCTGTTCCAACAGTTCTGATAACGCCAGATAAGATTCCTCGGTATACAAACTTGCGTCGATATTCATATTCAATAATTTATTCAATTCAGAAATATCGATTAATCCCAAGATCGCATCATCTGCTGCTTCATTAAGCTCAATAAACTCTTCTTTCAGCCAAGTATCCTTAGAATTAGCTTGAGTCAATACTTCGCTAATCTTTTGATAACTTTCGGTTGTGTAATCATCCGCTTTCACAGCTTCCAGACGCTCAATCAACGCTGCCACTTCTTTCGGTGTTGCGACTTCAACAAGCGCTGATCTCGCCGCTGACAAATCGGAAGCAGCTTTATCGACTTCTTCTTGAGTACCGCTCTCTTTCAGTTTGTCAATATCCAATCCTTTATAAACTGCTTCATAAGCTGCATAACTATCCGCTGTATAACGCTGCGGATCAAGCTTATCAAATGCTTTTAATTCGGCATTCAGCACCTTAACGCTTACTAAACCGGCATATCGATTCATCATTTCCTTCAGCTTCGCTTGCAACTCGGTCTTATCAACATCAACATCACCTAAATCTTTTTTCACTTCTTTGACGATTACTTCAAACGGATTAATAGAATCCGTCGTATAATCAGTTTTCTTACCGAGTATATCTGTTTCAAATTTATTCAGCTGAGTCGTTATGGAATTCAGCTCAAATACCAGATTCTCATAAGCTTCCTCTAATGCTTCTAATGCTTCCTGTATAGCTTCACTGTCTGTAGGTGTCTTTAACAATTCCTTCGCAGCCGCTAATTTTTCAGCGAATGCCGCATAGGTTGACTCTGTAAAAGAATCTGCCGTAATCACATCATACTTATCAATGCTTGCCTTTAAATCTTTTGCATAATCGGCTAATTGATAAGCCTCTGTTAACACTTTATTTTGTTTAGCATATTCTAACGGAGTTGCAGTTGAAGCATTGACCATATCTTGCGCATTTTTCAGCTCATCCTTCAGCTGCTGCAATATTTCAGCAGGGTAAAGTGTTTCATCAAACAAACTCAATTCATAGCTTATTTCTTCAATCGCAGAAATAAGGTTTTCCTTAGGAATTGCGCTGAATACTAATTGTGCACGCGCATTTTCCAAGGATTCAACAAGCATGTCAACATCAGCTTCACTGATATTATCGGCTTCCTCGATTTCATTCTCTGCATATTGAATTGCATTCTGCAGTTTCATAAAGGTTGATTTAACATAAACACTGTCATCATTTTTAACTGCCTTTAATTCGTTCAATAATGTACGAACAGCACTTAAATCACCCTTTAGTTCCGGCTGATTCAAAGCCTTATCAAGCTTGCTTATCGCTGAATTTACAACTGATTCGGAAACAAAGTCATTTGCGTAGGTTGCTTCCGCATATTCTAATACAGTCCTTAAATTTTCTTTACTGTCAGTTGTCCATGTATCTGTAGCGGCTGCCTTGGCAGAGCGGATCAAATCATTCAGGCGTGTTTTATCCACATTCGCATAAGCAACCTTATTAATTAAGATTTCTTGGATCGCAACCTCTTGATCTGCAGTCCATTCAATTTTTACAGCCAGTAAATGCTTCACTGATTCAGGCAAAGTATATTCACACAAGGTTGTATTTAAGCTTCCAAGCTCCATCCACTGTGAAACGGCTCTTGTGCTTCCGACTACTTCGGCATATATCTTCGCGCCTGATACGGAGGAGGGAGACTGTAAAACAGTGATTTTATTTCTGTTTGTAGTGTCAGTTACTTTATATAACAATGAACCGGCTCTATTTGCAATCGGCTTAAACGCTGTTGCCGTATTACCGTCTGCTACGTTCAAAGCATTGTATCCATCCTGAGCAGTCACTGTAGCCGTCACTGTCGGATCGGTCGTAGTAGCCAATGTTTGATTATTATTCAACTCAAATTCGGTGAATCTTACCCATTTATCGGCTCCGACCTTCGTCTTTGTAATTTCAAACTTGATATAACGAGCTTTCACATTTAAATTTACTGCTTCCTTCGCATTATATGAGATTTCATGCAGCGGCAATACATCTTGAATCGTATCTGTGTTTTCCGCTTCACCCGGATTCGCTGTTCCGTCCTGATTACCGATAGTCATGATTTGCTTCCATGCGGTGCCGTCTTCTGATACGGAAATTTTCGCATGACGAGGGAAATCCGTATTACTGTCTCTGGAAACTACTTTAAAGGTATTTAAATCGATTACTTGACCGAGATCATACGTTACAAATCTTCCTGCAGTTTGACTGCCTTGGAATACCGTTTCAGAAGTGCGATTCTTGTCAAACAGGTTTTTATCGCCTGAAACAGTAAAGCCGCTTGCTTCACTTAACTTTAATTCATAAATTTCATTTGAATTCACGATAAACTTCGTTAAATTAAATGTAACATCACTTGAACCGTTATTGATTAAACGAATATAGCGGGCATTATCCACATGATTTTGATCTGTCACCGCTGTCCATATAACGCCGTTCTCAGAAATCTGTAAGGTTAAGCCTGATGCAACATCGACATCCAGTGTGGTTAAATCCTTTAAGCGCTCCAGCTTCACTCCGATGTATTCACCTGTCGCTAAAGTAATATCGGAATACGGCAACAGTGTCATCTGTTCCATGGTATGAGTACCCTGTAATGAATTTAAAGCAGTTACATTTGTATATGTGTATTTATTGGTCGGAACACTTGTATTTTCCTCTACGTTAATTTCACCGATTTTCAGCCAACTGCCTTTTTCTTGTTTATTTACCAAGCGTACATAACGAGCGCGTATTCCCGTTAAATCTTCATCAATGATATCCTGTCCGCTTGATACGCCGTTATAAGATTTAAAGGTTGCCCAATTGACATTATCCTCGGAATATTCCAAGTCATATTTTTCCCATTTATCGCCGCCGTCAATACCGACTGCCGCGTGGAATGATTTTAAATGTGCAACTCTGCCTAAATCCAAACCGATAAAGTCACCGACCAGCGCCTTATTACCGCTTAACTGATACCAAACACCGGTAGAATCATTACCATCCAACAATTCAGACTCATTACCGCTCCAAATTCCGAATGTAGATGTTTTAATAATGGTTTTTGTAATCGGTACGGAATCATCAATTTCACCGTCAAATCTATCTACAGTGATTTCATTGAATTGCCACCATCCGTTTAGCTTCTCGGTATTGCGTATACGAACCGCATCAGCGTTTGTTCCGTTCAAATTTACATCCAATTCAAACGGAATACTGTCCAGTGTTTGGAATGTTTTCCATTCCCCGTTAATTCGATATTCAATTACGCCTTTATTAATCTTATCCTTACTGCCGTTACCGTGAGAAATATGGACATTACCAACCTCAATCGTATCATCAAATTCTACTCCGACCCAAGTATCCGCTAATGTGTTATCCTTATCCGGATCTGAGCTGTCGGCAGAATTTGCAAAGCTGGCATTCGTAGATGTACTGCCGTCAATAATTTTATCGAGAGAACCGCTTCTGATTACCATTTTATCAGAACTGAACATAGGTGTTACACTAAATGCTCCGACATATTCCTCTGCTTTGATTTCATTGATATGCCACCATTTATTTGTATTTTCATCAAGATTTCTGATGCGAACGGCATCTGCCTGAGTGCCTTTAAGGTTTACAACCACTTCTGCCCCCATGTTTGACATCTCTTTAAAGGTTTTCCATGTCCCGTCAACACGATATTCAATCGCTGCGTTAGTTACCTTATCACCGCTCGCCTGATATAGCTTTAACAGACCCAGCGGCTGTGCGGAATCGAATTCTAAACCGACTGCAGCGTCTTTATGAATTTCATCAACATTGCTCGGAGTCTTTGAATCAAGAAAATCTAAACCGGTCGTAGTGTTGCCGTCCACCAGTGCATCTAAATTATCACCGGAATACAAAACCATGTTTTCAATGAACGGAGTACCCTTGATAATCGGGGTTCCTTCATCTAAACCGTTGATCACGATATCTCTGCAGCCGAGCCACATATTGGTCTTATCGGCCGTAGCGATAATTCTCACACCCTTTGCCTTTAAATTCAAGCCTTCTAATTGTACCAAAGCTCTTGTATCCGAATATTCACTGCCGGCAATATCTGTCCATGTCTTACCGTCCGCAGTGTACTGCAGCTTTGCCGATTCAAACGTATCACGAAGATTGCCTCCGTGCGCCATCTTAAAGACAATATCATGGATATCGATAACTTGATTATACATTACACCGATATAAGTTCCCGTTTCAGCACTGTTTGGATTTTTCCAGATAACCTCGGTACTCTCATTATTATCTAAAAGATTATCTAAACTGCCCGAAGGGGTATCGGTACGATTTGTAATTACCTTAGCACTTACCTTGCTCGGATCAAGGATACTACCGACGGAAAGAGACAGCTCGCTGTTTAAATATTCGGCGAACGGAATGATGCGCTTCGCGCCTGCTTCCGCAACATCGATCTCATCGTGTATTTTATAACGAATATGATTTTTAGACGCCTCAATTTTCGCTACACCTGATGTATAGTGACTGACTGCTTCATCATTTTGATTATTTTCCAAAGCAATTGCACTTTGTATCAATTCAATGTTTGCTTCACTGATTTCCTTTAATGATAAACGCCATGAATTGATTTCTTCCTTAAAGGCTTCATTTTTAGATAGTTTATCAAAATCATCGCATGCCTTAATAATCTTTTCAAACTCACCGATTAAAGCATTGCCCTTTTCAATCACTGAATCACCGTTATCAAAGGCAGTTCTGAAATCATCTAAGAATGGCTTTAATTCCTCAGATTCAGCTAAGTTTAAGCCATGCCCGTTAGGCGCAGGATCACTGAGATGTTTTGCCATCTCATATAATGCTTCATCCGCATCACCGTCAATATATTTAAAAGAATCCTTCCAACTTTTATCATCATTAAATGCCTTTACATTCCATGCATAGTCAGCGATCGCAAATAACGCTACTTTGCTTGCTTCCGCTTCCTGCATCGGGTTGGTAACAACGCCCTCTAAATCTTCAACATTCACGTCAGTATGAAGTAAAGAACCTTTTCCCATCATCAAACGCTTCATATTAATATCATTTACCGGCCAATTCAACCAAAACAGCGGGCTTCTGCGCGGATTTGCGCCGGCAGGCAGATCTTTTGTTTTAAAGTTATCCAAAGTTCTTTGCTCAATCGGCTGACAAACAGCTTCACCGGTCCAGAAAATCTGAATATCCTCATGGAAGCCTTGGTCATAATCGTCTAATTCGCCCTCTTTCCACCAAGCGTTGTTATAACCGGCAGGACAGAACACTAAATTATGTACATCGCCTTTTGAATCTACCCACTCTTGTAAGCGTTCCATTACACGGATAACGACTGAACGAGGCAAATCTCCGGAATCATCTCCTAATACACCGAATTGACGAACACCGATTCCGTAAAGCTGTTCAAACTTTGTGATGATCTTTGCAATATCGGCTTCAAAGGTACTTTCCGTGATACCGTTGCTCATAAACGGATGGATTGTCCATACAAAACGACATTTGCTGTCAATCCCGGCATCGACCATTTTCTTCATTTCCGCAAGTCGCTCCGCCGGATACGGGTCACGCCATCTGCCGCTGTGATAAGCATCGTCCTTCGGCGCAAAGATATAAGCATTCATCTTAAATTCACCGCCGAATTGCATCAAGGAGATACGATCCTCATCACTCCAAGGAATACCGTAGTATCCTTCGATAAAGCCTCTCGTTTTTGTAGAGGCAAAATCATCAATTCTTAAATTGCGAATGGTTCTGCCCTCAATCTGATTTAAAATATGCTTTAATGAGGTCAAACCGTAAAACGATGCATCGGTATTTTTACCGAGAATCGCAATCGTCTTATTGTCTATTGAAACTATATGAGAATCCATTTTATCAAAAAATGCTTCATCATGTGTAATATTTTCATCGAAATAATGATCTACATAACCGTCGGAACCGTTTGTTCCCACTAAAACATTGGTTACATTTGCCTTTACCTCATCTGATACACTCATTGTGATGCCTTTTGCATCCACAATCTCCGTTAATCGATTTTTGGTAACATCATCGATTGTATCATCATATACCACATTGATCTCTTTGGAAATCACGAAATCGCCGCCGGAATATGTAATGGCCTGCGGAAGCGGATAGATTTCATACTCAGCTTCACTTGCCAAAGCATTCAACGCGCTTAATTCCCATGTCGTAATAAACATAGATAACGACAACACCGATAATAATACCTTTTTTAGTTTTTCGCCCATCTGCTTTCTCCTTCTCTTTTTATTCATATTTATTATAATAAGAAAATACTATAAAATTATTGGTAATTATAACAGAATATTGCACTGCAATGTTTTGACAAAAAAATCGTTTTAACATCATAAGACATTAAAACGACTTTATATTGAGCAATAATTTTTATATCTAATTTCTGATTATCGAAATAAACGCTATGCTTTAGAACATTTAAAGTATAGTAAAACACTCTAAACACGATTAAATGCATTTTGATATGATTTAAAGTCAGCAGGGGAGATAATACAAAATATCTGTGTATCTCTCGTGCTCATTCAATACGATTACATCACTCTGACTTCAAATTTCAAAATTTCATTCATCATTTCTGTATGAATTTGACCTTTTAATTCTTCATATAGCGTTTCATTTTGCATTCTACACCGGCATAGATAAAAAATTTCGAAGGATCCATATAATATATAATCATAACAACGTCCGATGATACATGATGATTTTGCTGCTAATTCCAAACTCTCTTTAATAGTTATAAATTTATACATGGATATATTCTTTCTCTACGGGTAATCTTTTTGTGTATCGAATCATAGTAACAACAGCAAAAATCGCAACTAACACTTCTGTAAAAGGCATTGTAAGCCATAGATTGTTGTCATTTGTTAATGGCAGTATGAAAATCAAAATACCACTTATCACTAATCCTCTGGATACCGAAACAATAAATGACGCTTTCGGCTTTAATAATGCCTGAAAATAATAAGTAGAAAATATATTTATCGGCAACAAAAGAAATGAAAGCCCATAGCACCTTATTATTGCCGGAGCTATTTTCAAAATATCTTTCGTCGGTGTCATAAATATTCGTACAAACATATTCGGAACTAACAGTGATAACAACGTCCACAAAAGGCTAAAAAACATTACTGAATAGATTGAATATTTCAATGTTTCTTTTATTCTGTTGCCAAATTTCGCACCATAATTAACAGATATAATAGGTTGCGAAGCCTGCCCTACACTATAAGCACAACATTGAACGAAAGTACTGACATTTACAATAATCCCATAAACAGAAAGGGCATTTGTACCAAGGTATTTCATGATCTGTCTGTTGAATAAAATTGTTAAAATCCCCATGGCAACATCAATAAAGAATGTTGAAAAACCTGTGATGGATATTTCTATTAATTTATGAAATACTTTGGTTGGCTTTACCAAAGCTAAGGAATTTCTTTTCGTTCCAAAATGTATTAGCATAACAATACATGATATGATTGAACCGATAGCAGTTGCTAAGCCGGCCCCGAAAATTCCCATATCAAGAACGAAAACAAAAATATAGTCGCCAAATATATTAAATATTCCGCCAAATAAAACACCAACAGTTGCAAGTGTCGGGTTTTTGTCATTTCTCAAAAAAGCAGCCAACATTTGAACGAACAAAAAGCATGGAACTACAAATTTTATTGGAATAATATAAGTTTCAGCCAGAGATAATAACCTTTCTTCTGCACCGAAAAATATCAGTAATTCTCTATCAAAACATACAATGACTATCCATGTAATGATAGATAAGATAATTGCACCCATTACCGCAGCCGAAAAATATTCATTCTCGTTTTCAGTTTTTTTATCTGCTTTTCCCTTTAATGTACTGAAAATAACAGAACCGCCAATTCCCATAAGCAGACCTAAACTAAATATGATATTCCAAATAGGTGCTACAACCGCAAGTGCTGCTGTTCCGTCCGGACCATGATATTTCCCTACCATAGCCATATCTACGATAGAATAAACAGAAGTAATTAACGCACTTCCAAATGCAGCAGCCAAATACTTAAAATAGAGTGGTCGGATTTCTCCATGTAAGAAATTCATATTGCTTCTCTCCTTTTCCAAAAAAATAGCTGGACAAGAAACAGATATTTCAATCTGTCGCCTTGTCCAGCTCATCATTTCTTATATGAATGATTTGCCCTCCGTGCAGTTCTTATTATAACAAAGTAGTATTGAATGTCAAGATTAAATATACTTTTTTAAAACATTTTGTGCTCTCTATATACAGTTGTCCTTATTATCTTAGCAGTATCTACTCACAAGAGGAAAAAGGCTGCTCGTTCTCATCATTTCTCGTAACAATTGAATAAGCACATTAGAATGAAATACAAAAGCATTCAAAAGGTAAATTCTACCTGATTAAACTTATAGATATTAATATCTTTTGAAATGGTGCTTGTTAAAAGACAAAGCATCATAGAACTGCCGGCACACCTGCGAGTCTTGTGTGTGCTATGATGATCAAAAATCATATCAAGGCTTTTCAACAAGGAAAGGAGCAGACATCATGAAAGAAAAAAGACAGAAAATCTTTATTTAAATATGTGGACACATTTGAAAACGTCAAATATGGGTGTGCTTAGATTGACATCTACCGGAAAACGAGAAAAAAACTTTTGATTTCAAATTGAATGATATCATAGAAAATGAAACCAAAGAAAAAGTCGCATTGACAGAGGATCAGGAGCAAGCCTTACTGTCATTCATCAAAATGGATGACGTATTTCACGTATTATGATGATCTACTGATACGGTTAAAGTCAGAACTTCTATCTCCGCCCTGTTCGGACTGACAGTAGCCGATATTGATTTCAAGAATGAAGCTATGATTATTGACCACCAGTTAAAAAAGTACAGGTAACAGAATACAATCGGCAATCCTAAAATTGCGATTGATTATGGCACTTTATTTTTTAGTACTGTACTACAACAAGAGCCATAAGGACAATCGCTTGCCACATAACACGCCACACACGCAGCGCCAGACATCCTGCACAAGGGCGGCAAGTAAGCTTAAGGAAGCCGGAAAAGATTCAGTATATCATTGGATATTAAATATTAGTATCACAATGATTCAGACGCTCATGCGTTCATAGATGCCACAAAATCAGAGGTTCAACATCTTATTGTGTAATTGCATTTACACAATTGATAGGAGAAAAATAAGAAAACAGGTCCGACAGTGAGGCTTTCCGCAAATATAAAGTACCCGTAAATCCGATAAAATAAGGCTTTGTGAAGATATAAAAAGATATTTAAAAAGACATATATGATTTAAAACAAATCACCGAATAAACTCATTTGATTTTCATCCTGCATTCCCTTTAAAACATTCATGGAATCAAGTTTTTTCACAAGCGTTTGACTGAGTGCCGTACGCATTTGTAAATCTTCTTTGGATAAAAATGCGCCGTTTTTACGTGCTTCACTGATCGTGACCGCAACCGATTCACCCAAGCCGTCAATACTGGTAAAGGGCGGAATCAACACATTTTTATCGTTTTCATCGGGAATGAAATCCGTCGCATGGGAACGCATTATATCAATATTGGCAAAGCGATAGCCGCGCAGCACCATCTCTAAAGCAAGCTCTAAAGTATTGTAAATATCTCGATCTTTCTTGGTCACATCATTTTTTAACTGCGGATCGTTGATGCGGCGATTGATGTCATTCATCTTTTCTCTGATTGCCGCTTCCCCTCGAATCATTGTTTCAATATCATACGCATCACAGCGAATCGAGAAAAACATCGCATAATAATAAATCGGATGATGTACCTTAAACCATGCGATGCGAATTGCCATCATCACATAAGCAACCGCATGTGCTTTTGGGAACATATACTTGATTTTCTTACAGGATTCGATATACCAATCCTCAACACCGTTCTCCTTCATTTCCGGAATCCATTCTTCCTTTAATCCTTTTCCTTTACGAACGGATTCCATAATCGTAAAGGCAAGCTTCGGCTTTAATCCCTTATGAAGCAGATAGACCATAATATCATCACGACAACCGATTACGCTTTTCAAGGTACAGATGCCCTCATCAATCAAATCTTTCGCATTGCCGAGCCATACATCGGTACCGTGACTCAATCCGGAAATTTTCAGTAATTCATCAAAGGTAGTCGGATGCGTCAGCTTCAAAATTCCGCGCACAAACGGTGTGCCGAATTCCGGTAAGCCGGCCGCTCCGGTTTCTTCGGTATTTTTCGTGGTATCGATCATTAATGCGTCAACACCGGAGAAGATACTCATCGTAGCCGGATCGTTCATCGGAATTGTTGTCACATCAATACCGCTTAAATGCTCCAACATTTTCATCGCGGTCGGATCGACATGACCCAAGATATCAAACTTCAATACATTATCATGAATCTGATGGAAGTCAAAGTGTGTGGTTTTCCATTCCGCGAAGGGGTTGTTGGCAGGATATTGAACCGGCGTAAAATCATGCACGTCCAAATCCAGCGGAACGACGATAATGCCGCCCGGATGCTGACCGGTCGTACGTTTAACACCCTCGCAGCCCTTCGCCAAACGCAGTTCCTGCGCTCTTCTTACCGTGCCTTCTAAGCCCATTTCTTCTTCAAAGCCTTTAACATATCCGAAGGCGGTTTCCTTCGCTACGGTACCGATCGTACCGGCACGAAACACATGATCCTCACCGAATACCTCTTTGGTGTAGGCGTGCGCATTCGGCTGATAATCACCGGAGAAGTTCAAGTCAATATCAGGGACCTTGTCGCCCTCAAATCCGAGAAAGGTTTCAAACGGAATATCATGTCCGTCACCGCGGATGATCTCCCCGCAGTTCGGGCATTTTTTATCCGGTAAATCAAAGCCGTTAGGGACACTGCCGTCCGTAAAGAATTCCACATAATGACATTTCGGACACACATAATGCGGTGCCAGCGGATTTACCTCGGTAATACCGGACATCGTTGCGACAAAGGAAGAACCGACCGAACCACGGGAACCGACCAAATAACCGTCATCGTTGCTTTTCTTTACTAAGAGATGCGAAATATAATAAACGACATAAAAGCCGTGACCGATAATGGAAGCCAATTCCTTTTCCAATCGCTGTTCAACGATTTCCGGAAGCTTTTCACCGTATTTCTCATGTGCCGTTTCATAACAAATATCACGCAGTTTTTGATCGGAGCCTTCCATATCCGGCGGATACAGACGATCCTTAACCGGCAAAACCAAGCCGATCTGATCCTTGATTTTATTTGTATTTTCAATAACGAATTCATGCGCGCGATCCGTCCATTCGAATGCCGCAAGCATTTCTTCCGTCGTATAAAAATGCTGATCGGGTGCTTGAAAGCGACGACGTTTTTCACTGTTATAAATATACAGCGGATGACGGACACCGCCGATTGCCTGTGAATTAATATAAATATCACGAATCTGTTTCTGCTTCGGATGTACATAATGACAATCACCGGTTGCGACAATTACTTTACCCAAACGATCGGCTGCCGTAATGATTGCCGATAAGATTTCCTTTAAGCGCTCTTGACTGCCGATAGAATCACGCTCGACCAAATGACGATAATTCTCCAACGGCTGAATCTCAATATAATCATAGAAACGCATCACTTCTAACAGTTGTTCCTCACCGCGCGTATGCGCCATATCGAAAACCTCGCCGTTAAGACTTCCCGAACCGATCAATAAATTGCCGTTCAAGCGGCGCTTTTCTATTTCCTGACGCAAAATACGCGGTTCCGCAACGACATTATTCGTATTCTTCGCATTATAGGACAAATATTTTGTATGCGACAGCGTCACAAGCTCAAACAGTTCCTTTAAGCCTGCCATGTTCTTTGCCATAACCACGACACTTTTTTTACGCACTTTTTTGAAACAGGAAGAATCCTGCATATTCTGAAGATCATACAAGGTTTCAATATGCTTTAAATCATTTAACATATTTAAAAAGGTAAGTGCCAATACCTCCGCATCATAGTCGGCACGATGGGCAACCTCTTCATCATAGCGAATTCCGTAGCTTCGAGCAATTTGACCGAGACGATAGCCCTTACGATCACTTTGCAGTGAGCGTGCCAAATCTAATGTATCGATCACCGGGTTGCTTAACGGTTCACGATTTGCACGTATTAAGCTGTCATTTAAAAAGTTATAGTCAAAGTCCGCATTATGTGCAACTAAAATACTGTCACCGATAAAATCAAGCAGTTCATCCACACACTCGGCAAACGGTTTGGCATCCTTTACATGCTCATTGGTAATCCCGGTCAGCTCCGTGGTAAACGCACTCAACTCCACCGGCGGTTTAATAAACATCTGCAATGATTTCACACAGGAGCGATCCTTGACAATTTGCGCACCAAATTCAATAATATGATCAAAACGTGAGGATAAACCGGTCGTTTCCAAGTCGAATACACAATAGGTTCCTTTTTCTAAAATCGTATCATTCGCATTGCGAACAATATGCAGATAAGGATCCACCATAT
Source organism: uncultured Erysipelotrichaceae bacterium (assembly GCA_947569705.1). Taxonomy (GTDB): domain Bacteria; phylum Bacillota_I; class Bacilli_A; order Erysipelotrichales; family Erysipelotrichaceae; genus C-19. The sequence continues at coordinate 44,202 of CANOSP010000008.1, forward strand.
TAAACTCAACACCGTAAATCATTTTAAACGGATGATCGGGATCTCGCTTCTTATTGATTGCCGCCACCGCTGCCTGTGCCTTAGGAAAAGCCTGCGCAACCATATGATCACTGATCGCAATCGCATCCATTCCCCAGCTGTTCGCTGTTTCGATAAATTCCTCAATATCACAGACACCGTCCATTTCGGATAATTTCGTATGAACATGCAGCTCAACACGCTTTTCCTCGGCATGATCCTGACGTTTCACCTCGGCGATTTCTTCGGTATGATGGGGTTCAAATACATATTCACGCGCATATGTATCATAAACGACATCCCCATATGCAATAAGCATTTCTCCCTTATGAATACCGGGCAGTGTCTCTGCTTGTTTTTGGCTTAAAAAGCGCTTCATAATCATCGCATCGTCATCATCACAGATCCAATAATTTTGTATGATATATTGCTTATCGGGATTTTTCTTAGAGCGAACTTCACGTTCCTCCGCATCAAAGATTTTTCCGCAAATACTGACAGAAGTCATTTCACTTTGAATTTGACTGATAGAAACACGCTGATATTGATCCAACGGTTTTAATTTCTTATTGACTGACGCTCGTTTTTTAGGTCTTTGTACATCCGGCACAGCTTCTTCATTTGCTTTTTTTACAGAAATTGTCTTTACTGCCGGAACACTTGTTTCCTTTACGGTCGGCTTCGCTTCCTTCACCAAAATATTCAGCTGAAATCCGCATTCGCGTAAAAATGCCACTAACAAATGCTTGTTTTGAATCGCCTGATCGCGCTGTGCTTCTTCAAAGATCCGATAGACAATATAAGTATCCTCTAATGACGGCATTATATCGGTAAAAACAGCGCTGTTTGAATGCAGTGAGACATAGTGCTTAATATAATCAAATACCTCAAAGATATTGGTATCCGTATGCTCACAGATAATTTGACACTGCACTTCACAGCGAACAAACTTTTTAAAACGCATAAGAAAACGATCCCATATCTCATAGGGCAGCACTCTCAACAAACGCACGGAAAGCTCCAGCACATTGCTGGCCTTGCGATAGTGCGGGGTCACGGTAAAGGCGGCACCCTCAAAATAAGCGCGTTCCGCTTCATCCGTTCCGATCTTTTCCAATACCTCTGTCAGCTTTAGTTCCATAGCGCTACCTCGTTTCTTGTCTACGCATCATTTTACCATAATTTTACCCTTAAAAAAAGAAAGAAGCTTGATTTTAAGCAAGTTCTTTCTCAATGATTAATCGGATGTTTAATCGTTATATAATTATTTCCAATAGCCGTAATATTTATCATATAAAGCTTCGTTATATTCATCGGCACCGTCGACATTGGAGCTTTTAAAAATCGGCGGATTTTCACCTGCTTCTACCAGTTGGTGAATCACCTGTGTAATTAAAGCTTGGGCGAGGGCGATTCCGATACAGTCGCTGGTTGCGCCGATCGGTGTATCCAGTCCGTCGATCGTATAGCCGGCATCGCCTTTGGGTGAGCCGTTATCCAATACCACATCGGCAAGTTCAAATAACCGCTTACCGCAGGAATGACGGGAAGCCGTTGCGCTTGAATGCGCCAAAGAGGTCATCGCAATCACACGGCAACCGACTTTTTTGGCTTCTAATGCCATCTCAACCGGCACCGGATTGCGCCCCGAATTACTGATAATTAAAATCGTATCTTTTGCCTCGATCTTATACAGCTTGACCATCGCTGCCGCATAGCCTTCCAAACGCTCCAGCATCGTACTTTTATTCGTCATTTCATGAAGCATCAGCTCAGGGGGCAGAATTGCCTTCACATAAGCCAAGCCGCCGGCACGCACATAAAGCTCTTCCGCAATCATATGGGAATGACCCGAACCGAACACATAGAAGCGTCCGCCTGCCTTACAGCTTTCACTGACGAAATCAGCTGCCTGCATCAGTGCCTGTTCCTGTGATTCACTGACTTCTTTCAGTTTATTTTGTACAAAGTTCAAATAATCTTTTACTACATTCATTTCACTCTCTCCATTTCTTAATTTGTCGATCAATCAGCTTCATCAGCTTCTCGCTCTCCGCTTTCGCAAACGGACTGCTGAAAGCCTCGTAAAACTGCTGTTCATAAGCATGTGTATTCGCAAAATACATTTGATAGCCGTTCACATAGCTGATAAAATGAGTATGTTCATTCTCATAAGGATTGCTTAATTCACTGAACAGCTCTCCGGGGATACCGATAAAAATCTCTTCCCCGATCTTCATCATCTCAACAGTAATTTCATAAGCCTGTGTACCGTCATAATGAAGTGCATACAAATAATCTGCCGTTGCCCCTTCCACACCGTTTTCAATCAAGCGCAATTCACTGACAGAAAGTGACTGCGTTTTTGCGATCTGAAACTGCTGTCGGCGCTGTTTCAAAAGCACTTTCGCTTCATCGACGCTCTTGGCTTGTTTGGCTGTCAATAAAGCAGTAATCGGCGCATAGGAAATTGAATTTCCTTGCCACGGTTTTGCCTGTTTAAGCAGCGATACGCTTGATAACGCAAGCAGATCGCCCATGCGTCTGACCTCTTGAAAATCACTGCCGACTCTTGTAAAGCGCGAAGAAATATCGCCGCAGCTGCCGTTCAAAAAGAGACACATCGCATATCCCTTTGCTTTCATTGCCTGTGCATAGGCTCCGCAAAAATCAGCACTTACAGCGAGATTATCGGCACCTAAAACAGTCGGATGACAGGCAAAATTCACAATAAGTGCGTTCCCTGCATCGCTGCATATCTCCGCAAGCCATAACGATGTATTTCCCGCAAGCTTTTGATCATTGCGATTAGAACCGATTCCCTCACAGCTTCCGTATGCAATTTTAATACTTCCCGCTTGAAGCTTAAGAATGGCTTGCCTGAGTGCCTCAACACTCTGCGCTGTCACATAATTTAAATATTCATCATCCGCTTCACCGAACAAACTTTTCGCACCGCATAAAAAGCCGTGTTCACTGTCCAATATACCGCCTGGTCCGGAATGCGTATGAATCGCAGAAAAAAACATATGATCGATCTTCACTTCCCCCGCGCATTTTGCCTTGACCGCATCCATAATCAAATGATCTACTGCCAATAAATCATAAGCCAATAACGCATAATACTGCTCGTCCTGTTCAAATACCATTACCTTAACATACAGCTCATCATGAACAGTTTCGGCAGTTCTTTGTTTTGCATAACCTGCCAACATACACGGCACTTTCGGCGTAATCACCTTTTGCTCAAAACCGATTCGCATAGCCTCACCCTTTCTGTTTCCAGTATATCACATGTATATACATGTTGTAAATACTAATCACGATAAATGCTATACATTACAAATAAAAATTGATATAATACACTCGGAGGCAACACATGACAAATAAAAAAGATTCTATTATTGAATACATTTTAACCCGAATTCAAAATAAACTTTATTCTCCCGGACAAATGATCGCATCGGAAGCTGAATTCTGCCGCATGTTTCAAGTATCCAGAATGACTGTCAGAAAAGCATTTGATGAATTGGTCGCGGAAGGTACCTTATATAAAGAAAAAGGCAGAGGAACCTTTGTTTCTCAAAAACCGCGCTACAGTGAATTTCAATGCGGCTTCGGCTTTAAGCAGGAAGCACTGCGCCGCGGCTTTATCCCTTCTACTAAGAATGCCGAAATCACTTTGATAAAGGCGAATCAAAATTTGGCCGAAAAACTGCAGATCAAAGAAGATGATTTCCTGTGAGAAGTAAAACGGATTCGCTGCATCAATGACAAGCCAGTCATTTATGTCCATGAATATTATATACATGCCCAATGTGATGATCTTACGATTGCGATTGCCAATGAATCCATCTATGATCATTTAGCGGAAAAAGGCATCAGCTTTGCCTTCGGTGATCAGCGTATGGAAGCTGTGCTTTGTCCCGATAATATTGCGGCTGCCCTGCACATATCGCCGAAACATCCGGTCATTTTAATGTCAGTACTCGCGTATATGAAAAACGGAACCCCGTTTAATTACGGCTTGGAATACTATGTCAGCGATCAGCTGCCGCTGATTCAATCTGTTTATAATAAAAATAATCACTCACTGACGGATTAACAATAAGGAGTGATTTTTTATGTACATTTTACATAGATAAGACGATACTTAATACATAAGACGCCAAAATCAAAATACAGCACGGCAAAACGATCCAACGGCTTTTCTTAAAGCGAATGATCAAGTATGCCATAAGTGAGGAAGCAGCACCGAAGTATAACAGATTCAATGCCTGCGGTTCTGAGATAAAAATACTGCCTTTGTTGTAAACGAGATCGGCAAAGCATAAAATCGTAAAGTTAAACAAATTACTGCCGACAATATTGCCGAATGACGCATTGTAATTTTTCATGCGAACCAAATTGATCGATGCGCTCAATTCCGGCAGTGATGTCGCCACCCCTAAGAAAATTGCCCCGGCAACCGTAGCGCCGAGTCCAAGCTCTTCGGCAACGCGATCGGTCACATGCGTCAACAGGATACTGACACATACCAATGCCGCACTGTACAGAACAAAACGAACAATGACCTGTCCGACGCTCAATCGACAGTTGTCTTCATTTTCATTTTCCGCACTTTCATCGTTTTTCATAAACAGCACATTAATGCCGTAAACCGCAAGAATCAATATACTCATAAGATTGACATTACAGAGACCGAGTGAGATCTCAATCGGCTTTAACATTGCCATAAAAGCCAATGCGTACATGATTAAACCGTAAATGATGGTGGATTTATGTGTTTTGCTTAAGCTTGATCGTCGATAGCTCTGATAGGTGAATAATATCAATGCACCGATCACGCATAGATTAAATACATTACTGCCGAATATATCACCTTGTACCAGCTGCGGACGATCCAGTGCCAGCACTGCCGTTAAGGCTGTGAATAATTCCGGCAATGAAGTGACCGCCGCCAACATCACCCCGCCGATAAAGGCACCTGATAAATTGGTTTTGCGATCTAACACATCCACATAGTAGGATAAACGAATTGCCAGTAATACAACAGATATTGCTAAAACAAAGTAAACAAGATAGATCATAGTATCACTCCTTCAAAAAAAATAGACTCATGCCTAGTATGGCATAAGTCTTGTTTATTAAGGCTAAAACCAGAAATTTTTTCGGTTGTTGGCTTAACCACGCAGTGACCTGCGCAAACTACTCCCTTAGCTTCTATATCATAACACGGATTGTGTCAGTGTCAAGCTTTTTTTACTTTCCGCTGCTTCCCAGTTTTCCATCCATGCGCTCAGAACGAATTTCCAGTAAATCCTCATAGCTGATTTCTTCACTCACAAGCGCCGGTACTTCTAAGATCAAAGCCTGACAGATCGCTTTTTCATAAGGGATCATGCGATAAGGAAGCTGTGCTTTCGGCAGCTGTGCTTCACTTATGTGTTCCTTGGCGATCACAAGAATATGGTCCGCATTCAAATTAGATACGGGACACATATACTCTCCGCGATATCCGCTGTCAATCACGCCGCTGCGCTGAGCGATATTCTTTGTTCCGGTACTGCCGCGTTCCTTTAACAGCACCACATAGCGCTTGGAAAACGCCGATGCGATTCCCAACGGGATCATTTTGACTTGATGCGGTTCTATCATGATATAATCCTCGTCAAAACACGGATATAAATCATAACCTGCGTCTTCATCACGCTTACTCGGAATTACTGCCTGCGGCTTTACTTTAGCCCAATAAATTAAATGTTCTTTCATCTTCTCACCTTCCTTTGTCTTTTTCTTAATCTGCGTCGTTTGATTCTGCGATAGGTTCTTACAATTCGCGGCTTACCGATAAAAAAGATCAGCGTCAAAACGGAGAACACAATCACAAAGGTGTAGAACCACCATGCATGAAGCGTGTAATCAATCCAGTTGCGTTTTACCGGCTGCTTTGCATATAAAGGATATACATGCTTTGCCTTAATGCTCGGCGAGGAAATCTGCAGCTGCGCAATCGCTTCCTCAGTATCAATCGGCGCAATAATTGTATCCATAAGAATTGTTTCTTCCAATTCTTCGCCTTTGCGCACCAGCATGGTAATATCATCATGCAGAACACTTTGTACATCATCAGCTTTCCCATACGTTACCGGTAAGATACGAACCGGATCATTTGCTTGATACACCGTTTTTGTTTCAAACTGTTCATGAATAAAGCTATGTATCGTATTGGCATCCTTATAATGCTGCATCGTTGAAAAATCATTGCCTGCATAACCGGTGATCGCAATATATTCCGCGCCGTCTACCTTCATTAACGATGCCAAGCACAAGCCGCCCTCTAATGTATAACCGGTTTTAGAGCCGATTAACAACTGAGGATCATATTGGAGAATTTCCATAATGCTTCGCTTCGTATGATCGAAATGCATCGCCCCGTCGGCACTTGTATATTCATCGGCCGTAAATATTTCATAAAAGGTCTTATTTTTTAATGCTGTTTCTAATATTTTTGCCATATCGGCTGTGGTGGAATAATGGTTGTCGTGATGAAGACCGGTCGTATTCATAAAATGCGTATGTTCCAGCTTTAATTCCGCCGCTTTTTCATTCATCAGCTTCACAAAGCCTTCCTCGCTGCCCGCCACATGCTTTGCCACCGCTCGTGCCGCATCGGCGCCGCTCGGCAACATCGTACCGTATAGTAAATCAATCAGCTGTGCTTTATCATCGATATTATATCCGGCAACACTCGCACCTTCCTTTTCCAACCCCTCAAAAATATCCTTGCCTAACACTACCTCTTTATGCAGATCATCGATATGCTCCAAGGCAACTAAGGTTGTCATGATTTTAGTCAAAGAAGCCGGATACATCTGTTCATGCGCTTTCTGTTCATAGATTGCACTGTGTTCATTTAAACTGTATATTGTCACATATTTGCTTTCAACCTGTAATTCTTCCTCTTTTGCCGAAGTCTGCGGCAGTATCGTTTGGATCAATAATAAGGTCAAAAAACAAATGCTGATGATTATCTTATGAAACTTTTTCATTCCATCACTCCATAGTTATTATTATACCATAGCTTACCATTTTATTGATTCTTTTTTTAAAAATTACCATATTTTCACATTGTCTGACGGTACTGTTACCAACGCTTAAGAAAAAAAACAATTTTCAATTTCAAACAATGGATAATTTCACATAAAAAATTGCAGGCGGTAAAACCTGCATACTTTTCTATTTAACCATTTTTTCAAATGCCGCTTTCGCCGCTGCCTGTTCGGCGCGCTTTTTGCTTGTACCGATCCCTGTTCCGAGCACTATGTCTTCCAACAGCACATTCATTTCAAATTCCGGACAGTTACTCGGCCCTTCCATACGAACAAGTTCATAATGTACGGTTTGTCTTGTGTCCGCCTGTACATATTCCTGAAGCTTGGTCTTATAGTCAATCAGTGCTTCACTTTTAGGAGAGGTGATGGCGGGTGTCAATACTTGTTCTAAGATAATATCAACCGCATACATCCCTTGATCAATAAACAATGCGCCTAACAATGCTTCAAACATATCCGCTAACAGCGAATCACGATTTCGACCGCCGTTTCGCTCTTCTCCCGCGCCTAACAATAAATATTTTCCCAAGCCGAGCTTACGATTATAATCAGCCAGTGCTTCTTCGCATACAAGCTGGGAGCGCAAAGTCGTCATTTGTCCTTCGCTTAATAAAGGACGAATGGAGAACAGTTTTTTGGATGACCACAGCTGCAGCACCGCATCGCCCATAAACTCTAAGCGCTCATTGTCTCGTTTGACCCAGCGATGCTCGTTTGCGTAGGACGAATGCGTTAATGCTTCCTTGATCATTTGTTTATTATTATACTCGATTGACTGTGATTCCAGCCATTCAAAAATTGTGTCCATGGTATTCTTCCTCTCTTTCATCAAGCGTATATCAATCGACATAAGCGCCTGATTTTAATTGTTCATTAATATATTTTTGTACTTGCGGATACTGCTCCAAATGTTTCCACAACTCGTATGCATCATCACGTGCCACCTCTAAAATATTCGCATCTTGAATCACATCGCCTAAAATAAATCCCGGCACACCGCTTTGCCGCGTACCCAATATATCACCCGGTCCGCGCAGCGCAAGATCATAGCGAGCAATTTCAAAACCGTCACATGTCTGTTCCAGCACTTTTAACCGCCGCAGACTGTCCGGCTCCTTTGTCGCACTTAACAGAAAGCATGTTCCTTGTTGATCCCCTCTGCCGACTCTGCCGCGCAGCTGATGAATCTGTGACAAGCCGAAACGATGCGCATCATAAATGACCATAATGTTAGCACTCGGCACATCGACACCGACCTCAATCACCGTAGTCGATACAAGAATCTGTATGTTCTGTGCTTTAAACTCACGCATAACATCATCTTTTTCCTGTGCGCTCATTTTACCGTGGAGCAGCGCAATCGTATACTTTTTACCGAGTGATGACTTCATACCTTCATAGATTTCCGTGACATTTTTCACATTTGTTTCTTCATTTTTTTCAATCGCAGGACATACGACGTAGCACTGATTGCCTTCATCGATCAGGCGCAAAATCTTCGGCAGCACCGGACCCATGGATGAGGATGAAACAAGCTCGGTCGTAATCGGCATCCTGCCCTTCGGCAGCTCCTGTATCGTCGATACATCCATATCACCGTATAAAGACAGAGCCAAAGTTCTCGGAATCGGGGTGGCACTCATCAGTAAAAAATCTACCTTATCACCTTTTTCAATCAGCTTACGGCGCTGTCCGACACCGAAGCGGTGCTGCTCATCAGCGACCACCATGCCCAGATCATAGAACTTCACATCCTCTTGAAACAACGCATGAGTACCGACAAGAATATCAACTTCATTCTCTGCCAATCGCTTACGCAGTGCTGTTTTTTCTGATGCTTTTAACGAGGAGTATAGTACCTCTACCTGAACATCAAAATCCTGAAACAATTTACGCAGGCTGTTCGCATGTTGCTTTGCCAAAATTTCTGTCGGCGCCATTAAAGCAGCCTGTTTGTGTGCCAATATACATGCATACATTCCGAACGCAGCCACGAGTGTTTTACCGCATCCGACATCTCCCTGCAACATCCGATACATGACTTTTTCACTCATTAAATCAGTCAATATGTCTTCAATTGCAGTCTGTTGATCCTTGGTGAGCTGAAAGGACAGGCTGTTCTTTAATTCCCATACATCCGCTGATTGAAACTGTTTCGCATGTCCTTTCACAACATGTGCTTCCTGTTCCTTCATCGCCTGCATAATCAGCTGAAAACGCAAAAACTCTTCATATTTTAAATGACGCAGTGCCTGTTTGACACTTTCATGATCACTTGGATGATGGATAAAATAGATCGCTTCTTTACGTGAAATTAAACGATATTTGCGGCGATAGTCCTCAGGTACAAAATCAGTGATTTCACCACCAACAGCTTTCCATGCTTTTTCAATATAGCTTCTGATGTCACGCTGCGTAATACCTTCTTTTACATTATAAACAGGTGTCATGCCAAGCTGTTCTTTCAGCGGCTTAAAATTATATTGCAAGGCTGTAATACGATTTTTTCCTTCATATTTACCGATAATCGTAATTGATTCGTTTAGTTTAAATTGTGATACCCACGGCCGATTAAACAATGAAATATCAAATTCACCGTCTTTATTTAACAGCTTAAATTTCGTCATTGAGCGCTTTCCGCCTAATCGAATTACTCTCGCTCTTGTAATGATCAAACCGGATAAAGCTACTTTATCATCTTTTTGCCATTGTTCATAAGGAAGTGCTTCAATAGTTTCATAACGGAACGGATAGTAGGTCAAAAGATCTTGAACATGATAAATATTCAATGTCGCCAACAGCGCTTGTTTTTTATCTGAAATTCGTAATGTTGAAAGTTCCATCTGTTCCCGTCCTTTTATCCGTTCTGTATGTATTTCTGTTATCGTTATTGTATCACAGCCGGCTGAGTTTCTCAATCATTCTACTGCGATCGATATGCAATTTATCCGTATAAAAGCAAGCAATAAATGAAAAGAACCAAAAAAGCAAATTGTTTTTTGATTCTTTATTAGTTTTATAAGTTATTGTTTCAGAGAATGAGAATATTTGATCAGACAATACAGTACACATAATATCATTCCTACATATAAGTTAATATCTGTTTCATCCCCCGTATTTGCCCCGCCGATACTTGTAATCGGGTTATAATAACCTTTTACCGATGTGTATGGTTCATCAGGATTCTTCGGTGTTGTATCATCTTTAGCAGGTTCTTCAGGCTTTTCAGGTTCTTTGGTGTTACCGAATATCATGGTATCAAATGGGAATTCGCCGTCTATATTCTTTTCCGGTTTCCATTCGGTTATTTCTTTGAGATTTGCGTCAGGCTTACCATCATCATTCGTGTCTACATTCACATCCGGTTTGCCGTCTCCGTCACCGTCGATATTCATATCAGGAATGCCATCCCCATCAATATCTACATTTAAATCAGGGACTCCGTCATTATCGAGATCAAGATTAAGATCAGGGTATCCGTCTCCGTCTGAATCTACATTTAATTCAGGTTTGATGTCTTCCTTATTAATACTGTCGTAAGTAAATGTACCTGAAGAATAATTCTTATTCGGTTTCCAGTCATGAATCACAGCGATATTAACGATTGGATTCTTTCCGTCTTTTGAGATATTGATATGTGGTTTGAAATCGCCTTTATTATCAATGTTGATGTTTGGAATACCATCTCCATCTGTATCAATATTGATTACTGCTTTGACACTTGTTCCTGTACAATATTCTTCCAAAATATTGTTATCAGAATCTGCTTTGACACACTTCGTTGGCTTCCAATCTGTTTTCTTTAGAATCACTAAATTCAGATCAGGCTTTCCATCATTGTCTGTATCGATATTTAAGTCAGGTTTTCCATCACCGTCACTATCAATGTTTAAGTCGGGGATACCATCATAATCTCTGTCTCCGTTAATTACGATCCATTTACTTTCATCATTCCGATCTTTCCATTTAATGTTTAAATCAGGACATCCATCTCCGTCCGGATCATTGAAGTCAGGTTTCCCATCTCCGTCCACATCGACATCAATTTTCTTCAATTCTACTTCATGACAGCTTTCGGTATTTGTATTACCGGCGTTGTCTGTCGGTATCACACATACTTTATACTTTCCGACTGTTTCACTGATCGTAATACTTGCTTTTTCTTTTGTGACAATCAATTTCCCCTCTTTCATCAGTTCTTCACCTGATCGAGCAAGTGTATCTAACTTATATACCTTATAGCTGATTTCCTTAGTTCCGCTGACTTTTAAGTCATCTTTCGCATCACTTGTTGTGACTTCAAATGAGGTTCCCGGTTTAAAGAAGATGCCGCCGCTGATTTTATTGATAATATCTTGGAGCTTATTGTTTGTATCTTTGGCTTTTATCGTTTTGACCTTTGGTGCAGTTTTATCAATCTTAATGATTTCTTGTTTTTCCTTTGTGATTGCGCCACTGTCCTTTTTCATCCAAAAGCTTTGGTTTATTTCGCCTTCTTTTGTGACTGTGACTTGGTTTGGTTTCCATGTGCTTTGATCAAGAGACAAGTTGATATATTCATTGTGATCACTGATGATATTAACTGCTTGATTCGTCCACTTGCCTTCATATGCAGTGTTATTTCCGTCATTGATTTCTAAATGATACCAGTCATCTTCAATGTTTTCTTCCTTAATGGTGAGTGTTCCCTCTTTAAACTTAAAACTATAATTCGGATAAGTCTTGTTTAAAGTATTCGCATCTCCCTTGATCAGATAGTTCCCTGCATTACTGTTGGTTTTCGCTGTCGTGCTTAGCTTAATATCATTGGCTTGGATTACATCCTGTACTCCGTTCCATGTGACTAATTGATTCTTAAAATCTTGATAGGTTAATGGTGGATTTTGTTCTCCTTTAAGTTTCTCTTTGTCATCAATCGTTATTGTGATGCTTTTCGGCAATACTGTGACTTGCACTTTTTTACTTAACGGTGATTCTCCGTCTGCCGTTCTTGTCACTGTGATTGTCGTTTTCGTTGTGCCGCTGTATTTCAATGCATCAAACTCAGCGATATTACCGTTTACCGTCGGATTTGATACATATGTTGTATCATCAATCTCAAAGGTGTATTGCACATTCGTACTGTCCGCATCGAATTGTGTACTCTTGATTGTAAAGTGATCGCCATACATGATCTTACCCGGACTTGTGATTGCCAGTACATTCTCATCAGGTCCCATGATATGAATCGTTCCGTCAGCTTCCGCTACTTTGTAGTTTCGATCCATTGGCTTCGTCGCATGGATCTTTATGTCTTTCGGACTTGATTCTGTATAATCATATTCGATTGTTTTATTGTCATTCGTCCATGCGATAGAGCCATCTTCGTTACTGTCTACCTCAATTAATATATCCCCTGATGTATCGACAACGCCGTCTACTTCAACCACCGGTGCGACACTTCCGCTCCCGTTCACTACATAGATCGGATCATCTGCGAATGTAATTACTCTTGTGCCTTTATCAATATTGATTGGTAATTCGATTATCTTATCTGCATAATTTCCTGTAGGATCATGACTCGTTGCCTGTACGATTACCTTTCCCATTTGGCTGTTTTGACTCGCATTCAGAATCGTCACTAAACCGCTTGCATCTACCGAGATCACATCAGTGGGACTTCCTGCTTTCAGTTGATAGCTTACTGTGCTTCCGGTTGGGTTTCCTGCCGTATATAATTGGAACGTCTTGTTTGGATCATAAACTTCTTTTTTGGCACTGTAATTACTTCCCGATTTCGGAAGTTCATTTCCGGCATTGTCCGTATAAATGAAGTTTTGCGCTCCTGCCGTTACTGTAAAAGTTAGTTCTGCATAAGCATCTGCTTGTCCTGCGGCTCCTTGTTTCTCTGCCACAATCGTTACTGTTCCGACTCCGTGGATTGTGACTGCTCCACTGTTTTCATTGATTTCTATTACATTCGTTGATCCATCTTTAATTTTGTATTTCACCGGATTCGTATTCGTACTACCCTTTACACATGCAAATACTGCGACATTTGTATCCGTTACCTTGACACTTTTTGAAATGATCATATTGATTGCCGCACTTGTTTCATAAAACTGCAGATTTTCAGCTCCCGCTACTCCGACATTCACTGTCACCGCTATATCCTTACTGCTCCATTTGTCAGATACCTTTATCACAAAATGATAGCTTCCTACTCCTAATTGAGAGCCTGCCTTTACCTTGATCGTTCCGACATTCCCGCTTGTCGTTATCTGAAACATTCCCGAATCCTGTCCATTCACAAGCTCATAGCTGTAGGTCGTGGTTGATCCGCCGATCATATCCGGTGTTCCTTCATTTCCCGTAATCGTTCCGATGACTCCGTTTTCCATTACATTCGTTTGACTTGCGGTAAAGGTCGGAACACTTGTGTCGCTTGAAGCACTATCAGGTGTCAGTGTCGCATTCACTCCGCGATAGATAACTATTTCCTTTTCTACATAAGCCGGATTATAATTATCTAATCCTGTACTCGGATCATCATCCGCCGTTGCCCGTATCGTCACCTTATTAAACGCATTGTTTCCGTTATACGTGATTTCTCCTGTATCGGGATCTATTTCTATTAACGCTGAATAACCGCCTGATTTTGAATACGTTATCTTTGTCCCTGTACTTGGATTCGCTGTCGCTGTTTCACTCCAAGCTGTTGCCGCATCTGTCATTGATTTCTTTGTCTGTGCCGGATCATTGAATGCGACAGATAAATCTGTTTTTTCTACCATAAACGATGTACAAACCTTAGTATCAGCTGTAGTTGTTGCAGGATCACCGTTTGCATCCTTAGCACTTACACAAAATTTATAAGTTCCTGCTTTTAATCCACCGTTCAATAAATCAGGCGCATTATTTTTTATCTTTACTTTCAGTGTAGTGCTGCTTGAAGCACTACTGCTGTTTAATCCGTCAATTTCAAAGTTTTGATAAGAATTATCTCCGTTTGATTCCATTGCATAAGTTAATGGCATAACCCCTTGAGGATTCACTGAAATGTTTCCTATTATCTGTCCCGCATTCACATTCTTACTAAACTCATAATCTTTTCCGCTGCTCGCTCCGCTTTGCGGCTGTTTTGTATAGCTGATTTTATGTTTGGTAATTTCAAACGGTATCGCATTTGAAAGCGGGGAAGAATAAACCGGTGCAGCATCGGTGGTATACTCCTCGTTCACCAAGTATGCTTGGTATTTTCCGATGGGAATATTACCGGTATCAAAACTAATAATACCTGAACTAGCAGCTGATTCTAATGGTTCATAGTATTTTAATTCACTCCCCGATGTATCTGATAATAACAATGATATAGTATTGGTATTCCCTACGGTTGCGTTATCATAATGTATTTTAACTACAGAACCTTTCATGACTTTTTGGACAGAATCATTGTTGGCATTCTTAATATCATTAAAATCAACGTTCATAGCATCAGGATTCAACAATCTTATTTTCATCGGATCACCGGCTGTATTCCAAATATTTGTTGTATTGGCAACCGGATTCGTAATACTGGCTGTATAATTACTGCCTGTGCCGGTGGATAAAGCAAAAACTACATCACCTAAATTCAACTTGGCACTCGCTCTCAATGCTAATTGTTTCGTTTGTACATTTTGTATGGCTGCAGCACCTGTTGCACCAATAAAAGAAATCCAATTAGGTTTTGAAACAGAACCGTTTCCTGCCCAATAATCACGATCATATTTTAACAAAAACACTTCTTGACTGTTAATCAGCTGATAGCTCATACCATCAGCATTAAATTGTGTTTCCGGCATGGTTAAACACCAAAAGCGATTCTCTGCCATATAAGGCTGTAGGTAGTCCAGAGCAATGACATTTGAATTTTGTTCTAATGTTGTATAAGGAGTACGCTCTACAATCATGGCTTCATCTTTACTACCTGAAACAATATTATTATTTAATGTCGCATAATAATTTTTTAACAAACTTTTAGAATAGTTATGTGTAAAATTAGTCCATTCTGAATCATTATACGTATACGGAGTCACAGCATTCTCAAAATGCTTGCTCATTGTAAGCCACACATTGTTTCCATCGCTGTTAGGATTTGATTTCAATAACTGCATTTCTAAGTTAATACCGTTATATTTTGTTCCCATATAAATTCGATCACCTTGTTTTAAATGACCGATTCTGCCGGTTGAATTTGATGAAACTGCATACGATCCGGCAGCATTCATTTGATAAAAACTATAACCATATGCAGATGTTATAGCTATAATGATTAAAGCAAATACAGATATTGCCGCTTTTTTCCACATCTTTCATCGTTCCTTTCTCTTTTATGTCTATAATACCTGTCAACACCGAACAAAATCTTAGAGACATAGTACATGTTTTGTTCAAATGCCGTCGCAGTAAGCATTTTTAATCACTTTGAGTGTTTCATCTTCGCTAAAGAAAGCTTTTAAGTCATCAGCGATATATAAACAATACTTCTATGATACTAAAAGCCTATTATGAAAGCATAACAGAAGTATTTTAAGCATACCGGCAATAAAAATCTCATCGACTGCACTGTTAAACTGACTGTTCGATTTGTATGCTTTTATAACGCAAATACAGTATTCCATCAGTCAAAGATTCATCAATGAGATACACCATACCCGAAAAAGGGTCAAAATTTATTGAAAAAAATTTAAAAGTAATTAAAAAGCCTGATTCCAATAATGCTCTAAAAGCACATAATATAAATTTCCTTGTTGTTTCAACTGCTCATATAAAGGTCTCATTGCCGCCTTTTCCGTTTCACTTTTTTCACTTAATTCCTCTTCACAATGAGCCCATTGCTTTAAAACCCGATAAGCATCCTTAGCGTCAAAAGCCGCATCTTTTTCATAAGTTTGATAATCGGAGTTAAAGAAATGATCGCGTACAATCACCGAGCCAAACACTAAGCTTGCCGCAAGGCTGACGGTGATCCCTGCCTTTAAAAAGAGCGTTGTATTAAGAACCGGAAAATGACTGAATAAAGAAGAAAATGTCTCTATACCCTTCTTTTTATCACACATTACCCACGCAGCACATATAGTTCCCAACTGATTGATACGGAAGTTCAATTTAACATCATTGCGGCGACAGTATTCTTCCACATCGGCACGCAACAGCTTTTTGGCATTTGCCAAACGACTTTTTACGGTTCCGTTAGGTACATTTAAAAGCTGTGCAATCTCATCAATCGACATCTGCGCAAAATATTTCAAAGAGATCACTTCACGCTGTTCATCACTCAGCCGCAACATACAGGCTTGTAAAACCTCCATATCACTGCGATAATGCATATTCGCTTCAGGCAGAAATTCTCGCCGTTTTTCTGTTTGAACATTTAATTGATCCAGCTTTGCATCATCCATTGCCTTATCTTTGTTTGAACGAAACAAACGTTTGCACTCATTATGGGTAATTGAAACCAACCAATATTTAAAACGACTGCTGTCCTTAATATCAATCGCATAGCGAAGCACCTTTAAAAAGACCTCTTGCTTGATTTCTTCCGCATCGGCTTCACATTTTGTGATCTGATATGCGATATAATACACAAGCTTATGGTATCGGTCATACAATTCATTAAAGGCTGATTCATCCTGCATTCTCAATAATCTGATTAATTCAGCGTCATTTCGTTTTTTTGTGTTCACGGCTTCCACCTCTTTTTTTAATATTATTCAATATTTTTACATATGTCAATATCATATTGTAAAATAAATTTATTTTTTCAGTCCTTCATATTTTAAATATGCTGATTTTTTGATAAACAAAAAGGTAAAAAACCCTTATAAACAGATGTTATTTAATCATTTTATCAATTTATGCATTAAGCAATACAGAAAACCTGCGATAAGCTAAAAAAATTATTTTAATTCAAAATTTTCCAATAATTTGACATTTATTTATATAACAAAAAAAGAGTGATTCATTGAAGAACCACTCAAAAGCATCTGACTTAAATCACCTCAAAGCCATGTTCGGAAATCATCTGTTTGGCTTTTCTGATCACATCATTATCGCCGTCCACAAGCACAACGCTTTGTGATAAACGAATTTCATGACGGATACCGGCATTGTCCAGTACATATGCCAAAGTCTTTACTCTTTCTTCATTTAACAAATCCTTTACCATGATTATACTAGTCATTGTTATTCCTCACATTCCATCTTTATTATAGTCAAAAAGCAGTCATTTTACAATGGTAAATGTTGGTTTCTATGCAAAAGATAAGAGGAAATATTTAGGTAAAATCCCTATATAACCTGAATACCACAGTATTTTTGTAATTAAGACTCACAACTTATGTGCGGTTTTTTCACAACACAGTGTATCGGTCATGAAAATATTTGATCAAACACTTTGTTTATCGTTAAAATACACTGTTAAAAAAGCCCGCTTGCGGGCGTATTCGTTTACTCTTTTTCAATAAAATTATGAATTACATAAAAAGCTGTTTTCACCGCAATACCACAGCGCAGTGCGAGATCATCGCATACTGCCCACATCGCAAAGGTATGCGGATCACTGCGGCGCATTCTGCCGATATAAATACGATAATCATGAATGACATCGGCACAAATCGGATACATATTGTGAGTAATATCATCAAAACAGATCATATTGGGATCTTGACTGAATACATCTGTTAAAGCCTCAGGATCCACTTCCTCATCACATAAAAAGGCTAGGCTCATCGATAATCCGCGAAGTCCGGCTACCCGTACACAGGTTGCGCATATATCGCAATCCGTATCAAACAGCTGTTTAAGATACGTCTGTAAGCGCAATTCCTCTTGACTGCTTCCGCCGTCACAGAAATCAGAGGTCTGCGGGATTGTTTGGAACAACAACGGTAAATGCTGATAAGCATCTTTCAGCGGAAATAATTCCGATTCCGGCTCCTGCCCCGCAACATAAGCTTTCAGTTGCTCCATCAGATCCTTACAGCCCTCATCGCCGACTTCCGCTACACTGTGAAGTGAAGTCAATACGCCCTTGCGCAGTGTATGTTTTTGTTTCAGTGCCGCAAAGATCATCACTGCCATCGCAAACGCTGCCGTCGGGATACGCAAATTGTGATCCTTTATCGTAAGCTGATCCAAATTCACGGAAGGAAGCACCAGTTTACCGACTTTCTCACAGCCGCATAAGCGGATAATCCACATTTGTTCCTGCTTCTCTTGCGGAATCAGCTGATCCGCTTTGCCGATACAGTCAAACAGAACCGTACACGTGAAAAGTCGCTCATCATTCAAACGATGAACCGGATAATATTGATCTTGATATTCAAAAGTCCTGCCGCATTCTTCATTCTCATCAAATAATACGATATTATATGGAAAACGCCATTTTTTCAGCCACTTTGCCAATTCTCTCGCCAACCATGTAGAAGCCCCGATTATACCGGCTTGATTATTCATACTTTCACCCTTCTATTACCGTACCTGAATGATTGGAAAATGTACCCTTTAGATAAATTTTAATTCCATGCTTCTTCGCAAAAATCACACTGCGATCATGTAATACACGACTTTTCATATTCAACATTTCATCGTATGTCAGACGATCATAGCGAACTGCATATTCATTCAGTTTCGGATCGCGATCATATACGCCGTCGACATCGGTATAAATATCCACTTCCTTTAATTTCAGCATATGAGCAAATAAAACAGCACTGTAATCACTGCCCCCTCTGCCCAAAGTGGTTACCTTATGCTCATAGGAAGTTCCGATAAAACCGCCGACTACAATAACATCATATTCATTTAATTTCATTTTTATTTCTTTATTATCCAGTTTTATCACTTTTGCATATTCATAATTATTATCGGTTCTGATTCCGCTGTCTATAAAATTTAAGGAAAATGCACGAACCCCTTGATCCAAAAGCTCGCTGCATACTTTAATTGCGGAAAGCTGTTCTCCGATCGAAACAAGCTTTGCCCTCTCTTCCTTGCTTAAAAATTCACTTCCCATAGCCAGCAGTGTATCGGTCGCATAAGCATCCGGATATCGTCCCATAGCCGATACTACTACCACAACCTTTGAAGTCTGTGCAGCTTCCATGATATGGCGATACGCATATTTTCGTGTTGCCTCGCTGCGCAGGGAAGTTCCGCCGAATTTCATGACTTTGATATCCATGATCATACCTCCACATTCTCCATAACGTATGCAAAAAAGGTAAAAACGTGTAGGCACTGAAAACGGACTTTGCTGTCCCGTCTTAAAGAACTCCCGGACGCTTTACCTCGATACGCATTCAATTATTATTGTATTATAAACGCTTTTCAAAATTACCGCTGATGCTCATACCCTCTTGGAAAATCACAAAGGCTTTCGGGTCAATCTTATGGATAATCCGCTTTAATGTAGCTACCTCGTACTTGGAAATCGCTGTTACAAGCACATAAGTATCCTCTTGCGTATAAGCACCGGCCCCCTTCCAATATGTCACACCGCGACGCATTTCTTCATTAATCTGTTTGGAGATTCCGTCCTTTTTCGTAAAGATCATCACCGTCATATTGATATTTTGGTAATGTACCTTATCCATCGCCTGTGCCATAATGACAGAATACAGAATGGAATAGATCGCTACCGGTATTTCAAATAAAAATGCACATAAGCCGAATACGATCGCATTTATGACAATGCTCAGCTTACCGACACTGAAATTAGAGCGCTTTAAACTGAAATAAACACCTAAAATATCGATTCCGCCGCCGCATCCGCCGCTGCGTAATGTCAGCCCGATTCCGACACCGCAAATAATACCGCCGATCAAGCAGGAAGCCAGAACATCCTCGATAATCGGTACTTGCGGAATAGTCAATATTGTTAAGAAAATCGTCTGCACAATTACTCCGAACACCGTTTTAATAAAAAACTTTCGTGAAATACTGCGATATGCCAATAAGAATAACGGTATATTCATTAAAAAATTTAAGATACCGGCAATATCTAATCCCTGCGGCAGCTGCAGTCCCGCATACTCGCTTAACAAGGTACGGATAATCTGCGCAAAACCGATAATTCCGCCGCTGTATAACCCTAACGGTACAATAAAAATATTTAAGCCGAACGCAAATAAAAAATTGCCGAGTGCAGTTCCGATATAGTTTCTGAAATCTTTTTTGATCATCGTCATAGCATCATTCCTAATCCGAAATCTATTATATCATAAATTTAAATCGGCGGTAGTTTCATTATGCATTTTCTGATAATTAGTCATCACTGCTATCATCAATAAATTCATTCCGAAAGCTTTAATAATTTTTTATACTGATAAGTTATTTCCAACACCGTTTTAAAACAGTATAGATCTTGTGTGCCGATTTTAAGCAACATTTCAATAAAAAAGCAGAAATCAGATGCACAGCGGAAATTTATGGAATCATAATTTTAGAACTTTTTACTAAAAAAATGCTTCTTATTATATAGAAGAAGGTGTTAAAATGAGAAACAAAAGAAAACAGATACTCAGAGGAATGTTCACAAGTTTATGCATCCTGTTCTGTTATACAGTAGGGCTTACTGTATACTTTACATTCCCGAATCATTATGTATTATATTCGATATTTACAATGATCAGTGTCATGCTTTGTGTATTTGTGATGTTCTCAAATAACTACTGGATCAATAAATGGATATGGGTCGGAATCCTGATCGGACTGCCCGTCGGATATTATTTCTTTGAAATGCTTTATTTGATCTTCCCTTCATTATATGAATATCTGCATCCGTATCTTTATTACGGATCGATAAATAATGACGGATCATCCTTGATTCTGTTTGTTATTCAATTCTTTCTTACTTATATCATACTGCTTCCGATTGCTTATGATATTTTAAAAACATATAAACAATCAAGATTCCCGTTCTAGGGAATTTTTTTTATATGCGTGAATCATGTTTACACTTTCAATCCGGGTTCATACTAACATTAGAACTATCGGAGGTAATATTCATGGAATTATTTGATTTAAGCAATAAAGTGGCATTAGTAAGCGGCTGTTCTCAAGGACTCGGATATGCCTGTGTATTAACATTAGCACGAAACGGTGCAGATATATTCGGTGTAAGCATCGGCGATGACGCTCATTTAAAAGAAGAAGTAGAGGCATGCGGGCGCAAATATCATTCATTGACTGCATCATTAACCACACCCGGTGTAATCGAGCAGGTGATCAAGGAATGCAAAGCCGTATACGGTCATATTGATATTCTGTTAAATTTCGCCGGCATTGTCCGCAAAGAACGAACGCTGCGAGTTGATGAGGCATGTTTCGATGCGGTAATGGATATTAACTGTAAAGCAAGCTTCTTTTTAAGCCAAGCAGTCATTAAAGAAATGATTGCCCAAGGTCACGGCGGTAAGATCATCAATGCATCCGGTGTAATAGCACAGCGCTCCAGCAATGACTTTTTGCCGTTTACTGCCGCCAAAGGCGCATTGGAAGCGATGACCAAGGCACTGGCTAATGAATTTGCGAGTGAAGATATTCAAGTCAATGCGATTTCATTCGGCTATATGACCACCGGAACAAGACTTCAGGTCGATGAAAACGGAGAGGTTGACCATGAAATCCTGTTAAAGATTCCTGCCGGCAGATGGGGCTGTTATAAAGACGTAGACGGCTTACTGCTGTTATTGGCATCAAAGGCAAGCAACTATATGACCGGATGTATTATACCGGTTGACGGTGGTTTCTCCATTCATTAATGCATACGAGGCTGAACTCATTCAGTCTCTTTTTTATTAAGCGATTATGACTTTAAATAGCGTGTAGAACGAGAACTGCCGATTTTTTTAATCTCCCCTTTTTCACCATAGAGCCAAGTACCGCCTCAATCGTCGTAGGACTAATATCAGGCAGCATTCTGCATATTTCAGCCTTAGAAAGCGGTGTTAAACTGTTTAAAACAGTTGCCTCGATTCTTTCCGTCTTTGTGATTTTCTTGCAGTTAATCACCGCAAAACGACTATCCAATTCTTTACAGCACAAATAAAGGGTAGAGAGGAAATTTTCAACGAAAGGAAAATAGTTGTTTTGATTACTTTCTCATCTGTCATAGGAAGCGCGTAATGCTTCATAATAATATGTTTTATAATCATTGATTTGTTCTTCAAAGGAAATATATTTACCTGCATCAAAACCGTTTTTATACAAGTTTTCTGCATATAAATCTTAATTTTATATGCAGAAAGAACATCTGTATATGCAGAAAAATATTTTTTTACTGTGTTAAGGCAAAAGATCAACTGTACGTAACAATATGTTTTGACGGATATTCTTTTATACATACATAAATCAGCGATTGATACTGCATATTTTAGCCTTAGCTAATCACAAATTTTAGATCACAATTTTAAGCTTATGAATCTCCTGATTGATCACCTTTCACTAATATTATATGTTATAATATGAAAGTATAAGGAATAGATAACCGTATCGTTTATGAAAAATAGATGTTTCCGTTAATCTTAGAAACATATGTTCAAAAGAGACAGAAATAACCGATTCACTATTCTTTAGTCTCAATAAAAAGGTGAAATTATGAACAATCTAACGCATATCAATTCATTTAAATATCATATGTACAATCTTATTTTTTTCTTTGTAAATGTTATTTTTATACGATTTATATATCAACAAGGTTTATTAGGCGAGATTAGCGAGAACCTAAATGAAATCACAATGTTTTTTTTAATTGAAAACATTTTGAATCCGATTGATATACTGTTCCTTGTATTTGCGGTCAGTGTTTTAATATTTGCCTATAAGAAGAAGGAATATTCAATAATTGAAATGAAGCCGTTTAGAATTATCTTTATCACAATCATAATAATAGGTGTTGCATTATTATGCTTTCTTTATCCGATACGCAACAAAGGCGGATCAATCTTACTTGCATTGTTATTAATCCTATACTTACCGATGCTGTTTAATTATTGTTATGTAGAATGTGCAAACAAACTGCAAAAATGAATATGATCCGTCTTTATCGACTTTCCCTTTACAAATAATTCCGATACAAGAATTTAGTTCGCTGACAGTATACTCTTTTCATCGGTTCATAGTGTAATCAATATGATTTTATCATTATTATAATTTTTTATCCTTCACATAATCTTATTCTCTGTAAGGTATTTGCGTCTGATCCTTGTAATAGTAAAAAGACAGAAAGAACATTCATCTTTCTGCCTTATTTATGTAGTTTGCTTAGAATTCAACACCTGAATCAATCTGAATATGCACATCACATACAACTTCTATCATTCTGTTATTATCAGCTTATTTTCCTTCAGACTTCTTTGCACATCAATGACTCTCTGATTAGCGGAACCCTTCCATTTTAATTTAGGACTGTGAAGCTCTGCCACATAAGTTCCGTCAACGAGAACATCAATATAATGCAGAACCTCTTGACCCATCAAATCTTTGTCGAACAGAAAGCCGCTCCATACCCAAACACTTTTATCGGGAAAGCGTTCTTTAAACGCCTTGGCAAGCCTCGTTGTACCCTCAATATTCGTAGGATGCAGCGGTTCACCGCCTAAAATTGATAAGCCGTCAATATAAGGCTGATCACAAAGCGACAGAATCTGTTCAATGATTGCTTCGTTAAACTCACTGCCGCCGTTGAAATCATGAGTTTCCGGATTAAAGCAGTCCTTACAATGAAAGGTACACCCTTGCATAAAGATGGATACACGCACCCCCGGTCCGTTGGAAATATCCATTTTTCTGATTTTATTATAACGCATGTGCCGCTGCCCTGTTATACATCGGCATCTTTATTGTCAAGATGCAGCACTCTTTCCTTAATTTCCTGCGTTCTTCCCTTATTCCAAAAATTACTGCCGATATAACCGCAGGTTCTGCGCGCCACATTCAATGTATTGTGATCGCGATTACCGCAGTTCGGGCAATACCAATCCAATTCATCATCAATCTGCATTTCGCCGTCAAAGCCGCATTTTTGACAATAATCGGATTTTGTATTTAATTCCGCATACATGATATTATCATAGATAAATGAAATCACCTGTAATACCGCATCGATATTATTCTGTAAATTCGGTGTTTCGATATAAGAGATGGCACCTCCCGGACTCAAGCGCTGAAATTCACTTTCCAATTTCAGCTTAGAGAACGCATCGATTTCCTCAAACACCGGCACATGATAGGAATTGGTAATGTAATCACGATCGGTAATACCCTTCACGATTCCGAAGCGATCCTTTAAGCAGCGTGCGAATTTATATGTCGTTGATTCAATCGGTGAACCGTAAATTGAATAATCGATATTCTCTGCCTGTTTCCATTCATTCGCCTTGTCATTCAAATGCTGCATCACTGCCAAGGCAAATTCCTTGCCCTTACCGTTATCGGTATGAGAATGCGTTGTCATATACTTCACACACTCATAAAGTCCTGCATAGCCTAAGGAAATCGTTGAATACCCGTCATGTAACAGATCATGAATACTTTCGCCCTTATCTAAACGAGCCAATGCACCGTGCTGCCACAAAATCGGAGCTACATCGCTTGTCGCATTGCTTAAGCGCTTATGTCTCACCTGCAATGCCTTATGACATAATTCCAGTCTCTCATCAAAGATTTCCCAGAATTTATCCATATCCTTTTTAGAAGAAAGCGCCACATCAGGTAAATTGATCGTCACGACACCTTGATTAAAGCGTCCGTAGTATTTACCCTTTCCTTCTTCATAATTCTTTGCCTTTGCAATATTTCCGACATCCTTCAATCGATCCGGAGTCAAGAATGAACGACAGCCCATGCACGGATAGCACTCTCCGTCTCCGTATGCATTTTTCTTTAATTCCTTCATGACCTTTTCCGAAATATAGTCGGGAACCATACGCTTTGCCGTACACTTCGCTGCCAATTCGGTCAAGTAATAATATTTACTATCCTTATGCACATTGTCTTCTTCCAAAATATATAACAGTTTCGGGAAAGCCGGTGTAATATAAACACCCTTTTCATTTTTAAAGCCTAAAATACGCTGCTTTAAAAATTCCTCAATAATCATAGCCAGTTCTTCTTTATATTCTTCTGTTTCACCTAAATACATATTAACGGATAAAAACGGTGCCTGTCCGTTCGTATTCGTCATTGAATTCACTTGATAATTAAAGGTTTGAACGCCGTCTGCGACTTCTTTTTTCGTATCCTCAATCGCATAAGCTTTACAATCCTCATCATTAAAATGACGTTCCTTATACTTGCTTAAATACTTCTCATAGCTGTCTCTGACAAACGGAGCCAAGTGGGAAAGCGAAATCGTTGCTCCCCCATAGCTTGATGAAGAAACGGCTAAAATAATCTGCGTCGCAATCGTTGCCGCCGTAGAAAAGCGATGCGGCTTTTCAATCATCACACCGTTAATAATCGTACCGTTTTGAAGCATATCTTCCAAGTTGATCAACTCACAGTTATGGAGTGCATTCTGTGCAAAATAATCAGCGTCATGAAAGTGAATAATCCCTTCATCATGCGCCTTTACGATTTCCTCCGGCAATAAGAATCTTCGGGTAATATCGGTACTGGTAATCCCTGCCAAATAATCACGCTGTGTGGTGACTACTTCGGCATTTTTATTGGAGTTCTCATTGTTCCAATATTCATTTTCACCCTCGATCAATTCCTTAATTGTCTGATCGGTCGTATTTGCCTTTCTGACTAATTCTCTTGTATAACGATAAGTGATATACTTCTTCGCCAGCTGATATTTATCGTATTCCATCAGCTTTTCCTCAATAATATCCTGAATATCCTCTACTAAAATTCTTTTCTTGTCTAAGGATTCAATATATCTGATAATTTCCTCAATTTTCTCATCGGAAATTTGACTGTTTGCCTGTACCTCCGAATTGGCTTTATTAATAGCCGTTTTGATTTTATCCGGATTATAATCAACTATATGACCATCCCTTTTTACGATTCTCATATCATTTCCTCCTATTTGCGTCTGCCACAATTTTAACATATCGCATAAAATAAAAAAGTCGCACTTGCAACTTTATGTGTTTTTTATTAAAATAGTTTCAGGTGATCAAAATGAACAGTCCTTTTGAAGGCTTAAGTAAGCAACAAATTGTTAAATTATTCCAATTATTAGGCGTACATACGTATACCTATCACAAGAATGATGAAATTATTCCGACCATCAAATATGAGAATATTATCGGAATCATTTTATACGGTTCTGCACAAATTATTCATATTGAATATAACGGCAATGATATAATCCTAGAGCAGTTAAAAGAAAACAGTGTATTCGGAACAAGCATATCGGCTACCAATACTGAAACATATCATATTATTGCAAAAGAGGATATAGAAGTTGCGGTGATCGATTATGATAAGCTGATTCATCCGTCTAACAGCCGCCACAGCTATTATAATATTTTTTTGCGTAATCTGTTTGATATTATCAATGAAAAATTCATGACTAAAAATGAACGCATTAAAATCTTAGAACAAAAACAGATCAGAAATAAGCTGCTTGCCTTTTTTGCGAGCGAACAGAAAAAGACGCACTCGAATTATTTTATTATGCCCTTCTCCTTTAAGGATTTAGCGGATTACTTGGCAGTCAATCGTTCCGCAATGTTTCGTGAGATCAAGAACTTAAAGGAAGAAGGATTTATTCAGGTGAAGGGAAAAAAGATTACGCTATTGTATAAATAAGGATCATTCCATATAAAAAGGACATCGCTGTCCTTTTATTTAGCTTGATTTTTAAAACGCTTTTTGACCCTTTACATAAGTCATTTCAACCGAATAGTCATCATTTAATACGACAATATCCGCATCATGACCGGCTACGAGTTTACCCTTGCGATCATCGATCTGTAACAGGCGTGCCGGATTTAAAGTACAGGAATTCAATGCGGCATCAAAAGGAACCAATGCTTTTTCCACTAATACCTTTAAGCCTTCATTTACCTTTAAGGTAGAGCCTGCCAAACCTTTGGTACTTGTCAAATGGGCTGAACCGTCCGGATATAACTCGATTTCGTTACCACCGAACAATACTTTGGTACCGGTAGGAAGTCCCTTAACCATTAAGGCATCGGTAATCATAATCGCATAATCTCTGCCCTTTGCCGTATAGTAGTCATTCAAGGCTGCCGGAGTTGAATGATTGCCGTCACAGATCACTTCGCCGTAAGTATCTCTGAAGCGCATTGCCGCACCGACAAGTCCCGGATCACGATGATGGAACGCTGTCATACCGTTAAATACGTGAGTCATGCTTTTGGCACCGTTTGCGACTGCCATGCTTGCCTGCTCATAAGTAGCTGCGGAATGCCCGATACTTACAACGACACCATGCTCTGCCAAATATTTTGTCAATACGAAATCATCGTCCTGCTCAGTTGCCATAGTGATGATTTTAATTAAACCGTCTGCCGCTTTTTGGAAGCGTTCAAACTGTTCAATCGTACCCTTAACAATACACTGCTCAGGCTGCGCACCCTTATATTTCATATCAAGGTAAGGACCCTCAAAATGAATACCGAGGATTTCCGCTCCCTCATAGCCTTCACGAACAACCTTTGCGACATTTGTTACGGCTTTGGTCAACACTTCCTCTGTCTGTGTGATTGTCGTCGGACAGATTGATGTAACGCCTTCCTCGGGAATATGCTTCATCCAATTACGCAGACCGTCTTCGGTCGCATCATTGGTATCCCAGCCGTATGCACCGTGTGTATGAATGTCAATAAACCCGGGAACGATACGCTTATCGCCGTAATCCTCATCCACCGGCTTCGTTCCGTAGCCCAGCACATTCACAATGATACCGTTTTCAATTTCCAGCTGTGCTTCCAAAAATTGTCCTAAGACCCAAACTCGTTTACTTTGAATTATCATGTATCTAAACCTCCTATGTTTAAGTATATTATACTCCAAAAAATTTTTTTGGGAAATACTTCCTGTGATAATTTTAGAAACTTATCCTTAGTATGAAGCGTTAAAACGGCATTATACTAAAAATGAAAGCAAGAAATAAAAGATTCGGTCATTATCATAGACAAATTGGTAAAATACGGATACAATAATTCTGTAAGAATTTAAGGAGGATCACAATGAAACAAGCAATTCAAATAAACGAGCACATGTACTGGGTCGGTGTTCATGATTTTAACTGCCGGCATTTCCACGGCAATATGTTTCCGATAGAGGACGGAACCACTTATAATGCTTATTTAATCGTTGATAAGGAAATCACGGTCATTGATACCGTAGAAGCTGAATTCATGGATATTATGTTGGAGCGCATTCACTCCGTAATCGGTGATCAAAAAGTAGATAATATCATTGTCCAACATGCGGAACCGGATCATTCCGGCGGCTTTCTGCGTTTTATGGACGAGTATCCAAACGCAAAGCCTTATGCATCCAATGCAGGTGTACAAATCATGTTAAAGCAGTATTTTAAGAACTATGAATATCATAAGGTAAAAACATTAGACGAAATAAATACCGGAGACTTTACGTTGACCTTTATTGAAATGCCGTTGATTCATTGGCCTGATAATATGATGACCTATGTCAAAGAAGCGCAGGTGCTGTTTTCCAATGATGCGTTCGGTCAGCACATTGCCGGATATGATCTGTATGACGATCAGTGCGGTATTACAAAATGCTTGACGAAGGCAAAGGAGTATTATGCAAATATCGTTATGCCGTACAGCGATCGCGTAGAAAAAAAGCTGAATGATATTGCCGCATTACAGCTGCCGATACAAATGATTGCGCCGTCTCACGGAATTATATGGCGTACATATATCAAGGAGCTGTTAGAAGCATATATGGATTTTGCGACAATGAAAGCTGAGAATAAAGTCGTAATCGTCTATGAAAGCATTTGGAAGCATACACAGGATATGGCGGAAGCCTTAGCTGAAGGAATCGGTCAAAGCGGTGTTTCCGTTAAGGTATTTAAAGAATCACAGACTTCAAGCGCATTGATTATGAGTGAACTGCTTGACGCAAAAGCACTGTTGGTCGGAAGCGGCTGTTATAACAATGAGCCCGCAAGCAATATTTCCGGCTTTTTATCAAAGCTTTCCACTTGCCATGTAAAAGGTAAAAAAGCATTGGGATTCGGTTCCTACGGTTGGTTCCGCAATACGACTGCACAGATCAATGAGCGTTTGTCAGCGTGCGGCTTTGAACTGTTAAGCGATCAGATACTCGCCCAAAATTATACGCCGTCAACCGATGATCTCGCTGACCTCACAAAATTAGGAACGGAAATAGCGAACATTATTAAGGGTGAGGATTAATACATCATCAAACGATACCAAAAAAACGGTATCGTTTTTTCATTATCATAATAAAAACATGAGTTTTATCCCATGTTCTTTCACATATCAAACTGCTTAAGCACTGTGATAGCCTGCATCAATCAATGCCTGCATAATATCCGACGGCTTTGTCTCACTATCATCCTTTTGAATATCGCGTATGATTACAATCGGTTCTTTTCCGCAAAGATATGAAAGCAGTGCCGCCAAATTCTGTTGTGTAAAATCAGTTTTTAAGCAAGCGATTAATTCAGAATACACATGATCGATTCCTTCCGGAAACGCTTTTTTGATACATTCGATTGTCGCATATATTTTTTCCATAGACTACCTCTTTGTAAATGTTTTTGTAAACGTTTTTACAGCTCTGATTTTCTTTTGTTTCCCTTTGACATTAAATACCGTCAATAATAAAATTGCCCCTGCACCGACTGCGGTGACAATCGTCGCAAGTAATGCCCCCGCTTCATCATTTTCTCCGCTCCACATATTTAACTTATTTTGTTTCGCAAGCTCTTGCGCTTCATACAGTTCATCGGTATACGCATAATCTCCGTAAATATATTGAACCTCTGCCAATCCGGCACTCACCAGCTGTTTTTGCAACAGTTCGCCGTCTACATATACCCATGCCAAATCGCGTCCGTATTTATCACTTTTATCACTGCCGTCATCGTATTCCAATTCAATCACATTCGCATTCTTTAATGCCTGACACGTAAATTCACTCGCTTCTTTCCCGAACGGCTCTTTTTCTTTCGTATATTCCGGAGTATCAATAGCTAAGAAACGCACTGTGATATCAGCACCGTGAATCAGAAAATGAGCAGTATCGCCGTCTGTACATTTTTTGAATTTCACTTCAACTCTCGTATTCGCTGCGATTGTGAGCGTACTGCATACAATCATAAGAAAAAGGATCAAGATTTTTTTCATACAGCACCCCTCTCTCTTTTTTATTATTATACAAGATAATTTTTTGAAATAAAGACTTGAAATCAAAAAAAGCATGTGTTTCTACAAAAAAGCTAAAACAATTCAAAAACAGCTTTTATCTTCAATAACCGAGTTATTACTTTATTAAAAGAAAATAAATATTACTGTTTATTTTTTATTATTTCGTAATCATCTAACTGAGTGATTATCATTATAAAAGTATTTTTTTCAAAAAATTAAGTGAAAATCAATAATCAAAAAAAGCAAATACGATATAACCGAAAAAGAAAAAGCTTAATATCACACTTCTGTCGAATTTTGTAAAAAAAAGAAAAGGTGCGGGAATCAGTGTTCCGACACCTGTTCATGTTTTTCATTCAAAGATTATTCTTCCATGTTTTCCGGTGTAAACCATTTCGCTACCAGCTTGTCGATTTCACCGTTCTCCTGTAATTTTTTGATTGCAGCATTAACTTCATCTTTCAATTCGGTATTACCCTTTTTGAATGCGAAGCAGTTACCTGTAGAATTACCTTCCGCCTCTAATTGGAAATAAGCCAATTCAGGATTTGTTTCTACATACTTATCAGCGATTGCTTTTTCTACTACGACGAAGTCAATTCTTTTATTTTTGATTTCTTGAACCATATCACCGTAAGATTTTCTTGCATCAGTTGTTAAATTATACTCATCCTTGATCGCATTAACTGCGGATTCCTGAATCGTACCGATCTGAATACCGACTTTCTTATCCTTGATATCCTCTGTTTTCTTAATATCTCCGTCTTTTAAGGTCAAAACGAAGTTTGCGGTTTCTTCTTCTGAGCTGTAATATACATCGGATAATTCAGCGCCCTCTGCACGTTCCGGTGTAGGTGATAGACCTGCGGCAACCATATCGCCTTTACCGCTGTTTACGGCGCCGATTAATGCGTCGAAATCAATATCTTCCCAAGTCACTCCGTCATAGCCTAATTCCTTAGCGATCATTTCGGTTAATTCAATATCGAAGCCCTCTAATTCACCGTCAGTATTACGTACCTCATACGGTGCATATCCGGAGTTTGTCAAAACCGTCAATTTCTTTCCTGCATTTCCTTCATCTGAAGCACTGTCGTTGCTTCCGCATCCTGCCAAAATCAATAAACTCGCTGCTGCTACTGCAAATAATTTTTTCATGTTCTTTTCCTCCTATAACATATTAGCGACAAATTGTCTTGCTCTCTCTGTTTTTGCATTTGTAAAAAATTCTGCCGGGGTACTGCATTCGGTGATCTCTCCTTGATCCATATACAGAATATAATCCGCTACCTCTCGTGCAAACGCCATCTCATGCGTTACGACGATCATTGTTAAACCTGTATGGGAAAGGCTTTTTAACACCTTCAGTACCTCTGTTGTCATTTCCGGGTCAAGTGCACTGGTCGGCTCATCACATAAGAGAATTTCCGGCTCCATCGCCAATGCCCTGGCTATTGCGACACGCTGTTTTTCACCGCCCGATAATTGATGCGGATAAGAATTGATACGATGTCCCAAGCCAACCTTTTCCAACATTTCCACAGCCTTTTGATTCGCTTGTTCCTGATCCATTCCTTTTACTTTCATCAGCGCATACGCTACGTTTTTCTTTGCGATCATATGCTCAAATAAGTTAAAATTCTGAAATACCATTCCCATTTTTTCCCGAATCTTAGTAAGATCGGTTTTGGGATCATTTACTACCGTATCATCCAAGGTGATCGTTCCCGATGTCGGTTTCTCTAACATATTCAAGCATCGGATAAAGGTAGATTTACCGCCGCCGCTGGAGCCAATGATTGCATAAGTCTTACCGTCCTCAAAGGTGAAGTTCACATCGTGAAGCACCTTGATATTCTCGGCATAGTCTTTATATAAGTGCTCTACCTTAATCATACTTCAGCTTCCTTTCCAAACATTTTCCGCCGTAGCTCAATATTTTGTTTAATGCATAATATACGACCAATACTACTAACAGCGGCTCAAATGTGATATACAAGGTTCCCTGTACGATACTGGAGCGCCGCATCAAATCCATCATTCCGACAACGGATACTACCGAAGTTTCCTTTGTCAGTGCGATAAATTCATTGAACATCGCCGGTAGGATTTTTCTGATCGCCTGCGGAACTATAATATCGCGGGTAATATCTTTGTTTTTGACCCCCAAAGCCTTCGCTGCTTCAATCTGTCCTTTATCAATTCCTTCGATACCGGCACGCATTACTTCAGCCAAGTATGCACCGGAATTTAAGGAAAACACAATCACGCAGGATAACCAGCCGGGCCAGTTAAAATTCAATATCTGCGGCAATGCCATGTGTACAAAGTATAATTGTACAAACGCCGGCGTTCCTCGAAAGAAATCAATATAGGCTCCGAATATATTTCCGATTATTCCGCCCTTACGCTTTGCCAATGCGGCGATAAAGCCAATCACACAGCCGAAGAAGGCAGCGACTAAGGATAATATAATAACCGGCCATATACCGTTTAACAGAAACGGCAGGTACGGCGCCAATCGATCAAATCGCAATACCATATCATCTCTCCTCTCAATAAAAAACGTCCTTCGTATGAAATACAAAGGACGACATATTCGCGGTACCACCTTATTTCCGATAATCAACATTATCGGCACTCTATCCTTTAACGCAAGGAATACGGCAACCGTCTCGGGTTTCCCTCCGCCGGTGCGGCTCCCAGACACGTTCCTTTTTACTTCATTGACTGACTCTCACCGACCGTCAGCTCTCTTTTACAATGGTTTTCAAAAGTACTACTTCTGTTCTTCGCCTTTTATGTGTTATATTATACGCATGACTTTGTAAAAATGCAACTACTTTTTTCAAAAAATTATGAAAATTTTATGAAACAATTTTCATAAAAGCGAGAAAACCTTATTTTAAAGGCTTTTTCAATATCAATGAAATATAAAAACAATATCATTTGATCATTAAACAGCCGTTTCATTCAATAAATTCATATGCGTTAGGAAGAATATGGCATCTCTTTCGGCAAGTAATTAGTAAATCGATAGCTCGATTATTTCAAAAAACCTTCAACGATGACTGCCTCAGCCTCTTCTTCCGCTAATCCGAAAGTTTCCAGCTTAATCAGCTGTTCACTGTTTATTTTACCGATCGCTGCTTCATGTACAATTTGTGCATCGACATGATTGGCGGTTATTTCCGGTATCGAGGAAATCTTTGCTTGATCCATCAAAATAGAATCACATTGGATATGTGCTTTACACCTGGCATTTCCCACTGCGATCGGATGAAACACTTGAACCGACTCATCTTTCCCGACAGAGCGTGAAACAATTCGCACGCTGCTGTTTTCACCGTCCAAAAAGACACTGACATCAGATACAGCGTTCTGTTTCCCGTGCGTCATCAGTCGTTCCGAAATCATTAATTTGGCATCTGCCTTTAAATGACACTGCATATTGCGTTTAGTAGAGTCAACTCCCTTGATTTGAGCAGAATCCATTTCCATATAAGCGCCTTCATCCATATAAACTACGGTAGACGGATTTAAGATTCGCTTTCCGTCACCGTTTCCTTCACCGTAGTGCTTCTCTATATAGGTAACCTTTGCATTTTTACCGATATGAAAAGTATGAATCCCGTTATGTTCAGAAGTATCACAGCCGTCATTATGGATACCGCAGCCGGCGATGATCTTCACCTTGGCGCCTGCTTCAATGTAAAAATCATTGGCAACGACATCGGTTATACCGCTTTTCGTTAAAATCACCGGAATGTGTACTTCTTCTTCGCTTGTCTGTGCCGAGATATGAATATTTATTCCCGGTTGATCGCTTTTCGGTGTAATTTGAATATTGGGTGTGGAATGACGCTCCACTCCCTCACCGTTTTGGCGCAAGTTAAATGCGGTACCCGGCTGAAAACCGCGGATTCCCGCAATCTGTGCTAATAGTTCCTGATCTGTTTCGTGCATATGGTTCACCTACTTCTTATATTCGCAACTGTTAAAATCCTGTATCAATGACGGCAGTATTTGATCACGATCGCCGCGTCTGGCAATTCTTCCGTTTTCAATCACAACGATTTCATCAGCCATTCTCATAATTCGTTCCTGATGAGAGATTAACAAAATACTCATTTTTTTATTTTGATGCAGCTGCTGAAACGTCTCTACCAGCTTCGCAAAACTCCATAAATCAATCCCTGCTTCCGGTTCATCAAATATCGCTAAATCTAAATCTCTGGCTAATAAAGTCGCTATTTCTATGCGCTTTACTTCTCCGCCCGATAACGATTGATCTACATCACGATTCAAATAATCATTGGCGCAAAGACCGACTGCGCTTAAATATTCACAGCACTGTTCATGTTTCAGCACCTTTCCGTGTGCCAGCGTCAACAGCTTTTTAACACTCATCCCTTTAAAGCGCGGCGGCTGTTGAAAGGCATAGCCAATTTTATGCTTTGCCCGTTGTGCAATCGAAAGATTAGTAATATCAATATCGTTCCAATACACAGAGCCGCCGGTCGGCTGTTCGATTCCCATAATCAATTTAGCAAGTGTGGATTTTCCGCCGCCGTTCGGTCCGGTAATTACGGTAAAACTGCCGTCGGGAAAGCTTGTTGTTATATCTGACAGTATTTCTTGTTGATCTGCCTGAAAGGATAAATTTGATAATGTAAGCATAAGTTTTTTCACCTCATTAACTCTGATGTTTATTTTACCATATTTTGACACTTTTACGCACTTAAATTCATTTTTTTATAAATAAAGCAAGCGCCTCAATAAGTCATTCAATTAGGGTTTATATATAAAATACAGATTGTCCTCGGCGCTTTTATCGATAAAAAAAGCGGCTGAACACCGCTTAACATTTTCAATCATACAGAAGAATTTCATTCTTAATTTTTTAATGCCTGCATCGGTGCCGGTATTTTACCGCCTCTTTGTATCATTACCGAACAGGATGCTTGATTAACTCGCATAACCGGTCCGCTGCCTAATAATCCGCCGAAGGATAATTCATCACCGACTTGCTTACCAATTGCGGGAATAGCACGTACTGCCGTCGTCTTGGAATTCACCATACCGATTGCCGCCTCATCCGCGATAATACCGGATATTATTTCGGCACTCGTATCTCCTGGCAAGACAACCATATCTAAACCTACCGAGCATACTGCGGTCATTGCTTCCAGCTTTTCTAAGGTCAGAACGCCTTCTCTTGCCGCATGTATCATTCCGGCATCCTCGGAAACCGGAATAAATGCACCGGAAAGACCGCCGACATTGCTGGATGCCATCACTCCGCCTTTTTTCACGGCATCGTTCAACATCGCTAAGCATGCGGTAGTACCGTATGCTCCGCAAGTTTCCAAACCCATTTCTTCTAAAATATATGCTACACTGTCACCGATTGCCGGTGTCGGTGCCAAAGATAAATCAACAATGCCGAACGGCACATTCAATCGTTTAGATGCAATCGTACCGACCATTTGTCCCATTCTGGTAATTTTGAATGCGGTCCGTTTAATCAAATCCGCAATTTCATTCATCGGCAGATCCTTCGGTGCTTTTGCTAAAGCAGATCGAACAACTCCCGGTCCCGATACACCGACATTGATGACACAGTCAGCCTCGCCGACGCCGTGAAACGCACCTGCCATAAACGGATTATCTTCAGGGGCATTACAGAACACGACAAGCTTTGCCGCACCGATACAATCTCTGTCTTTGGTCAGCTCCGCCGCTTCCTTTACTTTTTCTCCGAGCATCTTTACTGCATCCATATTTATGCCTGCTTTGGTAGAACCGACATTGACACTTGCACATACGTGGTCAGTCTGTGCCAATGCCTGCGGAATTGCCTGAATTAACGCTTCATCTCCTGCCGAAAAGCCTTTTTGTACCAATGCACTGAAGCCGCCGATAAAATTAACTCCGACTGCCTGCGCACAACGTTCTAATGTAAGCGCATATTTGATCGGATCACCGCCGCTGACACCGACCAGCATCGCAATCGGTGTTACCGCAATGCGCTTATTAATGATCGGAATTCCGTATTCTTTCTCAATATCTTCACCGGTTTTCACAAGATCTTTCGCTACGCGTGTGATTTTATCATATATTTTCGCACATGATTTATCAATATCCGCATCTGCACAGTCTACTAGTGAGATTCCCATGGTGATTGTTCTGACATCCAAATATTCTTCATCGATCATTTTGATCGTTTCCATGATTTCATTTACATTTATCACGTTACTCACTC
This sequence comes from uncultured Erysipelotrichaceae bacterium, assembly GCA_947569705.1. Lineage (GTDB taxonomy): Bacteria > Bacillota_I > Bacilli_A > Erysipelotrichales > Erysipelotrichaceae > C-19. Next base: position 80,972 of record CANOSP010000008.1, read on the forward strand.
CTATATTCTATGCATGGATTGAAAAATATCCTCATGCATGACATGAATCACTAAATTCTTTTTCTTTCCTGTTTCTTCCATATGTACGCTGAAATCACTTAACGGCTGATTCAGCTTAGAAATATCTATCATCATAAACATCGCAAACATATCTTGTATAATTGTTTGTGTTACTTCTAACACATTAGCATTTGCCTTTGCACATTCATTACTGACATCGGATAGAATTCCTACCATGTCTTTTCCTAATACACTGACTACTGCTTTCATTACAAAACCTCCATTCATTTAGGTGTATTATACGATAATTTACGTATAAAGTACAGATAGCAATTTTCATTTATTAACGTTTTATTCATTTATAGTAAGAAAAGAGCAGAGTTCTATCATTTTCTCTGCCCTTGTGGTGCTTACTCACTTTCTCGTTTATAGACAATAAAGAATAGCAAACTTAAGGATAATAGACTGATTCCCATGTAATACATCAGATTCGTACTGTCTCCTG